>CALUGU010000038.1 GCA_944320255.1 uncultured Prevotella sp. | reverse complement strand
GAGGAGCGTGAAGCCGAAGGTCAGGGCCGTGCTTGCGGTTACGCAGGATGTATACGGGCTTGGGTTCCAGAAGTCGGGAACCAGTTGCAGGTCTGTCATCCACAGGTCGCCCGTTATCGCGCAATAGCCGCCCACAAACCAGTAAGGCATGGTAAGTCCGATTACCGACGCCCAGAAGTTCCGCCAGCTCATAGCCATGAGGTTGGTTGCCGTGAGCACCCAAAACAGCGGAACGAAGAACAGCGATTGGGGGTAGATTATGCTCGCTGCGCCGATTGCCGCGAAGGCGTAAAACATCTTGCCTTGCGCCCGCTTGTCCTGGTATGCGGAGAAAAGCAGCAGGTATGAGGCGATGAAGCACAGCTGCACGGCAAGCACGTCGAGCCGTCCTATGGCTGGGGCGGCCATCGTGCCGAGCACGAGGAACGTGCATGACACCATACGGCTGTAAATGCGGATGAGGGCGTTGCGGTTGTTCAGCTCAACCATAAGGTACGCCGACAGGGCGAACATCGCCAGTTCTGCGTAATCCCTGATGCCGGCTGCGCACAGGGTGAGCCACATGGCCACGGCGTAAACGGCCGCTACGGGTAGCGCGAAACGGCTTTCGGCTATTCTGTTTTGTAATCGCTTCACTTTTATTTAATTCATAATTCATAATTCATAATGCACAATTCACGGCTGGTTGTTGCGTTTTTGGTAAGTTATGCGCAGCCCAATTATGAATTATGCATTATGAATTATGAATTGTCAAAGGTCTTTCCCGATGTCGCTGCGGAAGTATTTATCGGTGAATTTAATCTTTTGAGCTTCGGCGAACGACTTTGCCAAGGCTTCCTCTTTGTCCTTTCCGTAAGAGCTTACGGCGATGACGCGGCCTCCGGCGGTGACGACTTGTCCGTCTTTCAGGGCCGTGCCAGAGTGGAACACGATGCTTCCCTCAACGTCGCCGATGCCCGTGATGGGGTAGCCTTTGGCGTATTTTTCGGGATAACCGCCGCTTACGAGCATCACGCAGACCGCCGCGCGGGGGTCGAACTCTATCGTGCGCTTGTCAAGGTCGCCATCGGCCACGCCTTCCAGCAGGTCAACGATGTCGCTCTTGAGACGGAGCATCACGCTCTCCGTTTCCGGGTCGCCCATGCGGCAGTTGTATTCTATCACCATCGGGTCGCCGTTTACGTTGATGAGGCCGAAGAAGATGAAGCCTTTGTAGTCCAAGCCTTCTTCTGCGAGACCGTCAACGGTGGGACGGATGATGCGGTCTTCCACCTTCTGCATCCATTCTTTCGTGGCGAACGGGACGGGAGTCACGCTGCCCATGCCGCCGGTGTTGAGGCCCGTATCGCCCTCGCCGATGCGCTTGTAGTCCTTCGCTTCAGGCAAGATTTTGTAGTTCTTGCCGTCGGTGAGCACGAACACGGAGCATTCGATGCCGCTCAAGAATTCCTCGATCACTACGTTTGCCGAGGCGTTGCCGAACATTCCGCCGAGCATCTCGCGCAGTTCCTTCTTGGCTTCGTCGAGCGTCGGCAGTATCAGCACGCCCTTCCCGGCGCACAGGCCGTCGGCCTTCAGCACGTAGGGGGGCTGCAACGTTTCGAGGAAACGCAGTCCTTCGTCGAGTGTCGTGCCGTTGAACGTCTTGTATTTGGCCGTCGGGATGTTGTGCCTTTGCATGAAACCTTTGGCAAAGTCCTTTGAGCCTTCAAGCTGTGCGCCGGCTTTCGACGGGCCTATTACGGGTATGCCGGCAGTCCGCTTGTCGCTCTTGAAGTCGTCGTAGATGCCTTTCACCAACGGGTCTTCAGGGCCAACCACCACCATGTCAACGCCGTTCGTCACGGTAAAGTCTTTCAACTTGTCGAAGTCGTCGGCCTTGATGTCAACGTTTTCGCCCACGTTCGCCGTGCCGGCGTTGCCCGGAGCGATGTACAGTTTGCTGACTTTCGGGCTTTGCGCAATCTTCCATGCCAAGGCGTGCTCGCGCCCGCCGCTTCCTAATAATAATATTTTCATAATTCTTTATGCTTTTGTGGAGTAAAGGAGTTATGTAGTAACGGAGTTAAGACAAATGCTTTTTAATGTAGCATTCATTAGTTGTCAAACTTCAAGACATTTGTCTTAACTCCGTTACTACATAACTCCTTTACTCCTATTTTTATAAATTTTACTTCAAATAGTCCTCGAAATACTGCGTGATCCTTTCGTGCAGGTGCACGCTTTGGTGTCCCATCATGTTGTGTCCTTCGCCCGGATAGACGTAGAAGTCGGGCTGCGTGCCCACCTCGTTGCACTTCTTGATGAACGCCAGGGCGTGTTGCGGCACTACGGTGGGGTCGTCCGTGCCGATGATTATCTGCAACTTGCCCTTCAGGTTCTTGGCTTTGCCGATGAGGCTTGTCTCCGCATAGCCTTCCGGGTTTGTCTGCGGGGTGTCCATGTAACGCTCTCCGTACATCACTTCGTACCACTTCCAGTCAATCACCGGGCCTCCGGCCACACCTACTTTGAACACGTCGGGGTAGGTGGTCATTAGCGATGTCGTCATAAAACCGCCGAAACTCCAGCCGTGTACGCCCATTCTTGTGGTGTCAACGTAGGCCAATGATTTCAGGTATTCAACCCCCTTCAACTGGTCTTTCATCTCTTCCACGCCGAGATGTCGGAACGTTGCCTGCTCGAAATCACGTCCGCGGTCGCACGAACCACGGTTGTCGAGTATGAAAAGCAGGTATCCCTTCTGTGCCATGTACGTCTCCCAGCCGCGGCTTGCGTAGTGCCAGGTTGCCTCGACGTTGCGTATGCCTGGGCCGCCGTACACGTAAACCACCGTGGGATATTTCTTATCGGGGTCGAAGTCAACGGGTTTTACCATTCGGTAGTACAAGTCTGTCACGCCGTCGGCGGCCTTCAGCGTGCCGCATGAGTATTCGGGCACGTCGTATCCAGCCCACGGATCTTCGGCGGTAAAGTAGTTCATGCGCTCCGCCTTTTCAACGTTTACGATGTCGATGCGGCGCGGAACGTCCGGCTCCGAGTAGTTGTCAAACAGGTAGTTGCCTGCGGGCGAGAGGCACGGCGTGCGGTGTCCGCCTCCGCCGAACGTCCTGGCGTGGCATCCTCGGCCGTTGTCGAGCGGCGTGCGTTTGCCAGTCTCTATGTTGACTTTGTAGATGTTGTTCTGTATCGGGCTGTTTTCTGTCGAGAGGATTACCACTTCCCCAGGCTTCGACGTAAAGCCGATGAGGTCTAACACGATCCATTTGCCGCTCGTGATTTGCTTCAGCTGTTCGCCCTTTGTATTGAAAAGGTACAGGTGGTTGTATCCGTCCTTCTCGCTTTGCAGGATGAACTTGTCGTCGTCCCACGGCAGGAAGGTTATCGGATTGACCGGATGCACGTACTTGTCGTGGTGCTCTTTATATAAGGTAGACAGCTTCTCGCCTGTCGTGGCGTCGTAACTTACAAGCTCCATGTCGGTCTGGTCGCGGTTGAGTTCTATCATGTAGACCGTGCTTCCGGCTGGGTTCCACGCTATGTTCGTGAAGTAACGGTCGGTCGGATCGCCTGCTTTCAGGTAGACGGTCTTGCCCGTCGCCAGGTCGTAGACGCCCACCGTAACCTTGTGGCTGGCCTCTCCCGCCATAGGGTATTTCGTCGGTTGCAGCGTGGCTATGCGTGTGTCGATGCCAACCAAGGGATAGTCGGGCACCATGCTTTGGTCCATGCGGTAGAAGGCGAGCTTCTTGCCGTCGGGGCTCCAGAATGTGCCTTTGTAAATACCGAACTCGTCACGGTGCACGCTTTGCCCGTAAACGATGTCGTGGCAGCCGTCGGTCGTCAGTTGGCGGGTAGAGCCTTCGGCGTCGGTTACGTACAGGTTGTCGTCCTTAACGAAGGCCACGGCGCGCGAACCGGCGTTCCAGTCGGCGTGCGTTTCGCCCTCGGCGCTTTGCCGCCATACTGTTTTCTTGGCCTTGAAGTCTATGAGCATCCGCTCGTTTTTGCGCCCGATGAGCACAAGAGGCTTGCCGGGGTAGGGGAATGAGGCGTACAGCAGATGGTAGACTTTTGCGCTGTCGGCCTTTGTGCCGGCCCATTTGTTAACGTCGTCGAGCGTGAACAGCAGTTTTTCACTGCCCGTTTTCTTGTTTACGGTGTAACATTCCTCAACGTCGAGGCGCACAAGCTGGTCGCCCCACCACGTCAGGTACTTGTTCTTGGGCACCATATTGTGGTAGTTGTTACCGCCGAAATTGAGGTCTTCGAGCGTGAACTTGCGGTTTTGTGCGTCTGCCGTCATACCAGTGAACATCGCCAACATCGCCAAGACGCATATCTTGGCGCGTTGTAATATGCCGTTGCTTGTTTTACTCGTCATATCTCCTGCCTTTTTTGCCGAAATCCTTTCTGTCCCTGCTCCCCTTGAAGTCGCGTCCGCCTCGGCGGTCGGGACGTCTGCCGCGGTCGTCGAAGTCACGTCCTCCGCGTCCGTATCCGCGTCCTCCGCGGTCGTTGTCGTCGCGGCGTCCGCGCCCGTAGTCGCGCCTGTCACGGTCGTCATGGCGGCGGTCGCGGTCGCGCAAGCTCTGGCCGTCAAACTCGAACTTGTGCAGCTTGAACGTGCGGATGTCGCCCTCCTCGTTGTCTTCGGCTTCGGCGAGGCGTTTCTTGAAGTCGCGGTTTTCCTTGAAGCGGTGCTTCTCGGCCATCACTTTCTTCTCCTCCTCGGTCTTGAGGATGTTGCCTGCGCCGCGGAAGTCGCTCAGCTTTCCCTCGAAAATCTGGTACTTGCGGAACTCGCATTCGAGCGAGCCGTTGTACAGCGGTATCTTTATCGACGGCTTCAGGCCTATCTGGTCGAAGCATTCCTCGCGGTAGCTAAGCACCCATGCGTCGTTGTCCTTGAACTGGTGCTTGAGCGTTTCGCCAATCATGCGGTACGTGCCGAGCAGGTCGGGGGTGGATATGCGTTCGCCGTAAGGCGGGTTGGTCACCATGATGGCCTTGTCCTTAGGCTGCTTGAAGTCCTTGAAGTCGGCCAGTTCCACGCTGATGTCCTTCGTCAGTCCGGCGGCGCGCACGTTCAGGTTGGCCTTCTGCACGGCCTTCAGGTCGATGTCGTAGCCGTAGATGTGGTGGTTGAACTCGCGTTCCTGCGAGTCGTCGTTATAGATGTTGTCGAACAGTTCGGCGTCAAAGTCGGGCCACTTCTCGAATGCGTATTCCTTGCGGAACACGCCGGGAGCCATGTTGCGGGCTATGAGCGCGGCCTCGATGAGCAGCGTGCCGGAGCCGCACATGGGGTCGATGAAGTCAGTGTCGCCCTGCCATCCCGTCATGAGTATCATTCCGGCGGCCAGCACTTCGTTGAGCGGTGCCTCTACGGACTCCTGCCTGTAGCCGCGGCGGTGCAGGCTTTCGCCGCTTGAGTCGAGCGAGAGCGTGCAGCGGTCTTCGGCTATGTGCATGTTCAGGCGTATGTCAGGATTGGCCACGGAGATGTTGGGGCGTTGCCCCGTCTTCTCGCGGAACTGGTCAACGATGGCGTCTTTCACCTTGTATGACACGAACTTCGAGTGGCGGAACTCGTCGGAGAACACCACGGAGTCAACGGCGAAGCTCTTTTTCAGGTCCAAATACTGGCTCCAGTCTATTTTCTTCACTTCCTCGTACACGTCGTCGGCCGACTGCGCCTTGAAGTGCTTGATGGGCTTAATCACCCTTATTGCCGTGTGCAGGCTGAAGTTTGCGCGGTACATCAGTTCCTTGTCGCCCGTGAACGACACCATCCTGCGCCCTATCTGCACGTTGTTTGCTCCTAACTGCGTAAGCTCTTTTGCCAGCACAGGCTCAAGGCCCATGAACGTTTTGGCTATGAGTTCAAATTCTTGTTCCATCATTTATTTAATTCATAATTCACAATTCATAATTCATAATTGACATTGTTCATAACCTTTCTGGTACGCATTGTGCATTTTATGTTTACGGCGTAGCTTGACATTATGAATTGTGAATTATGAATTATGAATTGAATAATTTATTTTTTTACTTTTTTCGACATCGGCTCCATGTCTTCCGTCACCCAGATGTTGGCCCCTACGACGCAGCCCTTGCCGATGGTGACGCGGCCGAGGATGGTGGCGTTGGAGTAGACTATCACGTCGTCTTCGAGTATCGGGTGGCGCGGTATGCCCTTGATGGGGTTGCCGTTGTCGTCGAGCGGGAAGCTCTTTGCGCCCAGCGTGACGCCTTGGTACAGCTTTACGTTGTTGCCTATGATGCACGTTGCGCCGATCACGACGCCCGTGCCGTGGTCGATGGTGAAGTGGTGGCCTATCTCGGCGGCCGGGTGGATGTCGATTCCGGTCTCCGAGTGCGCCATCTCGGTGATGATGCGCGGTATGAGCGGCACGCCGAGCTTCACTAACTCGTGGGCTATGCGGTAGTTGACGAGCGCCTTGATTACGGGGTAACACGATATTATCTCGCCCCAGCTTTCCGCCGCCGGGTCGCCGTTGTACGCCGCCTCCACGTCAGTTGCGAGCACGCTGCGTATCTCCGGCAGCCTGCTCACCAGCTTTGCGGCCGTCTCCTCGGCCTGTGGGCGGCGGTAGAGGGGTATGCCCTGGCCCACGCCCTCGGCGTCCATGAAGCACAGCCCAGCCAGCACTTGCTCGGTGAGCAGGTGGTGCATGCGCTCTATGTTTACGCCGATATGGTATTTCAGGGTGGTGTTGTTTACCGTAGACTTGCCGTAGAAGCCGGGGAACAGTATCGAGCGCGCCAGCTCGATAATTTCCTTGAGGGCCGCGCCCGAAGGCAGCGGGTCGCCGTCGCGGTGTTGGTGGAACAGCTCTTTCAACGACTCGTGCCGTGACAACTTTTCGGTCGTCCCGGCGAGAATTTGCGTCAAGTGTTCGGTACTCATCAAATCGTAAATCAATATTCTGTGCAAAATTAATCGTTTTATCGTTACGAGCCAAATTTTTTCAGCTTTTCTTCCGCCAGTCTTGCCGTCGCGCTGAATTTGAAAGTTTTGCGGATGGATTTCAACTCACGGCAAACGGCATTGCGAAAAGCCGTAAATCGCAACGCGAATGACGGCTTTTCGCAATGCAAAATACGGCAAATTGGAAAGCCCTTGACTGTCAGGCGGTTACGGCGGGCTTCCTTCTGCCGCCAATGTGACGGCTTGGCGGCGTCTAAAATGTAAAGTTTTCTTAAATCGCAAGGCCGTAGACGTGCGTCTCAAGTAAAATGCCTAACTTTGCATTAGGCAAGCGGCACCCTGCGTTTGGCAAGTGCCTTTTGCATTGTAATACGTTTTAGGATAAAATGGACTTCATTCAAGGTATTATAGATAACAGCGGCATCCCTGCGCTTACGGCTTTCCTGCTGGGGCTGATGGTTGCGTTGCATCCCTGTCCGCTGGCCGCCAACGTGGCCGCTATGGGCTATCTGGCCAAGGATGCGCACCGCCGCCGCGGTGTGTTCGCCAACTGCATGGCTTACATCGCAGGCCGGATATTAGCCTATTCGCTGCTCGGCGTGATGCTGATAGCCGTGTTGCGCGGCAGTGGAGGCGTCGAGGCCGTAGGCCGCTGGTTCGCCGAGTGGGGCGAGAGGGTGCTCGCCCCCGTGCTGATCGTCGTAGGCTTGTATTTCATTCTTGAGCGTTTCATCCACAAGCACGAGCACTGTCCCGACGTGGCGGCTCACGGCCGCCGCTTCCGCGGCGTGTGGGGCAGCCTGTTGCTGGGCGTGCTTCTCGCCCTGTCTTTCTGTCCGGAGAGTGCGATAGTTTATTTCGGAATGCTCATGCCGCTGTCCGCCCGTTCGGCCGGAGGCTACCTGCTGCCCGTTGTTTTCGCCGTGGGCACGTCTGTTCCGGCCGTGCTCCTGGCGTGGGGAGTGGCTTACGGCATGGGCGGAACGTCGGCAATGAAGCGCAGGATGGGGGTTGCGCAGCGTTGGATTAATATCGTCGTGGGAGTGCTTTTCATCGGTGCGGGAGTGTTCTGCTTGTTTAATTAAGGATTAAGAGTTAAGAATTAAGAAAATTACCAACAAGGCATTTTTTTCTTAATTCTTAACTCTTAATCCTTAAATTGAACGCTTCAACGTTCAAATCTCACTTCTACGAACTTGAAGCCCATAGCCTTGAACATCTGGAAAAACTGCTTCTCGGCGTTGTTCTCGGCGCTTGCAATGTTCTCTTTCGTGAGGCAGCGGCGTTTCATCTTTTCTTTCGCCTGCTGGTACATGGCTTCGCGCGCAGCGTCGCTCCACGTGCCGGTCTCGAAGAACGATTGCGTCTTGGCCTCGTCGATGAAGTCCTCGTCTAAGGGTTTCACCCTCGGCAGCGTCACAGTCAGCGTGTCGCCAGTCACCTTCAGCCAGTCGTCCTTGGCCTCGGCGAGGTCGATGCCGAGGCGCAGCGTGCCCGAATAAATGCGTATCAGCTCGTCCGTGCCGAAGAGCCTGCGCCTCGTGGTGTCTATCATTTCCTCGTCTTCGATCGACAGGAACTCCCATTCGCCAATCTCTTTCATCGCCCTTACCTGCGTCGGCGTTATGTTTATCTTGTCGTTCACGACGGTTGTCACGCTGTTGTTGCGGCACGACCTCACCAAGTAAGCGGCCGAGATTACGCCCAGGAGCACTATTGCCGCTATGGCGGCGAACTTCAGCCGGCTGAAGTTCCTGGACAACCGGACCGCAAAGTTGCCTTTTTTTGCTTTGCCGTTATTGTCGTTTTTCATTTTCTACGGTTTTATTGTCGAGGAGCAGTGGCAAGTCCTCGGCGGTGAAATCCTTTCGGAACGTTATCGTGATGTTCTCTTCCTTATATCCGAGGCGCGTCAGCATTGGCACCAAGGCGTGCGTTGCGCTCTCCCTGGCCATCTCTATTATGCCCAGCTTCGGAATGCTCTTGATTATCGCCTCGCGCCCCTGCCGCTCGTAGTTGGCCATCTCCGTGTCGGTGAAGTTCGACCTCACGAGCGACACGTGCTTCTTTATCTCGCCGTGGTTGATGCGGCTCGACGTCAGTTCCACTTTCGGGTCGGGCAGTATTATTTCCACCTTCTCGCCGTCGGTGACGACGTTCTTCTCGCTGAATCCGCCGAAGTCGATGTACGCTTTCAGCTTAGCCTCTATCGGGATGGCTATCTTGCGCTGCGACATCGGCACGGGTATGTTGAACTTCTGGTTGAAAAGCGAGCCTTTAAGCTCCACCTTGTCGTCGTGCGTCACAATCTTGTGCACCTTGTATTCGGCTGTGTACAGCTTCGAGCATTTGCGTATCTGCATCACCATCACGGGCACCGTGTCAACGGTCTCGGCCTTCTGCGGAGGCGTTTCGCCGCCCGTGCACGCCGCCAAGGCCACGCAAAGGATGATGGTTAGTAATGTTGTTTTTCCCATGTCTGTATGTTTCCGCCGTGCTGACGCCGCCATTGTGCCGCCATAATGGCAGTCTTTGCACGCCTGTTTGTGGCAAAAATAGTGTAAAAGGCTTGAATTTCAAAATAAAAGGGACGTGAAACGGCTTTTTGTTTTGCATTTTAATCATTTTATACTACTTTTGCGCCATTAAACTAATAATAAGGAAATGAAAACATTACAACTATTGCTCATCGCCGCCGTGGCGGCGTTCACCTTCTCGGCTTGTGGCGAGAAGAAGGCCTCAAACGAAATAATCGCCAAGAAGCCGGAGGCCAAAGCCCCGTCAGGCCCTGTCAAGATGCAGGACTCAAGGTATATGGAGGAGGTGAAATGGAAGGACAAAAGCTGCTATGTAAGCATCGTGCGCCGCGCCGACACCTCGTTGCCTGTCATCACTGACGACACCGGCGCGAAATATTACGACAACGTGATAGACGTCACCATAGAGGCTCACAAGGAGGACGGGGCAGCGTATGAGTCGAAGCCAATATTCCAAAAGACGTTCAGCAAGAAAGACTTTGCGTCGCAAGTGACCGAGAAATACCTGGAGAAAAGCGCGCTGCTCGGCATCGTCTTCGACCATGTTGAGGGCGACAACATCGTTTTCGCAGCCAGCGTAGGCCATCCCGACGTGCTTAGCGACGACCAAGTGCCGATGCTCGTCACCGTTTCGCATTCGGGACAGATGGCCATAACGAAGGACACGCGGACCGACGAGGCGGCTCAATAAACTAATAAGTGAAGAGTGAAGAACGAAGAGTGAAGAATTCAATACTTATGTTTTAATGCCTATTTGACGGCAAATGAATTCTTCACTCTTCGTTTTTCACTCTTCACTTATTCTCATTTTCCCCTGTATTCTTGCGGCGTTTGGCCCGTCGCGTGCTTGAAATACTTGCAGAAAAAACTTACGTTCGGGAAGTCAAGGGCGTAAGCAATCTCGGCCACTTGCTTGTCGCTGTACTTCAACATCACCTTTGCGTGGGTGACTACGGCACGGTCTATCCACTCCTTCGCCGTTATCCCGGTTGTCTGTTTGATGACAGTGCTTAGGTAACGCGCCGTCACGCACATCTTGTCGGCGTAGAATTGCAGTTTGCGTTCGTTCTTTGCGTGGGTGTTCACGAGGTTGATGAACGTGTTGAAAAGCTGCTTGCCGCGCGGCGTCTCATGCTTCGCCGTGTCGTTTTCGAGTTGCTCCTGAAACTTGTAATAATGTATCAGCGCTGAGATGACGCCGTTGAGCGTGGCGTCGGGAACGTGCTTTTTGTTAACCAAATCCCATATCACGCCGAACATCCGCCTTATCGTCGCGGCGTCTTCGTCGGCTGGACGGACGGCGAAAAACGGCGTGCCGCCACCGCAGAGGGCGGGCATCTCATCGCCGAGGGCGGCCCGCAGCCTCTCGTCGCCTATCATTATGCCGCACAGGTCGAAGTCTTCCGACATCTCGTTGATTTGCAGAATGCTGCCGGCCGGTATGAAGGCGAACGCCCCCTCGCCATATTCGCGCTCTATGAGGTTCACCGTAAGCCTTATTTCCCCTTTCCTTATGAAGCCCATTCTGAAGTCTTCCATAAGGTATGGCGTGTCTTTCTGCAATATTTTCTGCAACTCCCTGTGCCCGTCATAGAGCATTGCCAGTCCCTTGCCGATGAATATTTCAGGTGCGTCGGCACTGCCGGCGCAGCCCAGTATCAGGCTTAGTTCGTAGAAAGAGAACCTTTCAGGCGATTTGTTTTTCATGTCCTTATTCTTCTGTTGTGCAGTTGCAAAAGTACAAAAAGAACTTGTCTTGCGGGTATGTTCTTGCAAAAAATGCGCTTAACGTCGGCGTGAAAGTACAAAAAGAGCATCATATCAGCATTTAAGGTAATGCCGTATCGCTCCGGAGCGATTATCTTTGCACCAAGGAATAATAATCATTTCAAGAATATGAAACATCTGTTAGTCTGCCTGTCGATGCTCTTTTGCGCCGTGGCTGTCCGTGCGCAGGTGACATTGGAGCAATGCAAGGTATGGGCGAGGGACAATTATCCCGTAATAAAACAGTACGACTTGGTTGAGCAGGGGCGGCGTCTCACCGTGGCTAACGCCGCCAAGGCGTGGCTGCCGCAGGTCGGCGTTAGCGGCTCGGCTACCTACCAGAGCGACGTGACGGCCATACCCATCACCTTGCCAGACATCGACATCCCCACGATTGGCAAAGACCAGTATGACGTGAACATAACCATCAACCAGCAAATCTACGACGGCGGCACAGTGGCTTCAGCCAAGCGGATGGCCGAGGCGCAGGGCGACGTAGACCGCAGGAAGGTCGGCGTGACAATGTATGATGTCAACCGGCGCATCGATGAGTTGTTTTTCGGCATACTCATGCTTGACGAACAGATAGCGCAAATAGCAGTGTTGCAAGAGGACTTGTCGCTTTCGTTGGTGTCGGTCAGGGCTATGGTGAAGGGCGGAGTGGCCAACCAGACCGACGTTGACGCCGTGCAGGTGGAGCTGGTGAAGGCCTGTCAGAGGGGGACAAGCCTGCAGACGCAGCGCAATACTTACCGGCGTATGCTTGAAACGTTTACGGGTGTAGACTTCGGCGACAGCGTTACGTTCGTGAAACCGTCGCCTGATTATGACGTCATGGCCGCCAACCGCCGCCCGGAACTGGCCCTTTACGCCGCGCAAGACCGCCTCTTGGACACCCGCTTGGACGCTCTCGACACCGACCTGCGCCCCCGTATCAGCCTGTTTGCACGCGGCGGCTACGGCAATCCGGGCCTTGATATGTTCAACGACGGCTTCGAGGCGTATTATAAAGTAGGCCTTACGCTGACGTGGAACTTCGGTTCGCTCTACACGCGGGCCAACGACCGCCGCAAGATTGAGGCCGAACGGCAGACTGTGCGGTCGGAACGTGACGCCTTCCTGTTCAACACGCGGCTGCAAACGGAATTCCGCAGCGGAGTCATTGACGACCTGAAGGAGCAGATAAGGCAAGACGACGAGATAATAAAGCTGCGCCGACGGATACGCGAGAAGGCCGAAAAGCGCGTGGCCAACGGCACGGAGACCGTGAACGAGATGCTCCGCGACATCAACGCCGTCATCGATGCGGAGGTTGGCAAGCGGTTGCACGAGGTGCAGCTGTTGCATGAAATATATAAGGTAAAGCATTTAAACAATTTCTAAAATATGAGGAATACGATATTTGCATTGATGCTTGTTTCGATGGTTGCCTGTTCCGGGCGCGACGCCGGGCACGACGCAACGGGCGTGTTTGAGGCAACTGAAGTGATAGTTTCAGCCGAACAGACCGGACGGCTGATGTTTTTCAACGTGGAAGAAGGCGCAAAACTCGCCAAGGGACAGCAGGTGGGGCTTATCGACACGGTGCAACTGCAACTGCGGGCCATGCGGCTTGGGGCTACGAAAGAGGCTTACGCCAGCCAGCGGCCGGACGTGGAGACGCAGGTGGCGGTGACACGTCAGCAGTTGGCGAAGGCCGCACAGGAGGTTAGGCGGTACTCTGCGCTTGTGCGTGACGACGCCGCCAACCGCAAGCAACTTGAAGACGCGGAGAACAACGTGCGCGTGTTGCGACGCCAGCTTGCAGCCCAGACGTCTGAACTGAACAACACCACGGGCAGCCTGAACCGCCAGATGGACGCGGCGGAGATAGAGCGTCGGCAGGTGGCTGAACAGTTGCGCAAGTGCCACATCTCGTCGCCCATCGGCGGGACGGTGCTCGACAAGTATGCCGAGGCCGGAGAATACGCCACGCCCGGCAAACCGCTGTTCAAGGTGGCGGACGTAAGCGATATGACTCTGCGCACATACGTCACCGCTCCGCAGCTCACTTCAATTAAGATAGGACAGAAAGTGAAGGTGTACGCCGACTGCGGCGAGGGCGGCAGCCGTGAGTACCGTGGCGTCGTGACGTGGATAGCTGACAAGGCGGAGTTCACTCCTAAGACGATACAAACACGCGACGAGCGCGCCAACCTTGTATATGCGGTGAAGGTGAAGGTAAAGAACGCCGACGGACTGATAAAAATAGGAATGTACGGCGAGGTGGACTTTTAAAGTGAAGAGTAGCCCCCTCCGTCTCCCCCGATGGGGGAGTGGAACGCGAAAAGTAAAAAACTGTTAAGTGAAGAGTGAAGAATGAAGAGTGATGAATTCATTTGCAGTTAAGTGAAAAGTGAAAAACGAAAAGTGAGAACTCCATTTGCGTTGCAAGCAATTCAGGCTTTTTACCTTTTTATGTTTTTACCTTTTTACCTTTAAAAGAACTTTTTCACCTTCTCACCCTCTCACTTTCTCACCTTTAAATATGCCTTTTTACCTTTTTACTTCTTTACCTTTTTACCTTTAAACTTATGGTTTCAGTATTTGATTTGTACAAGAAATACGGCAAGGTTGCGGCTATCGACGGCTTGAGCCTTGACGTGGGCGAGGGCGAAATATACGGTGTCATCGGCCCCGACGGTGCTGGCAAGACGTCGCTTTTCCGCATATTGGCCACCCTGCTGCTGCCCGACGGCGGACGGGCCGATGTTGACGGGCTTGACGTTGTTAAGGATTACCGCGCGCTGCGGCGGCGCATAGGCTATATGCCGGGGCGTTTCTCGCTCTACCAAGACCTCACGGTGGAGGAGAATTTGCGGTTTTTCGCCTCGGTGTTCAACACTACCGTCGAGCGGAATTACGGTCTTATAAAGGATGTTTACAGTCTGCTTGAACCGTTCAAGACCCGCCGGGCGGGCAAGTTGTCGGGCGGAATGAAGCAGAAGCTGGCTCTCTGCTGCGCGCTGATACACGCTCCGCGCGTGCTCTTGCTCGACGAACCGACAACCGGCATAGACCCGGTGTCGCGCCGTGAGTTCTGGCAAATGCTCATGGCTCTGCGTCGTGAGCACGGCATCACCATACTCGTGTCAACGCCGTATATGGATGAGGCTTCTTGGTGCGACCGCATTTCGCTGATGCAAAACGGACGGCTGTTGCAGACCGACACGCCGGAAGGCATATGCCAGCGTTACGCCGACAACCTCTACGCCGTGCGCAGCGACGATATGCACCGACTGTCGGCCGACCTGAAGGGGTGCCCCGGCGTGGCGTCGGCTTACGCATTCGGCGACAGTTTCCACGTGACGTTGCCGTCTGACGAGGCCGTCCGTCAGCTGTGTGAACGCCTTGCACGACTCGGACACACGGGCGTCGAGGTGGAAAAGATACCGTCGTCGGTCGAGGATTGCTTCATGTCGCTGATGCGAAGTTAGGCAATTACAACCTCGAACGACTTTAATTTTTGAGACAAACGTAATGCGTTGATATTCAGTAGCTTACCAAGGGTCGTGCAAACTGTGGCTTTTGACGGCCTGAACTGTGGCTTTTGACGGCTCGAAAGGGCGTTAATGACGGCCTGGAAGATGGCTTTTGGCGAACTTAGTTTTTTGATACGGTTTTTAGTCTTGATGCCTATCGGTAAATGAAACGTGAATTTTATGGATGATAAATATGTTATAACAACTGAAGGATTGACAAAAATGTTCGGCCAATTCACCGCCGTTGACCATATAACGTTCGGCGTCCGCCGGGGCGAGATATTCGGTTTCCTCGGCGCGAACGGCGCAGGCAAGACTACGGCCATGCGTATGCTCTGCGGCCTTAGCCGCCCTACGGCCGGGCGTGCCGTTGTGGCCGGGTATGACGTAGGCGCACAGCCGGAGCAGGTGAAGCGTCACATTGGTTATATGAGCCAGAAGTTCTCGCTTTACGACGACCTCACCGTGGCGGAGAACCTGCGGCTGTTCGGAGGCATTTACGGTATGGATCGCCGCACGATAAAACGCAAGACTGACGAATGCCTGGCCGGACTCGCGCTCGAAAACGAACGTAACGCGCTCGTCGGCTCGTTGCCCTTAGGCTGGAAACAGAAGCTGGCCTTCACCGTGGCCACGTTTCACGAGCCTGAAATAGTGTTCCTCGACGAGCCTACGGGAGGCGTTGACCCCGTGACGCGACGCACGTTCTGGGAACAGATTTACCGCGCCGCCGCCGGCGGAACGACGGTGTTCGTCACTACGCACTATATGGACGAGGCCGAGTATTGCGACCGAGTGTCGATAATGGTGGACGGACGCATTGAGGCTCTTGACACGCCTAAGGCTTTGAAGGCCGCTTGGACGACGGATAATTTATATGATGTGTTTTATGAGATTGTACGCTGATGACCTGACACCAACAGCCAACCCTCCCGAAGGGAGGGAGCTTTATATGATTTTGTTATTGAATTATTAATATTTAAAAATGTAATATGTAATGAAGTTCGGAAAGTCAAATATTTTTCATAAATCGCCTTTTGCTAATCAAGCTTCCTCCCTTTGGGAGGGGTGGGGTGGGTGTCTGTTTAGTTGGGATGGGTGCTATAAGGAGTTTCTGCACATCCTGCGCGACTGGCGCAGCGTGCTCATACTCCTCGGCGTGCCTGTTGTGCTGTTGCTTCTGTTCGGCTACGCCGTTTCTACAGAGGTGAAAAACGTGCGCGTGGCCGTGCTCGACTATTCGCGCGACGTGGTGACGATGAGGATATGCGACCGTCTTTCGGCCAACGATTACATATCTTTGGTTGGCGCGCCCGCCGGCATAGGCGGCGTTGACGAGCTGTTCCGCCGGGGCGGGGCGGACGTTGCGGTTGTCTTCGGACACGGTTTCGCCGCCGACCTTCTTCACGGGGGAGGGGCTGCGGTGCAGGTGCTTGTCGATGCCACCGAGCCTAACCAGGCCACGATGCGGCAGCAATACGTCAGTCAAGTGGTTGCGTCGGCGTTGCAAGACGTGGCGCGGGGCGCGCCGGAAGCGTCGGTTGATGGCGTAAAGCCAGTCACCCGGATGCTCTACAACCCGCAGCAAAAGAGCGAATATAACTTTGTTCCTGGTGTCATCGGCATGATTTTGATGCTCGTGTGCGTGATGATGAGCAGCATCTCGATAGTGCGCGAGAAGGAGACCGGCACTATGGAAGTGCTCCTGGCGTCGCCGCTCTCGCCCGCGGCTATCATCCTTTCAAAGCTCGTGCCTTACTTCGCCATCTCTGCTTTCAACGTCGCTACGGTGCTCGTGCTCTCCCGTTGCGTCCTCGGCGTGCCCATGGCCGGCAGCCTGTGGGCGTTTCTCGGCGTCACGTTGCTCTACATCCTCACGGCCCTTACGCTCGGCCTGTTAGTCTCGTGCCTCGTCCGCACGCAGGTGGCGGCGATGGTTGTCTCGATGTTGTTCATCATACCGACGGTCTACCTGTCAGGCCTCGCCTTCCCGCTGGAGAGCATGCCGCAGGTGCTTCAGTGCCTTTCGGCCATAGTTCCCGCCCGTTGGTACATCGATGCCGCCCGCCGCCTGATGATACAGGGCGTCGAGGTCCGTTACATCTTACCAGACGTGTGGCCGCTGCTCGTCATGGAGGCGGTGCTGCTGGTCGTGTCGCTGAAGAAGTTTAAGGTGAGGTTGTAACCCCCGAACGCTACAGCACCGACACCCACAAACAGGAACCTGACACCCACCCCAACCCTCACGAAGGGAGGGGGCTTGGTGTGCTTGGTTAGTTTATAACTATATTTATATTCAAATAAAATATTATATGCCAGTAAAATGAAAATAAACAAATTATTAAACATAATATTTTCATACACGAAAGGTAATCAAACTCCCTCCCTTCGGGAGGGTTGGGGTGGGTGTCAGGGTAATGCTCGTGGGTGTCAAGTCCTTATTTCACTCATCCGCAAAGAGTTCTTGCAGATAATGCGCAACGCTTTCCTGCCAAAGATATTCGTCGTTTTGCCGGTGGTGATGCTCTTGATAGTGCCGTATGCGGCCAACCAGGAAGTGAAGAACTTGAAGTTCTGCGTTGTAGACAACGACCGCAGCACCGTCTCGCGACGCCTTGTCAGCGAGGTGGACGCCTCGGATTATTTCACGCTGGCAGCCGAAGCACCTGATTACGAGGGCGCGCTTGACTGCGTGGAGCGTGGCGACGCCGACGTGATACTTGAACTTCCGCGCGGCTTTTCTTCAGACGTCGTGCGCCTCGGAACGGCTACAGTCAACGTGCAGGCAAACGCCGTAAACGGCGTGAAGGGGGCTTTGGCACAGGCGTACATGCTCGGCATAATATCCGATTTCGCCTCGTGGCAGCGCGAAGGACGTGGCGTGGGCTTCGGTTCCGTGGCCACTGTCGGTGCAGACATCCGTCCGCGTTACCTTTTCAACCCCTCGCTCGACTATAAAGTCTATATGGTGCCCGGCATCATCGCCATGCTCCTGACACTGCTCATCGCCTATCTGCCTGCGCTGAACATCGTCGGAGAGAAGGAGCGTGGCACAATAGAGCAAATCAACGTCACGCCCGTGAGCCGCCGCGACTTCGTTCTCTCCAAGCTCGTGCCTTACTGGGTGATAGGCCTGTTCATGCTTCTCTGGTCTATGCTCTGGGCGTATGTTTTCTACGGCATGGCCCCCAAGGGCGGCGTCTTGCCCGTGGTGCTCTCCTCGCTGCTGTTCTTTCTCATAGCGTCGAGCCTTGGCCTGATAGTCTCAAACTATTCTTCCACCATGCAGCAAGCCGCTCTCCTGATGTTCTTCTTCCTCATAATCTTCGTCCTTATGAGCGGTCTGCTCACCCCGATAGCCAGTATGCCGCACTGGGCGCAGACCCTGACTTTCCTCAATCCCCTGCGTTACTACATCGAGACGCTGCGCGCCCTCTACCTGAAAGGCAGCACCCTGGCCGACCTCCAGCCCCAGCTCCTCTCCATGGTCGCCTACGCCGCCTTGTCGTGGGCTGGCGCGATGTTGAGTTATAAGAAGACAAACTGATAGCGGACGAAAACATCGTCTGTACGGTGACATGTCATTTAACGCTGTAAAGATGTCCTGTTGCGTTGAGGTTGATGTGTTCCGGGCATAAAATAAAACCGCGTCCCTATCTGGAAGATGCGGTTTTATTTAGTATATAAAAATGTTTAAACAAGTTGTCAAACTGTTTTTTTCCCGGCTTTGAACGCAGACAAAGATGAAAATATACAGCATTCATAAGTCTCAGAGTAAAAAATAGCTTTTGGCATTTTTGCTTTGTCGTTATTGTTTGCAAAGTAGCCCATATCAGTTATAATGGTGCTTTGCCTTGTGGCGTTTTATCCTCTTTGTAAATTTGCACAAAAGCCCACATGCCGATAACGAGAGCCACAACCCCTACGACAGACAAGAATATGATAAGACCCATATATAATCCTCCTATTTTTTAGATAAGACAATCAAGCTTAATCCTGAAATGCAGCATAATGCCACGACAATTCCGCCTATGCTGAACAGCAATGCGGGGTTGATGTCATCATATCGCATAATTCCAGCCAAAATGACACCGCCAAATACAAGTTTGGCAATGTCGATTAGGAATTTGCCTGTCTCTGATAATAAAACTTCTTTCTTTTCACTCTTCATTTCTGCAAAAATACTCATTATTTCATAATTTTCTCGTTTTTTTGCTTTAAAATGTTACAGATGTCTAACCTTTTAACATTTTGTATGTGCGCCCCTTTACCTGAAAGGCAGCATCCTGGCCGACCTCCAGCCGCAACTCATCTCCATGGCCGCCTACGCCGCCTTGTCGTGGGCTGGCGCGATGTTGAGTTATAAGAAGACAAACTGATTTCAGGCAAGAATATCTTTCATCTGTCAGTTTTACGGATAACACATTGAATATAAGTCGGTTGCATACTGAAAGGTGTGTCAAAAAGGAGTTAATAGGAGTTAGACGCTTCGCGTCGGAGTTAACAGGAGTTAACGGACAAATGCTAAGTTGTTGCAACACAGGTATTGTCTGTTAACTCCGGCGAGTGAAACAAGCCTAACTCCTTTTTACTCCTGATAACTTCAGAATTATGATACACTCCCAGCAGTCCTTCATCTTTTCAAGTAAGCTGACACGCGGCTGAATGATGCACCAAACATCTGTCAGTCCGTAACAGTCTGACTGTCACTGTTTTATATAAGAAAATGACAGATGAAAGATATTCTATCCTTGTTTTTATATCTGTTTTATTACGTGATATGCCGCTAATCGCTATGTAATCGGCAACCTTTCACATTGCGATATGTGTCCTTTTGCGTTGCTGTTTGCAGCCTTTTGCCTTGTCGTTGACGGTCTTTTGCCTTGCCGTTTACCGTCTTTTGCATTACAAATAGCCGTGTCATCGCAAAAAAATGTTCGCAACCAATGTCACAATGTCACCGTGCGCCGTAATCCTCTGGCCTTCACCGCCTTGTGCGTGACATCCTCCCGCCGTTTAATGTCACCACCGTCACGCTCCGTCTTGCGCCGTGACATTGGTGAAAGTGCCGCCACAGTTACTGTCACCGCCTAATCTTTTGACTGTCAGCGCATTCCATAGCATTGTGACATTGTGACATTAAGAACAACGTAAAATATGATTAATGATTCATAATCATTCAACTGTTCATTTGGATTTTGTCTGTATTTCTTAAGGAATATATTTCAATGTGAATGACAAATATTTTTCGGCCTACGGATTTGGCTGTAGTTTCATTTGAGGTAGTGGTTGGCAAAATGTTTTGTTTACAACCTTGTCACGCATCATTTTCATGTCATTGAAGTTGCGCATTATGTTTTGTACGATATTCAAGTAGTCATCAGAGCCGTCTTCTCTTTCATGATAAAAAGGTTTTATTGTTACGCAGTTTTTATGTTCAAACAATGTATTAAGTAGGGTTCGGTCTGAATTACCACATGAATGCCCCATAATGTAAATTTGAAATAAGTCACTTTCAATGAATTCAAGCAATTCTCTATAATTTGCTGCTTCCATATATCTGACAGATTTTATTTCATTAAGCAAGTTGTTGTCGTTAGTATCACGTATTTTCTTAAAGTCGTCATCAAGTTCGTCGCCATATCCGAATATAATGCTTTTGTGATTAGACAGGTCGCCATGTATGTAATTTGTTTTTATCTCCATAACACTATTTTTACATGAATCTATATCTGCCGTCTTTGTGTAATTGAAATTCAATATCATTATACTGTTCGGATACTTATCGTCAATCAAGTCTATGTCGTCCGTTTTTTCGTTGAGTTTTGATTTTGTTTCAACAGAGATGTCATTAATGTTTATTGGTTCAAAAATTAAATCTTCGATATCAGGATTGATATTCTTGTATTTTGTCAGATACCTGCTTTGCACTTGATTCAGATATTCGATTAAGAGAGAAGTAAGATAATCTAATTCGTCATTCAATTTTTTAGCTTCTACTGAAATAAGGTCTGGGTCAGAGGAATAGTTGCTTGCTAATGGTTTCAGGAGTTTATAATATTCGTTTTCAATATCTACCCATCTTTTTGTTTCTAAAGATTTATATATGTTTTGCATAAATTGACATAAGACGGCATTACAATGACGCTTGTCAATAATGAGATTGTTGATTAGTTCATGCCCTTCACTCCGATGTATGGAGCTACCCCAACTGAAAAGAAATGACGACCAGTGTAAGCCTGAAAGTAATTCAAATGAACACAATACGTCTTTATCTATTCGTTGTGTACATTGCAATAATCTAAAAGCCCACTTGTCAAAATACCAATTAATAAAGTCTTTATAGCTGGTAGGCAATCCGTGTGCCAAGTCGAAACCGTTGCCTACGAGAATAATCCTGTTCATAGTGTGTTTTTTATTTGTGAAAAATAAAACTTTTGGTTGATTAATTGTTCAACCAAAAGCTTTTTAATTATAGGCAGAACACCGTTTCGTCGCCGCAGATATTGCGGATTTTCATACGTAAGGGCTTTTGCATACTTCGTATGCAAGCGTCCCAATAGTCAGAGGTTTTTTTGCCGTCTTTTATGGCATATCCTAATTTGTCTATCTTTATTTCGGTGTCGCTATGCCAGGGCGCGTCTTTCTCTGCCGACGCGCAGTCAAGGCTTACCCATTCGATTGTTTCAAGTCCGTCTTCGCTTAATGATATGCGGACAAGTTTTTTACTGCCTCCGTGCAATACTTGTTGCTCGTTCTTTTGGTTAAGCTCGTCTATCTTTCGTTTTACGCGGTCGCTTTGGAATTGAAGTATCTCGACTTTCCATTCTTTTATCAGCCCCGTTTGCTCCTCCGACAAATTCCATTCGGCGTAATCGTCAGCGACAACATCGTCAAGCACTTGCTTAAGGTCGCGTAGCTCTATCTTTATCAATGTGTCATTTCGTTCCTTTATAAATTGTTCTATTCCTTCGCGGTCGTCGATGTCAATGTAATATACAATCACACGCTTTGTGTCAGGCGGCAGGTCGGGCATTGCTTCAGTGATGATGCGGTTCATTAGCGACTTGTCAAGTACGCGTGTTGTTCCGTCCATAAGGTTTGGTATGTATACCGGCGACATTCCGTATTTCGTGTCAATGATGCTGCCTTCCCAGAATTTATCCAATGCGTCTTCGTTGCGTAAACCCTGTATAAGCTGTTTCAGCTTATCCATAGTCTGTACGGGATTACGGTATAGAGATACGCCGTCTTTTACTTCCAATATGTCAAATTCCGCGTTTATGGCTTTCAGCCGGTCACGGGTTGTTTGTATACTGTTGATGTTTACATCTGTATGGATGAACTTGCGCCCTAATTTGCTCGCAACGGCTGCTGTAACTCCGCTTCCTCCAAAAAAGTCTGCAACAACCATCCCTTCATTACTGCTTGCTTTGATAATGCGTTCAAGCAATGATGTAGGCTTTTGTGTGGCATAATCAACTTTTTCGTCAGAAGTAGGTTGTTGTTGAAATGACATAATATCATTCCATACGTCACCAAAAGGTTTACCTTTTTTTTCAACTTCATCTCTATATCTAATGGTTCCGTGAGCAACCATATAATGACGACCATTTTCATCTATTCGATTAAATGAGTCGAGATAATCTTTTTTATGTGGTTGTATAAGTTTGTTGAATACTCTATTTTCACTTTTTGAATAATAAAATATAGTATCATGCCCTCTTACCCAATTGGGAGCAATTGTTTTAAAACCGGATAATACCTGTATATCCCATATAATCTCACGTTGAAAATTTTCCTCTCCAAAAATCTCATCTAATAAGATCTTTACATAATGTCCGATATGCCAATCAAGGTGTACATATATACTTGCCGTATCGCTCATGACGGATTTGATGGCCATAAGGTTTTCGTACATCCAGTTAAGGTAACTTTCCTTATTCCATATATCTCCGTACATTTTTTCTTCAAAAACACGAAGGTCTTCAATGTCTAATTCCGAAACATTATTTTTTGTCTTACCACCATAGTCGGACAATGGTTCTGCCGCAAGGTCGGAAGTTTCAACTTCTTTCCCAATCGTTTCTTCTGCTATTTTTATTACTTTTTGTACTTTCGGATTTCGTCGAAGGTAAACTTTTTTTGCGTAATCGGCTCCGCTGGCAAACGGAGGGTCAATATACACAAGGTCTACTTTTATATTATTTTCTTTCAAATAAGCACAAGCTGAAAGACATTCGCCACGGATAACAAGGTTCCCATCGGCGTTTTTGCCTACACGCTCGCACAATTCTGTTTCATACAACGGCATTCCGCGCTGTATGTTTTTCAGCACTTTTCTGTTGTCATTATAATAGAGTATGCGCCTTGTGCGGACAAAATTGTCAAGTATTGCTTGCCCTTGTAACGTATTAGGGGTATATGGTACATATTTTATTGCCATAGCGGTATGTATTATTTAGTCGTTGAAAAAATTGTTTATTACGTCCAATGTGAGGCCTAAGATTTCGTCTTGCTTGAACGTATCTTTCAAATAAAGGAAGCGGAAACGGTCGTAACCAAACTTCTCGTTGTTCACAGTTATGAATTTGTCATCCATAAAGTTGCGCTTGTCAGCAAACTTGGCGGCGAAGCCTTCGCCCTTTGTTTCTATTATGGCTATGCGGTTTATCGAGCCGTCGGCCTTGCGGTCGAGCATAAGGAAATCGGGCACGTATTTACCAATGTAAATCCATGACCGGCCTTTGCGCTTGTAGCAGTCTATCTTGAAGTCGGTCAGCGTGTCGTCGCCGTTGAAATATAGTTCTAACTTCTTGCCGGTAAGCATTGTAAATGCTTTAATGAAATATCTTTGCTCCAAGCCACTATCGAAGTGATAAGGCAGGTAATGATATGTATTCTCGCGTTCTGGGTGTGGGTCTTTGGCGAGCGACACGTCATGTCCTTGTGACTTCAGCACTTGTAGTGCTGCCAAGGCTTCGGGAGAAAGCGGCGGTATCGGCGGCTTCTTATCCCATTCTACTATTTCGCGGACATCATCTTGTAAAGGATAATACTTTTCGTCGTCAACTACGGGCGATGTCAGTTTTTCAGCCTTTAACAATTGAGCATGGCGGTACTTTATTTTTTCCTCGGCGTTAAAACCGCACTTAGGAACAAACGCCCTGCGGATAAGCGAGCGTATTTCCTGTTGGTCGTATTTATTTGAAAGGCGTGTGTCTCCTGTTTCAGTTTGCTCTGTTATTTTGCTGAATATTGCACGCAATACGGCTTCGTATTCTTTCAATTCGCTGATGGCCAGCGTGTTAAAACTTTCTTTCGATATTTGCCACAGCCAGTGGTTGAAGTTTGTCGGTTCGTCGCTTTCCGTATATTGGTCGTATATGTTTGTTTCCTTGCCTGTCAGGTCTTGCTCATGGATGATTGCAGACTTGGCTTTTACAAGCAGGTCTTTGTCTTTCAGCCTTTCCAGCGTTGAAGGTTGTTCATCAATGACAAACGTGTGATATGATACTTCCAGCTGATAAAAATCTATAGGCGGAACGTTCTGTTTCTCCATTCGCGAAAAGCGTTCTATGCGTATTTTATTGCTTTGACCGCTTTCGTTGAGTTCTTGCAGCGTGATGTTCTGCTGTTGCTTCAGTTGTTTGTTCAGTTTGTCTGCGTTAAATTTATTCAGCCAAATCAATGCCGACTCTTCATCATGCTTTGCAACTTGGCGGAGGCAACGGCAACTGGTCTGCAACACCATGTTAGTGGGGCAAACTCCTTTTTGAGGAAGTATCACTCCCGTCAGGCTCTTACAATCCCATCCCTCTTTACCGATTTGAACCAAAAGGATTATACGTATATGTGACAAGTCTGTATCAAGCGATGCAAACTCGGCTTCTGCCCCTTCGGGTTGAGGATATGCTTTATTCCCTTTATGATACTTTAAAATTACTTCTGCTGGGTTTAGGCCGTAAGAAGATACTAATTCGGACACTTGCGGTAAAATCTGTTCTTCAAGTGTCTCTATCTGTCCGCAGTATATGGCAAGTTTGGCGCAAGTACCGTTCGCATATACCGTGTCTTTGTATTTGTCGAGAAAGTCGCATACGCCGTTACGCACGATTGTCGCCGTTTCATTATCAGCATATCTTACCGTCGGAATTTTCAAGAAATTGCCAACGCCTTTTATTAACGGGTAGTAATAAACTACGTTTGAAAGTTCGACATTCTTAATTGTAAACTTATCGGCGAGTTTCACACTTTCGGCTTTTTCAAGATAAGGTGTACCTGAAAAGCCCAACATTCCGTTGAATGTTTTTCTTTTCGTCCATCCGTTTACTACCTGACGTAACTTAATGTCGCTGTCAACCGCATGGTGTACTTCGTCAATATATATGGCAAGATTAGGAATCTTTCCAATTATATCACGTAGCTCATTAGCCAGTTTTATCTTTTCTCGTTCTTCCTTGCTGTAATAACTGTATTCGTTTTCACTTTTATCTACACGGTCAAGTATTACTTTCTCGGCATTGGTTATGGCAACTAAGCCCATCAGGTCTTCCAATGGCTGATGGCTTGATATTTTTTGTGCATTTGGATTTTTGATTATATTACTTTTCTTGGCAGATTTCTGCTCGTCAAGTATCTCAAATTGAATAAGGTTTTTCAGCTTTGAAGCGGCAGGTTCAGGAATTATCCATGAAGGGTCAAAATCTTGAATGTGTTTTAAACTTGGTACGATTGACGACTTTAAACCGGACGGCGCAAATATCATGAAATTGTGAGCGAAACACGGATTGTTAGGCTCGTTTTGTGCGAAATATAAGTCAAGATATATAAAAGCAGCCATCAGATAAGTCTTTCCGGCTCCCATAGGAAGACTGAAAAGATAGTCAGTATAGTTTACTTGATAAAACAGATTTTTGAATGTTTGAACATAATCAATTTTATCAGTTTCATTGATGATGAATTTTTCTAATTCCGGCGCAAGTTGTTTCCCGTTGCGGTCTGTCAGCTTTGAATATTCAAGAAGGGCTACAGCTGCTTTGTTTGTTTCCAGTATTTTACGTGCAGAAGTAGACAATAACATTTTGTCTAAATCGAGGCTGTTAAAAGTTCCTTTAACAAATAGCTGCCATAAAGGAGCATTGCCGCACGCAATCTTGAGATAAAGATATGTCTTGATTGCTTCAACCTGTGCGTCACGCATTTGTCCTTTCGTGACAATATATTTAATAAGTTCTCTCACAGTACAATCTGGAGAGGAAAACCATTCATTGCGCTTATTTTCTATCAGTTTATAAAACATAAGTTTATTTACAAACCTTGATTAAATCTTGATATATTTTTTTCAGTTTACAAAGGTACGAAATATTATGATATTAGACTAATTACGGTAAATGAAATATTGTAATATAATTCTTGGCAGATTAATCAAAAAAGGTGCATAGGACGTAGCCTTGCACCTTTTAACTGTTACTTATTATATTTACTGGGCAGGTGAATTCCACATGCCGAAGTGATATGCTATGTCACGATGTGCGTATGTGCCGCCATAGCGTCCAGCCTTGGAGTAAATGCCTATAGCGTTTGTCCGTTCAATCCACGTCTTTACAGAGAGAACGAAATTGTTGTTCCCAGCTGCATTTTTAATTGTACCGAATTCGATACAATTAAAATCAGGGTTATACAATATTTCCCATTCTCCAAGGATTACAGCACCAGCTCTACCGGGCAATGGTCGGAGCCGTAGATTTCGTTGTGGATGCTTGCCGACTTGATTTTGTCCGCCAAGCGGTTGGAGACGATGAAGTAGTCGATGCGCCAGCCGGCGTTCTTCTCGCGGGCGTGGAAGCGGTAAGACCACCAGGAGTATGCGCCTTCGAGGTCGGGGTGGAAGTGGCGGAAGGTGTCGGTGAAGCCGGAAGAGAGCAGCGTGGTGAACTTGTCGCGCTCCTCGTCGGTGAAGCCGGCGTTGCGACGGTTTGTCTTCGGATTCTTCAGGTCTATCTCCTTATGCGCCACGTTCATGTCGCCGCAGGCGATGACGGGCTTTATTGCATCGAGCCTCAAGAGGTATTCGCGGAAGTCGTCTTCCCACTTCATGCGGTAGTCGAGGCGGCGCAGGCCGTCCTGTGAGTTCGGCGTGTAGACGGTGACTAAGTAGAAGTCGGGCATTTCGAGCGTAATTACGCGCCCTTCGTGGTCGTGCTCGTCAATGCCGAGGCCGTAGGTGACGCTCAAAGGCTCGTGTTTCGTGAATATTGCCGTGCCCGAATAGCCTTTCTTTTCGGCGTAGTTCCAATACGATTTGTAGCCGTCGAACGCCAAATCGAGCTGTCCTTGCTGCATTTTTGTTTCCTGAAGGCAGAAGAAGTCGGCGTCAAGCTGCCTGAAGGCGTCGCTGAAGCCTTTGCCCTCACAGGCGCGAAGGCCGTTGACGTTCCATGATATTAGTTTCATGCTCTATCAAATTGAGAATTGAAAATTGGTAATTGAGAATTGTG
>CALUGU010000037.1 GCA_944320255.1 uncultured Prevotella sp. | reverse complement strand
TAATGCTGCGTATCTCCCTGAAAGCCCAATAGTTTACATTATTCTTCCTAAATCCATCCGAAATCGGGCGAGTTTTCGTATCTTTGTCTTTGAAAAACGGTGATTATGATACGCAAAATCCTGACTTTCGCCGTTGCGGTGGCGTTCTCGGCCGACGTCATGGCGCAACACGAACCTTACCATGGCGACGGCATAGACGACTACCTGCGCTTCGTGCCCATAGCCTCGGCTTACGTCCTGAAGGCGTCGGGCGTTGACAGCCGCAGCCCGTGGAAGCGGCTGCTTGTCAACACGGCCGTGTCGTTCGCCGTGGACGCCGCCGTCACTTACGGCCTGAAATATTCGATAAAGACCACCCGCCCCGACGGCACCGACCGCCACTCGTTCCCTTCGGGGCACACGTCGTTCGCCTTCTTCGGCGCGGCAGTGCTCGACAAGGAGTTCCGCCACGTCAGTCCGTGGATTTGCGTCGGCGGCTATGCGGTTGCCGCTTTCGTCGGCGTAGACCGTGTTTGCCGCAACCGCCACCACTGGGGCGACGTGGCCGCAGGGGCCGCCATCGGCTGGCTTTCAGTGCAGGCGGGCTATTGGCTCGGCGATAAAATCACCGGTTGGGGCAAGAACGTTGACGTGGCCGTGTGCCCCCTGGGCGTCAGCGTGGCGTGGCGGCTGTGACGGCGCGCCGCAGGCGCGGCCGTCGGCGGGCGTAGGGGTGCGCGCATCCGGGCGTGCCTTCAGCCTTATGCTTGCATTACACATTATTTATAATATAGCAACTTTCAACCTAAAACATAAAAGACCTTTCAACCATGAACATACTATTGAACATCGTTTACGGCACGAGCTTCGGCGAAGAGCTTGTCTTGAACCTCATTACGGGAAGCGAAGACGGCTCCAGGCTGTCAACGCCATACAGGATGCGGACGGTAAACGGCCGAGAATGGATGTGCAACCTGAAGCTCGACTTGCGCAAAGGCACCTGCATAGATTACTTCTACAGCGTGGTGCGCGGCGAGGATAACGTGGTAAGGCGGGAGTGGGTCGTGGAGCCTCACCGCCTCGAAATCAACGCCGTGCGCGGCGACTTCATCACCGTGTACGACCATTGGATCGACCTGCCCGACGACGCTTACCTTTACAGTTCGGCTTTCACCGACTGCATACGGCGCAGGCGGGCCATGCCCGTGGCCCTGAGCGACTATCCCGTCACGGTGCGCCTGAAGGTGCGCGCGCCGCAGCTTTCGGGCAAGCAGAGGCTCATGATTGTGGGCAACGACAAGCCCCTCGGCTGCTGGGACGTGTTCAAGGCCGTGCCGATGGTGGAACATAATTACAATGAATGGCTCGTTGACATCGACGTGACGAAGCTCTCCGGCTCAACGTTCAGCTTCAAGTTCATAGCCGTTGACCAGTTCGACCGCGCCGACGTGGTGTGGGAAGACCGCGAAAACCGCCAAATCACCCTGCCCGACGTCAAGGAGAACAGCGTCACCGTCTACGAGCTTGACGAGGCTTTCTTCCCTATCTACAACGTAAGGTGCGCCGGCACGCAGGTGCCCTTGTTCTCGCTGCGCTCAAGAGAGAGCTTCGGCGTGGGCGACTTCGGCGACCTGCGGAAGATGATTGACTGGATTGCGCTGACCCAGCAGCGCGTGTTGCAGCTGCTGCCCGTCAACGACACCACCACCACGCACACCTGGACTGACTCGTACCCGTACAACTGCATCAGCATATTCGCCCTGCACCCCCAGTACGCCGACTTCAACTCGCTGCCCAAGATAGCGGACGATGACGAGCGCAAACGCTTTGAAGACCTGCGCGTGGAGCTTAACTCGCTGCCCAAGATTGACTACAAGAGGGTTAACGACGCCAAGACCGAATACCTCGCCGCGCTCTACCGGCAGGAAGGCAAGAAGACGCTCGCGTCGGCGGAGTTCAAGAAGTTCTTCGCCGAGGCCGGCCATTGGCTCGTGCCTTACGCGCAATACTGTTACCTGCGCGACAAGTACGGCACGGCGGACTTCAACGCCTGGCCAGACCACCACTGCTTCGACGAGTCGGAACGAGCCGCGCTTTCCGGCCCGCGCAACGTAGCCTTCAAGAACGTCGCGTTCTATTATTACGTGCAGTTCGTGCTCAACAGCCAGATGGCCGCCGTCCACGAGTACGCCCGCTCGAAGGGTGTTGTCTTGAAAGGCGACATCCCCATCGGTGTCAACCGTTACGGGGCGGACGTGTGGCAGGAGCCGCGCTACTTCAATTTGGACGGCCAAACCGGCGCCCCGCCTGACGACTTCTCGGTCAACGGGCAGAATTGGGGCTTCCCGACGTACAACTGGGACGAGATGGCCAAGGACGGATGCCGCTGGTGGATACGCCGTTTCGCCAACATGTCGAAGTTCTTCGACGCTTACCGCATCGACCACGTGCTTGGCTTCTTCCGCATTTGGGAGATACCGATCGACGCCGTTCACGGCCTGCTTGGCCAGTTCTCGCCCGCCCTTGGAATGACTCGCGAGGAGATAGAGGCTTACGGCCTGCGCTTCCAGGAGGAGTTGTTCACCGAGCCGTTCATCACCGACTGGGTAGTAGAACGCCTGTTCGGGGAGCGCGCCGCGGCGGTTTGCGAGACGTATCTTGAGCCTTCCCATGACGGCCGTTACCGCATGAAGGAGGCTTACGACACGCAGCGTAAGATTGAAAAAGCCTTCGCCGGAAAGACGGACAAGGCCGACACCGACCTCCGCGACGGGCTTTACTCACTGGTGAGCGACGTCCTTTTCGTGCGCGACCACCGCGACCCGAACAAGTTCCACCCGCGTATCTCGGTGCAATTCGACTTTGTTTACGAGTCGCTTTACGACAGTGACAAGTACCTTTTCAATAAGATTTACAACGATTATTATTACCGCCGCAACAACCAATTCTGGTATCGCGAGGCCATGAACAAGCTGCCCAAGATAGTGGAAGCGACCCGGATGCTCGCCTGTGCGGAAGATCTCGGCATGGTGCCCGACTGCGTTTCGTGGGTGATGAACGAGCTGAAGATACTCAGTTTGGAGCTTCAGTCGATGCCGAAGGACTCGAACGTGCGCTTCGGAGACCTCTCGCGCAACCCTTACCGGTCGGTCTGCACAATATCAAGTCACGACACGCCGACGCTCCGCCAGTGGTGGGGCGAGGACGAAGCACGCACCCAAGACTATTACAACAACGTGCTCCAGAAGTACGGGGCGGCTCCTCATCCGCTGCCGGGATGGCTCGCCCGCGACATAATATCGCGCAACCTGCTCTGCCCCTCGATGCTCTGCATACTGGCTTTGCAGGACTGGCTGGCCATAGACGAGGGCGTAAGGCTCGCCGACAAGGACCAAGAGCGCATCAACGTGCCGGCTAACCCGCGCCACTATTGGCGTTACAGGATGCACATAGACATAGAAGACCTCCTGGAAAAACACGGCTTCAACCAGAACGTCACCGACCTGATAAAGGAAAGCGGAAGGATGTAGGCACGCCGGTTGATGCGCAACGGCGTGGACTGACCGGTGCGGACAACGAATGACTTGTATTATCTTAAAACCTGGTTTTTAGCTTTATGGCAACCAACGCGGCGGTGAATGTAGACCGCATCGACCCTACCGACTGGTACGTCGGTATGAAAGACACGTCGCTACAGCTGATGGTTTACGGCGAAGGAATAGGCTCCGCCGACGCGACAACCGACTATGCAGGGGCCAGGGTGGACGGCATTGTCCGCCTTGACAGCCCCAACTACCTGTTGATATACCTCGACCTTGAGGGTGCGCAGCCGGGAGAGATGACCTTGCTGTTCAGGAAAGGCGGGCTGGAAAAGGAGGTGAAATACATCCTGAAGGCGCGGGAGAAGCGGGGCGAGGAGCACACCGGCTTCACCAACGCCGACGTGTTGTACATGCTTATGCCCGACCGCTTCGCCCAAGGCGGCTCCGGCGACGGCTGCGTTGACGGCCTGTTTCCGTACAAAATAGACCGAACGCAGCCGAGCCTGCGCCACGGCGGCGACCTCGAAGGCATACGGCGGCACCTCGATTACTTCAAGGAGCTGGGCGTGACGGCGCTCTGGCTCACTCCCGTTCTTGAGAACAATTCGCCTGATTCGGGCGGATGCAGCACTTACCACGGCTACGCTACGACCGACTATTACCGCGTAGACCCGCGCTTCGGGACAAACGCCGGGTACCGGAAGCTCTGCGACGAGGCCCACGCCAACGGCCTGAAGGTGGTTATGGACATGATTTTCAACCATTGCGGGTTCAACCATCCGTGGATAGCCGACCTGCCGTCAAGGGACTGGCTGAACACTCCCGGCTGGCTGGACGCCCGCAAGGACAAGGCGAAACCCGAAGTAAACGGCGAGTATTTGCAGACATCGTACAGGCTGACGCCCACCGTAGACCCTTACGCAAGCGTTGTTGACATGAAAGAAACGGTGGAAGGATGGTTCGTGCCGACAATGCCCGACCTCAACCAGAAGAACCCGCACGTCATAAAATACCTCACGCAGAACAGCTTTTGGTGGATTGAGACGGCGGGGATCGACGGCATACGCATGGACACTTACCCTTACGCCTACGCCGGCGCGATGGCGGAGTGGGCGGCGGCGCTGAACGACGAATACCCTAACTTCAACGTTGTAGGGGAGACATGGGTGGCGGAGCCGCCTTACACGGCCGCCTGGCAGAAAGGCTCCAAGGTCGCGCGGAAGGACAGCAACCTGAAAACGGTGATGGACTTCAGCTTCCATGACAGGATAAACAAGGCCAAGCGCGAGGACACCGACGGCTTCATGAAGGGCTTGAACCGCGTCTACGACAACTTCGTCTACGACTATCTTTACCCTGACCCGTCGAGCGTGATGGCGTTCATAGAGAACCATGACACCGACCGTTTCCTCGGAAACGGCAAAGACTCTACGGCGTTGAAGCAGGCGTTGGCCATACTGCTTACCGTAAACCGCATACCGCAGCTGTATTACGGCACTGAAGTGCTGATGAACGGAACGAAGGAGAAGACCGACGGCAACGTGCGCAAGGACTTCCCCGGAGGTTTTCCTGGCGACGCGCGCAACGCCTTCACCGCCGCGGGGCGCACCCGCGCGGAGAACGCAATGTTCGCTTGGTTGAGCCGCCTGCTGCACTGGCGCAGGGACAACGACGTGATAACGAAGGGCAAGCAGACGCAGTTTATCCCCTACAACGGCGTTTACGTCATAGCGCGCCAGTACGGCGGCAAGAGCGTAATGACCGTTGTCAACGGCACGAAGAAGCCCGCCAGGCTCGCCGTAAAGCGTTACGCTGAGATTATCGGGACAAAAACAGCGGCCAAGGACGTGCTTACGGACAGTGACGTAAGCCTCGCCAGCGATGTGGATTTGCAGCCGAGACAGACGCTGGTGCTTGAATTCTGACGCCGCAAAGGCTGTTCGCATAAGGGTGTTTGAAAACAATGAAGCCGCCGTTGACCGCCCGGAGCCGCGTCAGTCCCTCCCGCATTGGCAACAGGCGGCATCCCGCTTTGCTGCTACTTGTCATCCGCAGGCCTGCCCATGGCGGCTTCAGGAACGGAGCGTCGCGTTCCGTCAGGCTTCCCGTCAACGCTTCTTGCGCATTGTCTTCTTAAGCGACGTATCAAAAAGAAGTTAATAGAAGTCAGACGCTTCGCGTCGGAGTTATCAGTAAAGACGCAAAATTTTGCGTCTTTACAACCGACAAATGCCAAGTTGTTGTTAATATATGGCATTGCCGGTCAACTCCGGCGAGGGGAACGAGCCTGGCTCCTTTTAACTCCTGATAACTCCAGAATTATGACGCATACTATTAAAAAGGTCACTTCTTTTTCAGCACGAGTCCGTCGGGCAAGAGCCGGTCGCCATACTCGCTGTCGCTGACGCGCGTCACGTCGCCCACGGTGAGCGTCCTCTTTGCAGGGTTGACGGTAAGCGTGGTCTTGTAAGTGTTGCCGTCGCGTCCGCTCTCATAGGTTATCTCGGCCTTGTTCCCATCAGCCTTCCATGCGGTGATGATGCAATCCTCAACCTTGTAGTTGTTGGCGTTAGTCCCCCTGCCTACGTGTATTGTGCCGTAACATTTCACTTCATTGAAATCGTTATCTACGCCTACGACGGACTTTCCGTAGAAGTCGAGTTCAATGGCGGCATCGTTAAAACCGCTGCCCGCCTTCCAAACGCCTTTGAACGGTTTTGTGGCCGTAGAGCCTTTTTGGCATACTTCCACTACAGTGTTTTTACATTCGGCGTCATTCTGCGTCGCCGTTGACAGTTGCGGTGAGAGAGCGAGGAGCGCCGCCGCCAGTGCAATGATTTTCTTGTTTGTCATCGTTGATTATCGTTTGGTTAATAAAGTTAACGGTCTTAATACTTGATTACAAATGTAAATAAATATTCTTTCACGGCAAAGCAATCGTTCTTTGTTAACCTTCTTTAATAGTTTACACCGTCGTTGTCGGCTCTTTCACCATAAATCGGCAATCAGGCATCAGCCTGACAATGCGCTGTTTACGTCATTCGGAGGCGTGATTTATTTTGACAAGCCATCCAACAGATTTGCGGATGAACGCAAGAGACGGCAAATCGCCGTGCAAAAAGCCGTTACTTGCGCTGTGATTTGCCGTCTTTTGGAGGCTAAAAGACGGCAAGTTGGGAACACGCTGAATATCAGTCACTTACAAACGGGCACAACCCACACGCCTTTACACCGCAAACAACGCTACGAATGACCAGTGAATGGTTGCCGACGAGTGTCTCTTCGCAATGCAAACGACGGGTAAACACTATTTAAATAAACGCGCGGAGTTTGTTAAAAGGTAAATAAAGTTGTTAAACACAAGGACAACGTAATGATTTTTTTATTACCTTTGCAACTGATTTTACGAGCGGGTGATGGTTTCGCCTTTCATAAACCTTCCACTATAATGCCACGGCATTAACCCGCGCTTTTATCTTAATCTACAACTAAAGGATATGCGTTTTATAAAAACAATAAGGACATTAGCATTCACAGCATTGATGGCGATGACGTCGGCGACGGCGACAGCGCAAGACCTTTTGGCAAGACAAGCACCGATAGACAAGAAAATGAAGGCAGTGGACACGCTCGCACTGCGCAACCTCATAGACAGGGAACAGGCCGGCTCGCCCGCGGCGCAGCTCTACAAGGACTGGAACAACCGCTACGCCCACCGCGCAACGGTCCTGCCCGACTCGTTCCTCATCAACCTGAAAGACTTTTGCATGCCTACCACCAACAAGGTGGTGACGTCTAACTTCGGCCGCCGCTGGGGACGCATGCACAAGGGCATCGACGTGAAAGTGTACATCGGCGACACCATACGCGCGGCGTTCAGCGGCAAGGTGAGGATTGTGAAATACGAAGCGAGGGGCTACGGCAACTACGTCGTGATACGCCACTACAACGGACTGGAGACCATCTACGGCCACATGTCGAAGCATCTGGTTAAGGAAAACCAGGTAGTGAAGGCGGGAGACCCCATCGGCCTCGGCGGCAACACTGGCCGCAGCACGGGTTCGCACTTGCACTTCGAGACACGCCTCTGCGGCGTTGCGCTCAACCCCGCGCTTATGTTCGACTTCAGGAACCAGGATGTCACTGGCGACACGTATATGTTCCGCCGCGACACTAACAGCCGCGAGTCGGCCCGCGCCAACGAACTTAGGGGCAAGGACGGCGGCGAGATGGCTTCGGCGTCAACCTCAAAGAGCAAGAGCAAGGCGCGCAAGTCGGCGTCAAGCTCGGCCGGCGACGTGCGCTACCACAAGGTTCGCAAGGGCGAGACGCTCAGCTCCATCGCCAAGAAGCGCGGCACTACGGTGTCAAAACTGTGCAGGCTCAACCACATTACAAAGAGTATGCGCATACGTCCGGGACAGATATTAAGATACTCATAATTGTTAAAGTCAATAATTTGTCAAGGCGGTTGCCAGCGTGAGCTGACAGCCGCCTGTTCTTTTGATACAAGTCGGACTACGGCGGACAAAAAGAAAAGCGGCAAGGGCAAAGCCCTTACCGCAATGTTTAGTATCTGGCAGTCATAACCTGAATGTCATCAACGGCGACTGTAGTCACCGCTGCCATCATACCTTTCGTGCCATTCGGCGCAAGCCCGGCACAAATCGCCTCCCCTGTGGCAGTCAGCCGACGTGCAACGGTCGTGACGGCACGCCCCGCACTCCTGCCTGTAGCCGCAGCAGTCATAGCCTCGGCGGTCGTCACGGTAACGCTCGTGGCCGCAGCATCCGCCGTGGCGGCGGTGGTGGCGGTAGTCTCCGTGGCCGCCGTGCCAGCCGTGACGCTCTTGGCGCAGCTCGGTGTCGCGCGACGGCGGCTCGTCGCCAGTGTTGTTGACAAACGCCATTGTGCCGACGCTCACCGCTCCCAAAAGGGCCAAGCTGATTAAAATCTTCTTCATTTTCAACTCCTTTCTTTTTACGTTTAACCGAATGTTTACGCCACAAAGATAATGAAATGCGGCGCGAAAGACGGCAAAGTTTTAGTTATTAAAACCTAAACAGGACAAAAAATCTTGACAAAACGCAAAACACTAAGCCGCAGGGCGCATTACTTGAACACAGCCCTGACGACGAACCAAGCGTGCATGGCAATGGTGGTTAACAGCCCGTAATGGCGGCGCATGACGTCGAAACGCTCGATGAGCGAGGCACGGTGGAACTCGGTGGTCTGCCCCTCGCGCTGGTAGTCGGCCACGGTGGCGTGGACGTTCACCAACGGCAGCCCCATCCTTTCGGCCTCTTTCATCACGCGGATGCACCAGTCCACGTCGGCGGAGTGGCGGTAGCGCAGGTCGTAAGGCGTGCGGCGGGCGATGTCGGCGCGGGCGTAGAAGGCCTGGTGGCACACCAACATCCCGTGGCGGAACGAACGCCAAGTGAGCTTTTCGGGCGGAGTCAGGCGGCGTCGGCCTATATAACGGCCGTCGTTGTCTACCAAGTCAGTGTCGCCGTAGAGCACGGCGGGCAGCTGTTTCCCTTCCTTTCCAAGGCCGTCAAGGCCCGCCTTGGCGCATATCGTGGCAAGAACAGAACCGTCAGGGAAGAAGTCGCCGGCATTCATGAAGCACACATAGTCGCCCGTGGCGAGGCGAAGCCCCTTGTTCATTGCGTCGTAAAGCCCCTTGTCCGGTTCTGAAACGACGCGCACTTCATGGCCGTTGGCGGCGGCGTCCGACGCCTTTTTATACTCCAAAGCAAGACCTTTCGTGCCGTCGGTCGAGGCTCCGTCTATTATCAAATGCTCCACTCCGGGGTACTCCTGGCGCATGACGCTCTCGGCGGTGCGCATAAACACCCGCTCGGCGTTGTACGTGATGGTGACTATAGTGAACTTTATCATAACCTGTAATGCCTGTAAGCGAGGGCTTGGTTGTAAACTTCTATGTATTTTACGGCCACGCTCTGCTGCGAGTAAGACGTGGAAACCTTGCGCACGGCGTTGCGGCTAAGCGCGCCGTAGTCGGCCTCGTAGAGCACCCAGCGCATCCCCCCGGCCAGGTCGGCTGCGTCTTTGTAGGCCGCCACGTAGCCGTTCTTGCGGTGGTCGATCATCTCCGGCACGCCGCCAGTGTTGAAACCTACGCACGGCACGCCGCAGGCCAAGGCCTCCATGACGGTGTTCGGCAGGTTGTCTTCAAGTGAAGGCAGCACGAACACATCGGCCGCATTGTAGACGTCGATTATCTTTTCAGGGTCGCTGACGTAGCCTATCGGGTAGACGCTGAAGGGTATGCTGCCGGCGAACTCGTCCGAATGGCCGCCGAGTATCACCACGGCGGTGTCATCCTTCGCCTCCGGGCGCGCCTCGGCGAGCAGCCTACAAGCCTCAAGCATATAGTCCATGCCCTTGCGCTTGTCGGTGGTGCGCTGCGAGACGAACAGCACCAGGCGCTTGTCTGACGGCAGGGAGAGCCGCAAGCGGGCCTCGCCCTTGTCGGCGGGGCGGAACTCGCGGGTGTCGATGGGGTTGGGTATGCTCACCACCTGTTTGCCGGTGAGCAGCCCGCTGCCCTTCACTTCGGCGGCGAGCCAGCGGCTGCAAGCCACGAAGGTGATGTTGCGCGAACGCCAGATGCGCTCCTTGCGCTTCCACACACGGTGTGCGAGGTCGTGGCGCGAGCCTCCTCCTGGCAGATAAGGGCAGCTGTGGCAGCCCTGCGCACGGTACGCCTTGCAGCCGTGGGGATAATGACAGATGGCCGTGGCGGGCCAGAAATCGTGCATGGTCCACACCACGGGCTTGCCGCTGTCGAGTATTTTCTTGATGCCGGAGAGCGAGAGCATACCTTGGTTCACCCAGCTGAGATGAACCACGTCGGCCTCCCTGAACTCCCTCGTGCGGGTGACGTCGGTGCCGGCGTTGGCTATGTCAACCTCAAAAAGGTGTTTGCGCGAGAAGTGCAAACGGCAGAATATGCACCACCGCTCCCACAGGAAGTTCCACTTATGCCGCAACCCGCCGCCTACGCCGGCGACGGTCAGGCTGTCGGTCTCCTTGTCGCGCACCAACATCTTGGCCTTCACGCCGTTGTTGTTCAAAGCCTCCATCAGGCGGTTGGCCGCTACCGCAGCCCCGCCCGTCCGCTCGCTCGTGTTCACTATAAGCACCCGCATACCTTAATACGCTTTACCTTATTATATATACAGCCGCGAACGCCGAGGGCTTACGCCGCCCGGCGCGCCTCGGAATGGCAGCGGCTGAGACTGACGCAAAGTTAAGACAAAATACGCATTTATCCAAATATCGGGGCGGTTTAATGGCTGTTAACGCACACAATTTATTGATTTGCATCAAGAAAAGCACTAAAACTGTCAAAAACACACTATAAAGTATTGACAGAAGCCGATTTTCGTTGTATCTTTGCATCGTCAAAAGGTTAATAAATTGTTTAGGTTAGTAAATAGTATTAGTTTAAGGTAAAGTTTTCATGATTATTTAGGATGACAAAGGGAGCCGTGAGGCTGTCTTTCGAATCGAAAAGGTTTTTTAGTTAAACATATTTTTATACGCTGCAGCTCGTGAAGAGTTGCAGCGTATTTTTTTGTCCCTTGCGCAACGGCGCGCCGCCGCAGGCCTTCCCGTTTGCGGCAAAACGCAATGCAATTCACGGCAAACGGCACGATAAAAGGCCGTATCTTGCAACGCAAAATACGGCCTTTCGCAATATACCTGATTACCAGCGTGTTACAAAGGCTGCGAAAGTCAGCCTGCAACACCTTTCAAATAGTCGTCCATATTGGCCATAACCTTGACGGCAAGCCTGTGGTAAGCCTGCCTCGTTATGCCCGTGGAAACTCTCACGCAGCGCATGTTGGGATGGTCGAGGAAGCGGTCGCCGCCGGCGGCTCCAACGGTGTCGCAGAAGCAGATGTTGTCGCCGTCGAGCCAGCGGGCGAAGGGTTCTTCGTCCCACGCCGGCGAGAGGCCCGTGTTGAAAAGCAGCTTGTGGCTGCCAAGGCGTGCGAACTCGGCTTCGTGCAGCAGCACGGTGTTGCGGTTAAGGCAGCAGAACACCACGTCGCTGCGCTCAAGCAGGTCGCCAAGCGGCGTGAAGCGGTAGCCCTTCTCCTCGGCCCAGGGCTTCGCGCTACGTGCGAAATAAGCCACTTCCGCGCCGAAGAACTTCATCGCGTCGGCTATCATCCCGCCTGACTTTCCAAGCCCCACGACGCCCACTTTCAGGCCGGTTATCTCGCTCGGCGCGCCGAACCACGGCGCTTGTCCGAAGCCGTGGAGGCATCTTACGAGTTCGCTCACGACATACTCGATGACGCCCTCGTCGCCGTAGTCGCGTATGCCTTTCACGCAGATGCCGCGGCTCTCGGCGTAGCGGATGTCAACGTTCGCGCTTTCGGGCGAGTAAAGCGAGCAGCACATGCCCACGTAGCGCAGGCGGGGGCACTGCTCCATCATTTCTTCCGTCAGCCTCGAAGTGAAGCTGAGCAGCACGGCGTCGGCGTCGCCGATGCGCCTTACAATCTCGTCGGCGCCTGAAGGGATGTCGTGGTAGACCTCCACCTCGCCGGCGTAAGCCGCAAGGTGCGCCTCATCCTCAGGCACCATGTTGACTGGCTCGATGGCCACAAGTTTCTTGAATTTATCCATATCCGTCACTTTTTTGGTTTCCTTACGTGTTTTGAAGCCTGCTGCACCAGCCTCACACAGTCTGGCCCGATGGTTATCAGCCGGCGCTTGTACAAGTCGCCAAGGGCTTTCTTGTAGTTTTTCTTGCTGACGTTGAACTCACGGTAGATGTCTTCCGCCGGACTCTTGTCGGTCAGCGCGCATGCGCCGCCGTTCGAGTAGAGGTGTTCCATGATGACGTCGGCAAGGCTTTTCGTCATCCGCCGCCCCGTAGGTTGCAGCGTCACGTCGATTTTGCCGTCCTCGCGCACGGCGTCGATGTAGCCCGTCAGGCGGTCGCCCGTGCGTATGTCGCGGAACACCTGGTTGGCATACACAAGGCCGGGAAAGCGGTTGTCGATTATCACCTTGAAGCCAAGCTCGGTCTTCTGCCACACAAGCAGCTCCACCTCGTCGCCGTGCTTGTACGGCGGGAACGACGTGTCAAGGTAATGCTCAACCTTCGCCGAAGCGACAATCCGGTAGCTCTCGTCGTCGATGTGCACGTGTACGATGTAGCTGCGGCCCTTCTCCATCTTCATCTTCTGCTCACGGAACGGGCAGAAAAGGTCTTTCATCAATCCCCAGTTGAGGAACGCTCCGTACTCGTTAACCCACGCCACTTCGAGGAAAGCGAAGTCGCCCACCTTGGCAAGCGGCTCCTGCGTCGTGGCGACAAGCCTCTCCTCGTTGTCCAGATACACGAAAACGTCAAGCTCGTCGCCTTCCTCCACGCCGTCGGGCACATACCTCGCCGGCAGCAACACTTCGCCCTCGTCGCCTCCGTCTAAGTAAACTCCGAAATCAACCAGCCTGACGACCGTCATCCGGTTGTAGTCGCCTAATCGTATGAAACTCATGATGCAAGTCTTATAAACACATTTGACACCCAGCCATACCCTCCAGAAGGGAGGGAGTTTGGAATGCTTTGTTGGTTTTATTTATTGTCAGTTTATTTATTTCTTAATGTATAACAAAAGACGAATTGTTACTAAGCAACGCATTTTCAACGCTTTTACCACACCCCGTTAATTATGAGACACACCCCTCAACAGCATATCAAGCTCCTCCCTTTGGGATGGTTTGGGTGGGTGTCAGGCCTTTTTTGGGTGGATGTCAGGCCTTTTGGAAGCGTGTGTCCATCCTATTCACCCTCCGTCTCCAGCATTCCGTCCTTCATCTTGATGGTGCGGTCGGTTATCGCCGCCAAGCTCTCGTCGTGCGTCACGATGACAAACGTCTGCCCGGTCTTGTCGCGCAAGTCGAAGAACAGCTGATGCAGCTCCGCCTTGTTCTTTGAATCGAGGCTGCCCGAAGGCTCGTCCGCCAGTATCACCGCAGGCCTGTTGACCAGCGCACGGGCAACGGCCACGCGCTGTTTCTCGCCCCCTGACAGTTCGGCCGGCTTGTGCCCGGCACGGTCGGCAAGCCCCATGAACTCAAGAAGTTCCATCGCACGCTTCTTGGCCTCTCCCCTGCCCTCGCCCGCTATGAACGCTGGTATCATGACATTCTCCAACGCAGTGAACTCAGGCAGCAACTGGTGGAACTGGAATACGAAGCCTATGCGCTTGTTGCGGAACCCTGACAGCTTCTTCGTTCCGAGCGTCCTCACGTCGGTTCCGTCGATTATTATCTCGCCGCTGTCGGGCTTGTCGAGCGTGCCTATTATCTGCAAGAGCGTCGTCTTGCCGGCTCCGCTCGGCCCTACGATGCTCACCACCTCGCCCTTTCCTATGTGCAGGTCGATGCCCTTGAGCACTTGCAGCGGGCCGAAGCTCTTTGTTATGCCTTTAATGTCTATCATTTTTATTTCATATAAGTTGACAAGCAGACGAGAGGCAAGCATACGAGGAGACTTGTCTTGCCGCCTTTGGTTGACGAATGACAAGCAGACGCGCAGGCAAGTAGATTTGCCTTGCCGCCTGTTACTTGTCCGCTTGTCGCCCGTCAGCTTGCCTGCTGTTATTTAAACTTTTTCCTGAACCACGTCATGAGCACGTCGTAAGCGCTGCGCTGCTCGTGGTGCTGCGGCTCGGCAAGCGTCATTATGCCTACCGGCTCGCCGTATTGGTCGGGGAAGATTATCATCAGGCTCTTGCCTGAGAAATACCGGGTAAGCTCCTCCGGCAGGCGTTCCAGCGCGGGTTTGTAGGACACCGTGCCCTTACGGGCCGTCACGACGACGAACAGGTGGTCGTCGTTCACCTCGCCGGCGAGCTTCGGCATGTCAATCCAATGCGCCATGAAGGCGTATTCGGCGCGGACGCCTGAATGGCGCCTTTGCACGTATCCGTTGATCAGCGACAGCGTTTCGCGCTTGGCATGGAAGCGTATGCGGCAGTCAAGGTTCTCTGCGACGCGCGACAAACGCTCCAACCAGCGGTAGAAACCAGGCTCGAACTCGGCCCGCGAGGGCACCGCCACGTGGATGAGCCGCACCGTGTTGAGCGGTTGCAGGCAACGGACGATGGATATTTGGCGGTTCAGTCCGGAGAAAAGACCCGGTATGAACTCACCCCAGAACTTGCCTCCGTCTTCGTCGCCGTTGTGCATTCCCATGACAATCTCCGAGGCGTTGAACTCCTGGAAGGCGTGTTTTATGCCGTTGATTATGTTCGTCGCAATCCTCACTTGCGTCTGCGCCATCACGTCGGAATAGCCAGCCACCTTGGTGACGTGCTCAAGCAGCCGCCGTCCGCGCTCCTGGTATTCAAGCCGGTTAACGTCGTCATAGACCACGTTGATGGCCACGAAGCCCCGGTTAAGCTCCCTGTTGCGCATCAGCAGGGCGAGATTGACAAGGTTGTCCGCCGTCTCGGCGTGCTTCACGGGCACCAAAATCTTCTCGTCGTCGCCGGCGTCTTCCTCCGGCACTGACGCCTTGTTCTCAAGCGCAATGCTCTTTGAGGCGCGCTCGGTCATGAACGAACTGAAGATGCACGTCACGAGGATGAGTATCACCGTGCCGTTGAGCACGTCGTCGTTGAGCAGCCGCTGCCCGTCGGGCTGTATCAGGTTGTAGCCCACCATGACGGCGGCCAGCGTGGCTCCGGCCTGCGCATTGCTCAAGCCGTATATGAGTTCGCGCTCCACGGCGCGCATTCCGAACAGCTTTTGCGTGCACAGCGACGCCACCCACTTGCTCACAAGAGCCACCAATATCATGACGGCGGCAACCTGCAACGTGTCCCAACCGCCGAAAAGCAGCCTTACGTTGACGAGCATCCCGACGCCGATGAGGAAGTAAGGTATGAAGATGGCGTTGCCGACGAACTCAAGGTGGGTCATCAGGGGCGACACGTTGGGCACGTAGCGGTTGAGCACCAGGCCCGTGAGGAACGCCCCAAGCAGCCCCTCCATGCCGATAAGCTCCATAAGGCCGGCGCCGAGGAACGTCATGGCGAGCACGAAGATGAACTGCGTAACGTTGTCGTCGTAGCGGTGGAAGAAGTAGCGCGCTATGCGCGGGAAGAAGTAGATGATGGCGAAGAACACAGCGGCAATCTTCGCCAACAGCAGCAGCCAGAAGCCGCCCGTTATGTCGCCCTTGAACATCCCGCCCACGATGGCGAGCACGAGCAGCGTCAGCGTGTCGGTGACGGCGGTCGCCCCGACGGCTATCGTGACGCTGCGCTGGCGCATCAGGCCGTAACGCATGACTATCGGGTAGGTGATGATGGTGTGCGAGGCGTACATGCTGGCAAGCAGCACGGAGGTCAGCACGCCGTACTCAAGCAGTCCGCGGTTGACGAAAAAGCCCATCACCATAGGTATGACGAAGGCCATGATGCCGTGGGTGAACGTGCGCACGCGGTTCTTCATGAAGTTGGCCATATTCATCTCAAGGCCGGCCAGCAACATTATATAATACAGGCCGACGTGCCCGAAGAGGTCGAAAGAGTCGTCCTTGGCAAGGATGTTGAAGCCGTGGGGGCCTACGACTACCCCGGCGAGCACCATGCCGACGATGTGCGGGATGCGCAGCTTGCCCATGATTATGGGCGCGAAAAATATGATGCACAGCACGACGAAGAATATCACCGTGGGAGATGTTATAGGGAAAAATTGTGACAAGTCGTGCATAAAAATTCAACAAATAACGTTTTTGTATGCAAAATTGCAAAAAAAAATCATCATTTAGCAACATTTAGCTTAAAAGTTGTACTTTTGCAAGCAAAAAATAAAATCGGGAAGTTATAGAATTTACAGAAGTTATAGAAGTTAAAGCCGTATGCTTTAGCTGCTGTTTAACGTTTCAGAGACAACCCGGCGGCTGGCCTACGGCCGCGAAATGCAGGGCATACGGCTTTAACTTCTATAACTTCTGTAAATTCTTTAAACTTCCAAAGCCAGTGTAATTAAATAAAAACAACAAATGAACGTAGCAATCGTAGGAGCAAGCGGAGCCGTGGGACAAGAGTTTCTCAGGGTGCTCGCAGAAAGAGATTTTCCGATGGACAACCTCGTGTTGTTCGGTTCAAAACGGTCGGCCGGCACCAAATACACCTTCAAGGGCAAGGAGTACGAGGTGAAACTGCTGCAGCACAACGACGACTTCAAGGACATCGACATAGCCTTCACGTCGGCGGGGGCGGGCACGTCAAAAGAGTTCGCGGCCGACATCACCAAGTACGGGGCCGTGATGATTGACAACTCAAGCGCCTTCCGCATGGACGACGACGTGCCACTCGTAGTGCCGGAGTGCAACGCCGAGGACGCGCTCAACCGCCCGCGCGGCATCATTGCCAACCCTAACTGCACAACGATAATGATGGTCGTAGTGCTGCAACCGCTCGAACAGCTCAGCCACATACGACGCATCCACATTGCAAGCTACCAGAGCGCGAGCGGCGCGGGAGCCGCCGCGATGGCCGAACTGCAAGAGCAGTACCGCCAGATACTCAACGGCGAGGAGGTGACGGTGAGCAAGTTCCCGCACCAGCTGGCATACAACGTGATACCGCAGATAGACGTGTTCCAGCCCAACGGATACACCAAGGAGGAGATGAAGATGTTCAACGAGACGCGCAAGATAATGCACAGCGACGTGAAATGCTCGGCGATGTGCGTGCGCGTGTCGTCACTCAGGGCGCACTCCGAGTCTGTATGGATTGAGACCGAACGCCCGATAAGCGTAGAGGAGGCACGCGCGGCCATAGCCGCCGCCCCCGGCGTGACGCTCGAAGACGACCCCGACAACCTCGTCTACCCGATGCCGATGGACACGGCGGGCAAGGACGACATCTACGTTGGCCGCATACGCAAGGACTTGGCCGACGAGAACGGACTGACGTTCTGGCTCAGCGGCGACCAGATACGCAAGGGCGCGGCCCTCAACGCAGTGCAGATAGCCGAGTATCTCGTCAAGACCGGCAACGTGAAATAGCACCGTTCATAACCCGCTGACAGTCAGCGGCTTTGCAAAAGGCCATCTTTTACACGCTAAAAGATGGCCTTTTATCGTGCCGTTTGCCGTGAATTGCAATGCGTTTTACGGTAAATCAGGTTCATCCGTAGTTTGGTTGGATGGAAACAAAGCGCAACCCGGCGTAGAAGACGCCGTATTGAACGAATGTTCCAGTCCAACAGAATTGCGGATGAGCCGCAAACGGGAAAACAAGTGTCCACGCGCGAGGAGGCGGAATGGGGCTTGCCTGGGTGAAGGCAGCCGCCCCGCCTTATGCGAACGTTCAACGATTTTTCACAATAAAAAAACGGTTCCGCGATTTTACTTTTCGCCGTTTGCCGTGTCATATATGTAAACAGTCGTCAAAATTGACGCGAACACAGAGAGTTTTACATATCTTACAAACCTAAAAAACGAACGACTATGAAAGCTGTCAGAAACTTGAAGATAATGATAATCGCCGTCGTGGGAGCGTTGCTCTGCACGGGGTGCGTGGTGCACAGGGACCATCCGAGGCCGCCGAAACATAAGAAGCACCACCCGAAGCCTAAGCCGCCGAAACACCACAAGCGGCACCACCACGCCTCAACAGACACAGGCGGGCACGGCGGAACGTACTACATGAGTTAAGAATTAAAAATTAAGAGTTAAGAAAATATGCGCATCAGCTATTTTTCTTAACTCTTAATTTTTAATTCTTAATTCTCTTCAGGCCTTCCTCATGTTGCGGTCCAGCTGGTAAATCGCCGGCAGGAGGATGAACATCGAGAAGATGACAGACAGCACCATGTTGTTGGTGTTGCCGCCGAAGATGTCTTGCATGCTCATGTCCGCCGTGTAAGGGAACAGCATGTAGACTGCGTAGACCACGGTGTTGTTGACCCAATGGAGCACAACGCCGGGCAGGATGCTGCCCGTGCGGTAATACATCCAGCCGAGGAGCAGGCCCACGAGGAAGGCGTGGGGCATCTGCACGGGATTGCCGTGGACGATGGCGAAGGCGGCGGCGGATATGGCTATGGCCGCCCAATGGCTCTTCATGGAACCGAGAAGCGAACGCAACACGGCACCGCGGAACGCCGCTTCCTCTGCGAAGGGCACAAGGAGGCACAGCACGAAGTAGCCGTAGCGGTTGTCCATAATCATCTTGAACGTGTCGCCTGACAGGTCTGGCAGACCAGGCATCAGCTCTTGCAGCCACGCCGAGGGTATGATTGTGCCCACCGAAGCCACGGCGCACCAGAAGAACACGCCCCAAGGGCGGGTGCGGAGATACACGGGCGACATGGGCGCGAACCGCCTCCAGGCGAACAGGCTGATAATGGCCGCGCTCGAAAAGGCCGACGCCGCCACCATCATGTCAGGCGTGACGAAGCCCTCGCTGCCGCCGCCGAAGGCGCGGAGCACGTCGTCAAGGCTGCTGCCCGTGGCGAGCATCCACACGGAATAGACGGCCCACGTGGCCACGAACATCACAAGTATGAAATAAAAAAGATATAATAAGGCTTTCTTCATCGTTGTTTTTATTACGGTAAAAATGTTTTCCCATTATACGTTAAAGGCGTTGCCTGCGCCGCTCAAGACGGCAACGGCCTCGGCGCGGTCTTTTTCGAGCTGCTCCGCCAGCTTGCCCGCGGAGCTGAACTTGCGCTCGCCGCGCAGCCGCTTGACGAACTTCACGCCAAGCTCGTGGCCGTAAATGTCGCCGCTGAAGCCGAAAATGTTGACTTCAAGCGTCGTCTCCGTGCCGTTGAACGTGGGCCGCGTGCCGATGTTCATCATTCCTCCGCCTAAGCGCGCGCCGCCGTCTATCGACACCATTACGGCGTAAACGCCGGCTTCGGGCACGAGTTTCAGTTTGTCGCCCACCTCGATGTTGGCCGTGGGGAAGCCCATGCGGCGTCCCTCGTGGTAGCCGCCCACCACCCTGCCGCACAGCTCGTAAGGGCGGCCGAGGCACATAGCGGCCATCCCCACCTCGCCGGCGGAGAGGAAAGAGCGTATCACCGACGAGCTTACCTGCACCCCGTTGAGCACGAAGGCGTCGGCGCGCATGACGTCGATGCCCAGCTCGCGGCCGTAGCGCACGTAGTCCTCGAAGCCCTCGGAGCGGTTGTGGCCGAAGCGGTTGTCGTATCCCGTTATCAGCTTGCTCACGTTCAACCGTCCGCGCAGCACGCTTTTCATGAAGTCGTAAGCCGAAAGCGAGGCCATCTCCTCGTCGAAATGGAGCATCACGCAGCTGTCCACGCCCGTCGCCTTGATGAGAGCCGCCTTCTCGTCGGCGGTGGTCAGCAGGCGCGGTTGGAAGTCTTTATGGAGCACTAAGCGCGGATGGCTGTCGAAAGTCACCACCATCGACCGCATACCGCACTTCGCGGCGCAGTCGATAACGCCATTTATCAGGAACTTATGTCCACGGTGCACGCCGTCGAAAAAACCGATGGTGGCAACTGCTTCGTCATTCATGGTTGAGTGATTGTAAATTGTTTGGCTACACCTTTATTATATGACAGGCTGCGCCCGGACGACAGACTGGCGGCAAGTCACAACCGGCCTATCCATTCGTCGGCCTCTGTCACGTGCACAGTCTTTATGCCAAGCCGCCCGGCTGCGGCGCAGTTGGCCGCCGAGTCGTCTATGAACACTGTTTCGCCGGCGGCCATGCCCGAATCGTCGAGCACCTTGCGGAAGATTGCCTCGCCCGGTTTCAGCATGTGCATCTCGTAAGACAGGTAGGTCTTCTCAAAGTAGTCACCGACCGTCAGGCCGCCTTGCGTGAAGTAATCGTCAGCCGCCTTGCGCCAGTGTATGGGGTTGGTGTTGCTCAAGAGCACAAGCCTGTAAGCCCGTTTCAGCTCCGCCAGCTTGTCGAGCCGACGCCGCGGGATGCCCGTAAGCAAAGCGTTCCACGCGCCGCAGATGTCGTCGTCGGTGGCCGTACACCCCGGACAGGCGCGCCGAACGGCGTCGCAAAACTGGCTGACGTCAGCATCGCCGACCTCAAGGTCGTGGAAAAGGTCTTCCTGGCGGCACTCGTCAACGTATCCGGCGATGGCCCCGGCGCCTATCCGCACGAACGCGTCGATGCAACGCCTGCGGTCAAGGCCGACGAGGACACCGCCGAAATCAAATATTATGTTACGCATTCTTGTCTTTCAGACGTTTCACCATACGCCACAATTCGCCAATCCACAACACCAAAGAGGTGGCGGCGATGATGGCGAACCACTCCTTCAGGGAGAGCGGATCGGTGCGGAACATCGCCCCGCCGAACGTAACTATGAGCCACTGTCCGCCCAGGATGATGAGCAAGACGAGCAGAAGCCCGTTGTCATGGGTGAAGGCGTGGAAGGCGGAATGGTGCGAACCGAAGGCCTTGGCGTTAAACAAGTTCCAGAACTGGAGCATCACGAACGTTGTGAAGAACAGCGACAGCTCGTGGACGTGCAGGCTGCCCTCGCTCTGGTTGCAGTGGATGAGGAAGGCGAACAGCACGGCGAAGAACGCCACGCCGATGCCTACGATGCCCTTGGCCATGCCCGGAGTGATGATGAAGTCGGTCTGCTTGCGCGGCTTTTCCTTCATAACCTCGCGCGACGGGGGCAGCGACGCCAACGCCAATGCGGCGAAGGTGTCCATTATGAGGTTGACCCAAAGTATCTGGGTGACGGTGAGCGGCAGCTCCGTTCCTATCATAGAGCCGCCCAGGACGAGCAGCAGCGCGGTGACGTTGACGACGAGCTGAAAGAAGAGGAAACGCTGGATGTTCTTGTAAAGGGAGCGTCCCCACATCACGGCGTTCACTATGCTGCGGAACGAGTCGTCGATAAGCGTCATGTCACTGGCCTCTTTCGCCACCGACGTTCCCGAACCGAGGGAGAGCCCCACGTGGGCGTGGTGCAGGGCGGGAGCGTCGTTCGTGCCGTCGCCCGTCACTGCAACGACGGAGCCATGCTTCTGCAACAGGTTGACGAGACGCTGCTTGTCGGTAGGCCTTGCGCGGCTCATGACGCGCAGCTTGGGCACAAGCTCGTAGGCCTTTTCGTCTGAAAGGGCGGCGAAGTCGGGACCGGTGATCTGCGCCTCGGCGGGCGTTTCCTTGTCCCAGATGCCTATCTGGCGGGCTATCTCGATGGCCGTGGCCGACGTGTCGCCCGTCACAATCTTCACTTGTATGCCCGCGTCGATGCACTGTTTCACAGCTCCGGGCACGTCTTGGCGTATCGGGTCGCTTATCGCCGTTACGGCCTGGAACGTCAGCTTGGGGCCGGCGGCTATCGCGCCGAGGTCGGCCTGCTCTCCGCCGTCAAGCTCACGGTAGGCGAAAGCCAGCGTGCGCATGGCTTGGTTCTGGTATCCGTGCAGGCGTTCGCCAATCTCCTTGCGCTCGGCGTCGGCCAAGTCACACATCGAGGCGATGATTTCGGGCGCGCCCTTGACCATAAGCACGCGGCGTCCGCCAACCTTTCCAACCGTCGCCATATACTTGCGCTCGGTAGAGAACGGCAGCTGCGCCTCGATGTCCTCGTCTTTCCTAAGCGTCTTATAATCAACGCCGTTCTTCTCAAGCCACAGCAGCAGGGCTATCTCCGTAGGGTTGCCGATGCCCTTGCCGCCCTCGCTGTCGAGGTGGGCGGTGGTGTTCAGGGCTATGGCCGAGCTGAAAAGGGCTTCGCCGCCGGCGTATTGTTTCATGTCAGCCACCTGCATTTTGTTCTGCGTCAGGGTGCCGGTCTTGTCGGTGCAAATCACCGTCACGGCGCCCATAGTCTCACAAGCGTGCAGCTTGCGCACGAGGTTGTTGTTCTTCAACATGCGCCTCATATTGAGCGCGAGGCTCAAGGTGACGGCCATAGGCATGCCCTCAGGCACGGCCATCACTATCAGCGTGACGGCCATCATGAAGTAATTGAGCACTACGATGGCCATGCGCAGGTAGTCGCCCGACGCCCAAACGCCGTCGGCATCGACCACGATGTCGCGGCCGAGGAAGATGACGAAGGCGGCTATAGATATGCCGACGCCGAACTTGCTGATGAGCTTCGCCAGCTTGTCGAGCTGTATGTTGAGAGGCGTTTTCACAGAAGTGATTTCCGTGCTTGCACGCGACACCTTGCCAATCTCCGTGGCGTCGCCCACCTCAGTCACATGGAACGTGCCGCGCCCGTTCATCACCATCGTGCTGCGCAGCACCTTCGACGACGGGTAAGTGGCCTCCGCGTCGTTCTTCGACGGGTCGGCATGCTTGGTGATGATAGGCTCGCCCGTGAGCGACGACTCGTCGATCTGAAGGTCGGTTGACTCTATCAGCGTGCCGTCGGCGGGTATCTCGTCGCCCACCTCTATTATAACGACGTCGCCCACGACCACGTCCTTGCGGGCCACCTCGACCACCTTGCCGCCGCGCCTCACCTTGACGGGCGACTCCTCGCCCAGCGCCGTGAGCACGTTGAACTTCTTGGCGGCGTCCATCTCAAACCAAAAGCCGATGGACGTGGCCAGGATTATGGCCAGGATTATGCCGATAGTCTCGATGTATTCGCCCTTGACGCTTGCCAAGGCGAGCGACACCACGGCCGCCACAAGCAAAATCTTGATGATAGGGTCCTTGTATTTGTCAAGGTAAAGTTTCCACAGCGGAGTCCTCTTTGGAGGCGTAAGGGTGTTCTCGCCGTGCTCCTGACGGCTCTTTGCCACTTCGTTATCCGACAATCCCCTTGGGTTGTTGAATAACGGATTAATCTCGTTGCTCATTTATCAAAAAAGAAATGATTAAGTTAATATCGGTTGCAAATTTAACACAAATAGTCGATATAAATCGCCGCCGGCGGCCATTATCACGCAAATTTAACGTATCTTTCCATATTTTATGCCGCCTGCTGTTTTCCGAAAAGACCGTGAATTGCGTTGCAAAAGGCCGTCTTTTGGCGTGCGGTTTACGGCTTTTCAGGCTGCGATTTACGGTCTTTTGCAATGCGTTGTGTGTCAAGGCGTTACGCGGCGGCTGGTTCCCTTGGGGCGTATTTGCGCCGTGTAACTATGAATCCGGACATTTTCCATGTGGCGGCGAAAGTTTTGATATAAGTCAAAAATATCACGTTTTTGGGCATAAAAGTGACGTTTTATTTTGCTGTGTGCGCAAACAGCCGTATCTTTGCAACGTCAAAACAAGACAAATAGGTATTAGGTTCAATAGGTATTAAGTTATAAGGTATTAAGTGTAGATTGTTATTTTAAGGATGACACCCATGCCGTGAGGCGTTGGTTAGTAGGTTTAAGGTGAAAAGATTAGTTTAGGTAACAGATGAACAAAACCCTGTTTGCTGTGCATACAGCAACAGGTTTCGGGGGTGGGAGAAAGCATAAACACGGCCTCCGATTTTTTTTGCCAACATTTCAAGAGTGATATTATAACCGGGACGTCAGCCCTGCCAAGGGCTGTCGTCTTTTTTTGTTCCCGGCGACGCGCCCATGCCGGTGGGGGCGTGACGCCGATTTAGATTATTTTCACAAGCCAAATCTTGTATATTTAATGTAAAGATGTTAATTTCGCACGATGTTTTCAAATGACAAGAACAACGCGCTGCTTGCGATGATACGCAACGGCCAGGATATGAACGGCGGCCAGATGCTGAACTTGATAGTGCAGCTCAGCGTGCCGTCGATACTCGCCCAGCTCACCACCATCGTGATGTTTTACATCGACGCATCGATGGTGGGCGCGCTCGGCGCAAGGGCTTCGGCCTCGATAGGCATAGTGGAGTCAACCACGTGGCTTTTCGGCGGGCTTACGTCCGCCGCCGCGCTGGGCTTCTCGGTGCAAGCCGCCCACTTCATAGGCGCCAACGACTTTGTTAAGGCGCGCCAGGTGTTCCGCCAGGGACTGATGGCCACGGCACTGTTCACCATCCTGCTCACGTCGGTGTGTGTGGCCATAGCCGGCCCGCTGCCCCGTTGGCTGGGCGGCGGCGAGGACATCCAGGCCGATGCCACGGCTTATTTCGCCATATACTGCCTCTCGTTGCCGGTTTACCAGATTGGCATCCTCTCGTCGAGCATGCTTAAATGTTCGGGCAACATGCGTGTGCCGAGCCTCATGAGCATACTTATGTGCCTGCTCGACGTGGTGTTCAACTTCTTCTTAATCTACGAGACGCGCCCTATGACGCTGTTCGGCGCGGAGGTTACGATGCCCGGCGTGGGCATGGGAGTGGCCGGGGCCGCCCTCGGCACGGCGTTGGCGTACATCGTGACGGGCGTGATGCTGATATGGTTCGCCACGGTTAAGTCGCCAGAACTGTCGCTCAAGAATGAGAAGTGGACGTTTGCGCCGATGTGGAACTACCTGCGCAACGCCGCGAAGGTGAGCCTCCCGATGGGCGCGCAGTACGTGATGATGAGCGGTGCGCAGATAGTCAGCACGATGATCGTCGCCCCGCTGGGCAACATCGCCATAGCCGCCAACACGCTGGCCATAACGGCCGAGAGCCTGTGTTATATGCCGGGATACGGCATCGGCGACGCCGCCACGACGCTCGTAGGCCAGAGCATAGGCGCCGGACGCCACCGCCTGGCGCGCAGCTTCGCCTACCGCACGGTGTTTCTCGGCATGGGTGTCATGGCCTTCATGGGCGCAGTGATGTACATCTTCGCGCCGGAGATGATCGGGGTGATGACTCCCGACGAGCAAGTAAGGCTGCTGGGAAGCCAGTCGTTGCGGATTGAGGCGTTCGCCGAGCCTATGTTCGCCGCGGCGATTGTAGCTTACAACGTGTTCCTCGGAGCGGGAGACACCCTTCGTCCGGCCTGCATGAACCTCGCCTCGATGTGGCTCGTGCGCCTTACGCTCGCCGCCTACCTTGCGCCCACTTACGGCCTGCGCGGCGTGTGGATAGCAATGGCGGTGGAGCTGACGTTCCGCGGCACGATCTTCCTCATCCGCCTTTTCAGTGGCAAGTGGATGAAAGCGGGGTTTAAATAGAAAAGGAGTTAAGGAGTTATGTAGTAAAGGAGTTAAGACAATAGTCTTGTTGTTTAAATATGTTTGGTTATCAACAAAACATTTGTCTTAACTCCTTTACTACATAACTTCTTAACTCCTAAGAATTAACAAGATAAGTTCTTTCTTGCTTTTTCATATCCTTCTACCAATTCCTTCATCACTTCGGCAACGGGTTTTACGGTGTTGACGGCCGCCGCCACTTGTCCGATCTCAAGCTCCCCGCCGTCGATGTCGCCCTCGAAGATGCCGCGCTTCGACGCCGCACGGCCAAGTATGGCGCGCAGCTCGTCGGCTGATGCACCGCCGTCCTCGGCCTCTTTCACCTTATTATATAGTTCATTCTTGACCAGCCGGGTAGGGGCTATCTTCTTGAGGCACAGCATCGTGTCGCCCTCTTGCAGCGAGATACACCGCTGCTTGAAGGCTTCGGCAGCCGAACTCTCCTCGGTCAGGGCGAACAGCGTGCCTATCTGGACGCCCTCCGCGCCGAGAACCATCGACGCGAGGATGGCCTCGCCCGACGCAATCCCGCCTGCGGCGATGAGCGGCAGGCCCGTGGCGCGGCGCACTTGGGGGATGAGCGTCATCGTGGTTGTCTCCTCGCGGCCGTTGTGTCCGCCAGCCTCGAAGCCCTCGGCAACCACCGCATCGACGCCCGCCTCCTCGCACTTGCGGGCGAACTTGCTGCTCGACACCACGTGGGCTACCTTTATGCCAGCCTCGTGGAGCATCGGCGTAAACTTCTTCGGGCTGCCCGCCGACGTGAAGACGATTTTAACGCCACTGTCGATGATGAGCTTCATCAAGCTGTCTATTTCCGGATACATCAGCGGCACGTTCACTCCCCACGGCTTGTCGGTGGCCTCGCGCATCTTGGCGATGTGTTCCGCAAGGGTCTCCGGGTGCATCGAGCCGGCGCCGAGCAGGCCTAAGCCGCCGGCGTTGCTCACCGCCGACGCCAGCCGCCAGCCGCTGCACCACACCATGCCGCCTTGCACGATGGGATACTTTATGCCGAAAAGTTCGGTAATCCTGTTGTTTTCCATAAGGGTCTTGTTTTAATGATACGTTCTACTTGGGCACAAAGATAGGGCTTTTGCCCTGGAAATCCAAGGCGAAAGCCCTCATTATGGAATAAAAATATGTGTCAAATAGGAAACCAGATGAACACGGCGGCGTCCCACAGGGCGTGGGAAACCACGATGGCCGAGAACCTTTCGGGGAACAGGCGGTAAAGTCCGCCCCAGACTATGCCCGCAACCAACGCCGCCATGACAAGCATGAAGTTGCACGACCCGGCGTGGACGGCGGCGTAGCACAGCGTAGCCACGGCGAAGCCTGTGTTAGCCCCGTAGCGCCCTGACAGCGTGCGCTGCACGTAGCCGCGCCAATATATCTCCTCGGCGGGGCCTATCAGCACAATCATCAGCGCGGACAGCAGCCACGGCGAGGCCCCTTCCTTTATGCCGTAGATGGCGTCAACCTGCGGGCGGGCGAAGGAAAACAGCAGGGCCGACACCTTGTCGCCCGTCCAGAACACAGCCCAGAGCACGGCTGCGATGCCCACTCCGAGTGCGATGTTTTGCAAATTCCACCGCGTAAGCCTCCACCATCCAGGGTTGAACGCCGTGGAAAGCACGCTAAGCGTAAGCGCGGAGCAAGTCATCATCCACCAGAAGCTGACGTGCGGGGCCGTGGCCGGCGAGAACATCACCGTCCACAGCACGGCGGCGAGCAGCAGCGTAAGCACCAGCTTCCTCATGACGCAAGCCCGGCTATCGTGAACGACTATTTCGATTACAAGCGCGAGGTTGACGCCGGCGACACGTTCGGCGTGCGCACGATGACTACGGGACAGTTCA
>CALUGU010000036.1 GCA_944320255.1 uncultured Prevotella sp. | reverse complement strand
GCCATCCAGGGCTTGAACCTGGGACCTCCAGATTATGAGTCTGTTGCTCTAACCAACTGAGCTAAAAGCCCTACTCAAACCGCAATGGGTCAAGATTTCGTGTGCAAAGGTACGGTTATTTGGGGAAACTGCCAAATTTTTTCGGTAAAATGTGCGCAAAAACATAAAAAACAGGGTGCGGAGGGGTGTTGGCGGCTGTCGTATTGTGCTTTTCTCCGTGCGGCAGCGTGTATCCGCTTTTGCGATTTCCGACTGGGGAGAGCAGTTGTGCCGTGCTCTAAAGTAGGACATAATTTATTACACTGGTGTCCCAAGAAAATCGTTAACAATTCATCTAAGTGTTTGAGAATGTGTACATTACAAGCAAAAAAGCGTGCGGAGGATTTCAGTAGGCATTAAAAAAGCTAATTTTGCGTCAAATATCAAAATGACACAAAATGACTCAAAATCCTTACATCTTCAACCAACTCACCCAATGGCTTCCCCGTGACAAGTTCGACCGTCTGGTCAAACAGTACAAAGGCAATGCTTATGTGAAAGACTTCAGTTGTTGGAAGCATCTGCTCGTAATGATATGGGCGCAGTTGACATCTCGGCGCAGCCTGCGCGACATAGAGACGTCGTTGCGGGCACATTCCGACAAGCTGTACAGGATGGGCATGGGCCGGCATGTCAGCCGCAACAACATCGCCAACGCCAATGCAAAGAGGGACGTGGCGATATAGCGCGGCCTGGCGCAGGAGATGATGCGCCTGGCCACGTCAGCCAAAATCCGGGACAGGCAACTCACTGCAAACGGTGTTGCGATTTACGGCAAACGGCACGATAAAAGGCCGTCTTTTAGCGTGTAAAAGACGGCCTTTTGCAAGAGGTCTGATTATCAATGAGTTACAAGCCAGGCGTCAGCCGTGCCGCTTCATGGCAACCGTCAGGCCGTCGCGCAGGGGCAGGATGACCTTCTCCACGCGGCTGTCGCGGGCTATGAAGTCGTTGAACGTCTCTATGCCGGCCGTCTGGCGGTCGGCGGGGCGCGGCGTTTCGAGCACGTGGCCGTCCCAGAGCGTGTTGTCGGCAAGCAGGAAGCCGCCGGGGCGCAGCACGCCGAGGGCCATCTCGTAGGCCTCGACGTAGGTGCGCTTGTCGCCGTCGATGAAGGCCATGTCGAACTGTAGCCCCAGGCGCGGGGCTTCCTTGATGGCGTCGCCGATGATGAAGCGTATCTTGTCGGCCACGGGCGAGCCTTCAATCCAGGGGCGGGTGAAGTCTTCCAGCTCGTCGTTTATCTCGTAGGTGTACACCATGCCGCCCTCGTCGAGGCCTTCGGCCATGCAGATTGCGCTGTAGCCGCTGAACGTGCCAACCTCAAGGATGTTCCTTGGGCGCACCATGCGCACCATCATCTTGAGCAGCCGTCCCTGCAAGTGGCCGCTGGCCATGCGCCCGTGCAGCAGGTGCACGTTGGTGGCGCGCCACAGGCGGTAGAGGTAGTCGCCCTCCGGGTCGATGTGGGCGAGGAGGTATTTTTGTAATTCATAATTCATAATTCACAATTCATAATTATGGCTGACGCCGTTGAATGTCTATCAATGCCGTTGAATGTTTATTAATATAATGTGCAACCCAATCATGAATTGTGAATTATGAATTATGAATTAAAATAGCGCTCACCGCCAGCCGATAAGAGTCTAAGCCGAAGCCGCATATCACGCCGAGGCAGGCGCACGAGATCATCGACTTGTGACGGAACTCCTCGCGCCTGTGGACGTTTGAGATGTGCACCTCCACGACGGGGCAGCTGAGCGAGCGGATGCAGTCTTGCAGGGCCACGCTGGTGTGCGTGTAGGCGCCGGCGTTGAGCACGATGCCGTCATACGTGAAGCCCACCTGCTGCATCTTGTCGATCATCACGCCCTCGACGTTGCTCTGGAAATACTCTATCTCCACGCCGGGGAAGGCCGCGCGCAGCTGCGGCAGGTAGTCGTCGAACGAGCTGCAGCCGTAGATGCCCGGCTCGCGGGTGCCCAGGAGGTTGAGGTTTGGGCCGTTCAAAATCAATATTTTCATAATCGGATAAATTTGTTTAACTTTGCCGTGGGGATTGCCTGCTTATGAACCGACATACGGAAGAGCGTCGCCCCACGTTGCAAAAGTACGAAAATATATGGAAAACAAGGACAAAACGTCAGCGAACATGGCAAACGCCTACCGCCGCTACATGAAATTGCAGCGCAACTTCACGCCCAACACGCTCGACGCCTACATGCACGACATCGACAAACTGCTGCGCTACCTCAAGGCCGAGGGCATTGAGCCGCAAGACGCGCGGCTGCAAGACCTGCAGGCCTTCGCCGCCTCGCTGCACGACCTCGGCGTAAGCCCGCGGTCGCAGTGCCGGATATTGAGCGGCGTGAGGACGTTCTACCGCTTCCTCGTGACCGACGGCTACATGGCCGACGACCCCACGGAGCTGCTGGAGTCGCCGCAGACGGGCGAGCATCTGCCCGAAGTGCTCACCACCGACGAGGTGGACAGGCTCGAACAGGCCGTTGACCTGACGAAGTGGGAGGGACAGCGCAACAAGGCCATCATCGAGGTGCTTTTCAGCTGCGGACTGCGCGTCAGCGAGCTTGTGACGCTCCGCCTGTCTGACCTTTACCTGGACGACCACTTCATCCGCGTAGTAGGCAAGGGGCGCAAGGAGCGGCTCGTGCCCATATCGGAGAGCGCCGCGGAGCAGCTGCGCCTGTGGTTCGACGACCGTTGCCGCATGGACATAAAGCCGGGCGAGGAGGATTACGTGTTCCTCAACCGCCGGGGGGCGCATCTTACGCGCACGATGATACTGATAATGGTGAAACGCCTCGGCGCCGAAGCCGGCATACAAAAGACCATCAGCCCGCACACGCTGCGCCACAGCTTCGCCACCGCCCTGCTTGAAGGCGGCGCCGACCTGCGCGCCATACAGGCCATGCTCGGCCACGAGAGCATCGGCACAACAGAGATTTACACGCATATCGACACCTCGGAACTGCGCCGCGAGATACTTGAACACCATCCGAGGAACTTGAAATAATTAATAATTAAGAGTTAAGAATTAAGAAAATATGTCTGCGTGATATCCGTTCTTATTTGTGTTCGCCGGCATATTTTCTTAATTCTTAACTCTTAATTCTTAATTAAAAAAACAATGGAGTAGGCTTTTTTATCGTTTTTCGATAAATTTTTATTGAAAATATTTGGAGCATTCAAATATTATCCATACCTTTGCATATCGAAAAACGATAAATAATATCCAATTATCGATAACACCTTTATATATAAGGCGAAGTACTCTCTCATAATACACACTTCTTCCGGCGGCCACGGCCTTAAACGCGGCTGTGCCGCCGGGTAACAAAAAAGCAACTGAACGATGAAAAAGAAACTCAACCTGTTTTGTGCGCTGATATTCGTCGCCATCGTCTGCGACCTGTTGGCCATGTCAAACGTGGCCTTCACGGGCTTCGCCGCCGGCATAAAGCACGGCATGGAGCGGCGCGCCGTCAACGAGACGACGCCCGGCAACTATTGCTACGTGTCGCTGCTGCCGGCCGAAATCAACGTCCGCAACGCCGTGACCATCACCGGCAAGGATGGCGCGGGGAGCATGGAGGCTTGGCCTACGCAGCTGATAGTGCCGATGGGCGAGCGCATCGGCTTTGGCACGGCTATGTTCAAGCTGCTCTATTCGTTGGCCTTCGGACTGGCGGGCGTGGCCGCCCTCGTGGCGTTCGTCCTCTTTGTGCGCAACATTAACAAGAGCAAGATCTTCATCCACCGCAACATCACGCTGCTGCGCGTAGTGGGGTGGTGCCTCGTAGCCACGGGAGTCATCGATACGGCCGACGGCTGTTACGACACGTATCTCGCCACGCAGACGCTCAACCTCGCCGGCTACGTGGTGGATTACAGTTCGGCGGCCAACATCACCAGCGTCATCTTCGGCCTGTTCTCGCTCGTGATGGCCGAGGCGTTCGCCATCGGCCTGAAGATGAAAGAGGAACAGGAGCTGACAATATAATAACAAATCCTTACCCCGCTCTTCCTTAATCATGGGATGCTCGGTGTTTTCATGTCAAGCTCCCTCCCTCTGGGAGGGTTGGGGTGGGTCTTAATTTAAATATGGGAAAGATAATAGTCAACCTCGACGTAGAGATGGCCAAGCGTAAAATATCGCTCGGCGAACTGGCCGAACGGGTGGGCCTCACCCAGGCGAACCTGTCAATCCTGAAGACAGGTAAGGCCAAGGCCGTGCGCTTCACGACGCTCGAAGCCATCTGCCGCGAACTTGAATGCCAGCCCGGCGACCTGCTCGAATACCAGGACGAGCCGTAAGCCGGCATCCCTGAAACGCATACGGAAATGGCTTTTAAAGCCACGAAAGATATAAAATTTATTAAATATGACAATCAATTAATATCGTTAATGCAATAAACAATTACTTTTGTTGAACCATTTAAACCGTAATTTTATGAAAATAAAACATCTTTTCGTCGCAGCCTTGCTTTTCATCGCAAGCTCAGCTGCAACCATGGCGCAAGGGATGCAGATGCCGTCGCTGCCGGTTGACTCGGCGGTCAGGATTGGCAAGCTGCCCAACGGCCTTACCTACTACATCCGCCACAACGGCTATCCGGAGCACCGTGTGAACTTCTACATCGCCCAGCGCGTAGGCTCCATCCAGGAAGAAGACAACCAGCGAGGACTCGCCCACTTCCTTGAGCACATGGCTTTCAACGGATCTGACAACTATCCGGGCGACAAGCTGCTCAGCTACCTGCGCTCAATCGGCGTGGAGTTCGGCCGCGACCTCAACGCTTACACCTCCATCGCGGAGACGGTTTACAACATCGACAACGTGCCGTCGAACAACGTCGCGTCGCTCGACTCGTGCCTGCTCGTGCTGAAAGACTGGTCGAACGGACTCACGCTCGACGCCGAGGAGATTGACAAGGAGCGCGGAGTGATTGAGAACGAATGGCGACTGCGCTCCACTCCCAACCAGAGAATGTTCGAGCGCAACCTCGAAAAGCTGTATCCGGGCAGTAAATACGGCCGCCGCATGCCCATCGGAACAATGGAAGTGGTGAAGAACTTCAAGCCCGAAGTGCTGCGCCAGTATTACCATAAGTGGTACAGGCCTGACAACCAGGCCATCATCATCGTCGGAGACATCGACGTTGACCGCACCGAAGCCAAGATAAAAGAGCTTTTCAGCAGCATCAAGCTCGACCCGAACGCCGCCCCTGTCGTGGCCGAACCCGTGCCCGACAACAACGAGGCGATAATCATCGTTGACAAAGACAAGGAGCAGCAGGTGAACATCGTGCAGATAATGTTCAAGCATGAAGCCGTGCCTGACAGTCTCAAGGACAATCCGATGTACCTCATCCAGCAGTACGCGACGAACCTTTCGACCCAGATGCTCAACGCACGCCTCGGCGAAGTGGCGCAAAACGCCGACTGCCCGTTCGTGCAGGCGTTCGTAACCGACGGCGACTACATCTTCGCAAAGACGAAAGACGCCTTCACCGTAGTATGTGTTCCCAAGCCCGGACAGACCGACGCGGCCATCTCGGCGGCCATCCGCGAGGTGATGCGAGCCACGAAATTCGGCTTCACCCCTAGCGAGTTCGTCCGCGCCAAGGATGAATACATGAGCCAGCTTGAGAAAGTTTACACCAACCGCAACAAGCGCGAGAACAGCGTTTACTGCGAACTCTACACCCGGAACTTCCTCGACAACGAGCCGATACCTTCAATCGAGGACGAATACGCCATAATGCAACAGCTCTCGCAGGCCATCCCCGTGGAAGTGCTCAACGAGAACCTGAAGCAGCTTGTCAGCCTCACCGACACCAACCTCGTGGTGCTCAGCTTCAACACAGAGAAGGAAGGAGCCGTTTACCCGACCGCCGAGGGCATAAAGAAGGCCATCGACAGCGTGCACGGAGAGCAACTCACGGCATGGGTTGACAACGTAAAGCAGGAGCCGCTCATCGCCAACCTGCCGGCCAAAGGCAAGATTACGGGCGAAAAGGAGAACAAAACGCTCGGATACAAGGAGCTTACACTGTCAAACGGAGCGCGCGTGATACTGAAGAAAACCGACTATAAGGACGACGAAGTGGTGCTCAGCGCATCGTCGAAAGGCGGCTCGTCACTGCTCGGCGACGAGGACATCGTAAACGCTAAAGCCTTCAACATGGTAGTGGCTTCAAGCGGCTTGGGCAACTTCAGCACGACGGAGCTGCAAAAGGCGCTCGCCGGAAAGCAGGCAAACGCAAACCTCGTGCTCAACAACTTCCACGAAGGCCTCAGCGGACAGTCCACCCCGAAAGACATCGAAACGCTGTTCCAGCTGACTTATCTCTACTTCACCGACATCAAGAAAGACGAAAAGAGCTACGCCCAGTTGATGACAACGCTCGAAACGTTGCTCAAGAACCAGGAGCTGTCTCCCGACGCCGCGCTCGGCGACTCGCTTAAGAACACTCTCTACAGCCACAACAAACGCTTCGCCAACCTGAAGCTCGAAGACCTCAAGAACGTCAACTACGACCGAATACTGCAAATCGCCAAGGAGCGCACAGCCAACGCGGCAGACTTCGTATTCACAATAGTGGGCAACTTCGACGAGGCCGCCATCCGTCCGCTTATCGAGCAATACATAGCATCGCTGCCCGCAAACGGCAAGAAGGAGGATTGGAAGAAGGTGTCAACATACAATAAGGGTGAGGTCGTAAACAAGTTTACCCGCAAGATGGAGACGCCGAAGGCCAACGCTTATATGTACTGGTACAATCTCAACGTGCCTTACTCTCTTGAGAACGCGATAACCGCAAGCGCAGCCGGACAGGTGCTCGAAATGATCTACCTGAAGAAAATCCGCGAGGATGCGGGAGCCGCTTACTCAGCCGGCGCCGCCGGGCAGTCAAGTATTTCTGGCGACACGCCGTTCACGTACATCGTCGGAATATGTCCGATGGACCCCGCAAAGAGCGACATGGCACTGAAAATCATGGACGAAGAGGCGAAGAAACTCTGCACCACTGTTGACGCCGATATGCTCAACAAGGTGAAAGAACTGATGCTGAAACGTGCCGATGACAACGCCAAGACTAACAATTACTGGGTGGAAGTGATTGAGAACTACGACGAGTTCGGCATTGACAACTACACAGAATATAAGAACATCGTCAACTCGCTGACACCGGAGAAGATTGCCAAGTTTGTCAAGAACGTAATCTTCGGCGGCGGCAACAGCGTCAAAGTGATAATGCTGCCTGAGACGGCTGCCAAATAACGCCGTGCCGACCGGCATTTACAGAAAAGCCCCTTTCCTGCTTCAACGGCGGGGAAGGGGCTTTATCGTTGCATGAAACATTTGCTAGTTTACACAGGCTGATAGCTGTTCACGCCTTAGAGTGGTACACAATTATTTGCGGCTTGAAATAAAGTTTTTTTGTTTGTCTTGAGAAATCATATTTTCTAAAATTAGTCCACGGTAATAGGAGTATTACCAGACACTATCGGACTGCAAGCCATCCCTGCAGGAAGTTCTCCTTGCCCGCCTTTTATGAGAAAGCATAAGAATATAGACAACACGAGCTTGTTCTTTCCTTCATCAGCGAGTGTGCCTCCAGAAAGTATTACCTGCGTGCCATCAACGGCAGTAACGCTGTTTATTGAAAGTTGAATTTCTCCAGCACTTCCTAAAAGCCCGTTCTTTTTTGCACGTACAACTTGTGCCTTTGCTACTGAATTTGCCGGTATTACAGTTATACCATCAACCTTAATGTCGCTCGTAACCCTGAAATCGACAATCTGTCCGACAGCCGCTTCTTTGCCATTCACTGTATTGACGAGTTGCATCGGTATGGCCGTGCCAGCCTTCAGAACAACTTCACGCGCATTTGCATACGACGTTGCAACAAACAAACCCATTGCCATGATCAACGTACGTTTTCCAACGAAAGATAAAAATTTTTTTAACATAGAAATAAAACTTTAAATGGTTAATAATAATAAAAACGGTTAATATAGATTGTTAATCCGTTCCAACATCGTCGCACTATCACTTATTCTTCTCGAATTATAACGTTTTGCGCCATTCACTGCTCCGGTGATATTGCCGACATAAAAAGTCAATGAGAATACGCCAGTAAGACCTGCAATGCCGTAATTTTTGTTTTTTATACTTGTATAAGTAGCGTAAGCCAACAATCCATTAATCAAAAATGATGTGAGTGCATTAGCCGGTTGACAGTCATACAGATAACCCGCCCCTGGAATTATTGACATAAGTCCAGCCATCAACGGACTTTTCTTTTTCTTTACACCAAGGTCTTGAAGTACTTGTAAATTATTGCGCCGCAGCATATCATCTCCTATGAAACGGCAGGCCTCATTCATATTGTGATATGCAGCTTCCTCGTCACCCAAACGCAAAAAGGACATAGACTTGTATAATTTGATTTTGTATATCGACAGACTGTCAATGTCATTACATTTTTCCAACATTTTGATAGCTTCTTTGTAATTGCCTATTTCATAATACATCTTTGCAATCTGCAACTTTACTTTTATATCTTCCTTAAAGGTACTATCTCCAGGCATTGAATAAGCAAAAATTCCTTCCTCTTCCCTGTCTAAGCCATCATAACATAACATTTTCTTGCAATACAGTGAAGCGTCAAATAGCTGAGGCTTGAAATATTCTAAACGTTCTATTTCAAGCAGTGCTGTTTCGTAATTATGATTATTGATGAGTTTGTTTATGAAGCCTACTATACTGTCTGAAGAGTTTTTGGGTACAATGTTGCCTACCGTAACAAATGACTTTGGTTTATAAATTATAGACCTTGGCAATTTCACAAATGGCGGAGCGTCAACCAATGTAGGATAACCATATTCATAAGTCAAATCGTAAAAACGTCCGTCGTGCCCACATCTTATCATCCTGTCAGCCGTCATGACCATAGCTTCCACAAACGGCTTATTTTTAAAAAGCATCAGTCCATAGTTGGAACAAGAAGGAAACATGGCGCACCTACTGCCCCTAACTCGGCTGATAAAACGTTGGTAAAATCCGATACCGCCTGATGCCGCCGTTTCATCTCCGTTATATTCACATAGCTTTACATCACCGTTATAAATAAGTCCGTCATGGTGCATCTGCCCGAATACGTTAAGACACAAACATAACGAGAACACGGAACATAAATATTTAGTCCTTCGCAATGTATAATGCAATACAGAAGTTTCCATTTACCATCAAAAATCATGGCCTATAAACTCCCCGATTTGGCATTGAAAATATTGGATACGAAAAGACGTGGGAGTCTCTACTTTCTGCTTATCCCACGGTCAGGCTCTCGCATTGCCTATGCACAAGGATAAGCAACCGCAGTCAGCCCACGCCGTGATATATTATACTTTTCTTTCCTCGACATAATGAGAAAAGTGCATAATACACCCAACGTAGACGTTCCCGTTGCCGTATCTTCTTGTGCATAGTCCAATTTGCGAGATTTGACCGCAGAAGATAACGTCCGTAAACGTCCTTTTACCAGTAAAATATGACCCTCAAACCCATAATGAGCTAACTGGGTCGGTGCAAATATAGTTAAAACCTATGAATTATAAAAAATATTGTTTATTTTTTTGCTTAAAAATACACTGAAAAAGTTTACTTGATATGTTTGACAAGCTTTTCTGAATGATTTTACAAATACAACTTTCCATTGCATTGAAAATCCGCATCGGCGGCGTATAGTGCAATAGATGCAAGGAACGTTTACCATACTACGTTTTGCACGACACGGCAAATGGCGTTGCGATTTACGGCAAACGGCACGATAAAAGGCCATCTTTTAGCGTGTAAAAGATGGCCTTTTGCAAAACTGTTGATTATCAGCGGGTTGCGGGTCAGGATATTTCGCCGAAATAAGGGTGGTCTTTGCGCAGGGCCTTGAGCCTCTGCCACACTACGGAATATTCGCTTTTGGCACACGCGGGGTCGTCGTCGATGATTTTCCGGGCCTCGTCGCGCGCCAGCTGTATCAGCTGGCCGTCCTTGGCCACGTTGGCTATCTTCAGGTCGAAGGCCATGCCACTCTGCTGCGTTCCCTCCAAGTCGCCGGGGCCGCGCAGCTTCAGGTCGGCCTCGGCTATCTTGAAGCCGTCGTTAGTGTCGCACATTATGTCGATGCGCTTGCGGGTGTCCTCGGTCAGTTTCCGTTTGCTCACGAGTATGCAAAAGGCCTGGTCGGAGCCGCGGCCTACGCGCCCGCGCAGCTGGTGGAGCTGCGAGAGGCCGAAGCGTTCGGCGTTGAGTATCACCATGATGGAGGCGTTGGGCACGTTGACGCCCACCTCTATCACCGTCGTGGCCACGAGTATCTGCGTCTCGCCGCTGACGAAGCGGCGCATCTCCTCGTCCTTCTCGGCGGGCTTCATGCGGCCGTGCACCTTGCCGAGCCTGAACTCCGGGAAGATGTCGCACAGCGAGGCGTAGCCGGCTTCGAGGTTTTGCAGGTCGATTTTCTCGCTCTCCTTTATCAGCGGGAACACGATGTAAGCCTGCCGCCCGGCGTTCACCTGCCGGCGTATGCCGGTGTAGAGGCTGGTGGTCTGGTCGTCGTATTTGTGCAGTGTGACTATCGGTTTGCGCCCCGGCGGCAGCTCGTCGATGACGCTCACGTCAAGGTCGCCGTAGATTGTCATGGCCAGCGTGCGTGGTATCGGCGTGGCCGTCATCACCAAGACGTGGGGCGGCTTGTCGCTCTTGCCCCAGAGTTTCGCCCTCTGCACCACGCCGAAGCGGTGCTGCTCGTCGATGACTACGAAGCCGAGGCGGGCGAACTGCACGCTGTCTTCAATCACGGCGTGCGTGCCCACGAGTATCTTGACGGAGCCGTCGGCCAGCCCTTCGAGCACCTCGCGCCGCCGCTTGCCTTTCACCATGCCCGTGAGCAGCTCCACGCGGACGTCCATGCCGCGCAGAAAGTCGGCTATTGTGGCCAAGTGTTGCTCCGCGAGGATTTCCGTCGGGGCCATTATGCACGCCTGGAAACCGTTGTCAAGGGCTATCAGCATCGACATCAGGGCCACCAAGGTCTTGCCGCTGCCCACGTCGCCCTGCAACAGGCGGTTCATCTGCCGCCCGCCGCCCATGTCGCGGCGTATCTCCCTGATGACGCGCTTCTGCGCCCCGGTGAGCGGGAAAGGCAGGTTGTTGAAGTAAAAATTGTTGAAAATGTCGCCTACGCTCTTGAATACGTAGCCGCGGAATTTGCGTTTCCTGTCGCTTGCGTAGCGCAGGATGTTAAGCTGTACGTAGAAAAGTTCCTCGAACTTCAGGCGGTATTCGGCCCGCGTTATGTCGTCGTGCCGCTTGGGGTCGTGTATCTTCCTGAACGCCTCGTCCCTCGACACGAGGTTGAGCGGCGCGGTTATGAACGGCGGAATGGTCTCCGCCAGCGGCTCTTTCAGGCTTTCGAGCAGCGTCTTCACTAACTTCTCGACGGCCCGCGAGGTGACTCCCGCCTTCTTCATCCTCTCCGTAGTGACGTAATAAGGCTGCAAGCCCATCTGCGAGAGCTGAAGTTCAGAGGCGGGGTCGATGTCGGGATGGGCGAACTGGTAACGCCCGTTGAACACCGTCGGGCGGCCGAACACGACGTAAGGCACGCCCACTTTCAGGTGGGCAAGCATATACTTGGCACCCGAAAACCAAACGATGTCGGCCACGCCGGTGCCGTCGGAGACGTGCGCCACGAGCCTCATGCGGTGGCGTCCGGTGTCGAACGTCTCGAAACTCAGTATCTTGACGCACACTTGCACGAACTGGGTGTCCGGCGAGAGTTCGCCGATGCGGTACACGCGGCTGCGGTCAACGTATTTATAAGGATAATATTCAAGAAGGTCGCCGTAAGTCCTTATGCCTAATTCTTTCTCAAGCAGAGCCTTGCGTCGCGGCCCCACTCCCGGTAAAAACTGTATGTCTTGGTTAAGGACGTCAGGCATTCTGGGTGTTTGCAGTCATTTAGCGTTGCGGCGTCGGTGCTTGCGTGCTGCGTCGTCAGTCAAGCACGCGGGCAATGCGGAGGTCGAACGGTGTTGTGATTTTTATGTTCTCGCGGTTGCCTTCGATAAGGGTTATTTTCTGTCCGATGCTGTCCACCACCGAGGCATCGTCGGTGAAACAGTCCTTGTAATCCTGCTTGTAAGCGTGCTTTAGCAGCTGTATGTCGAACGTCTGCGGCGTCTGCACCAACCTGAAGCTGTCTCTCGGCGCAGGCTCGGCGTTCCCTTGTCCGTCGATGTGTATCAAAGTCTCCACCACGGGAACCACGGGGACTACGGCTTTTGCCGTGCGCGCCGTCTCGAAACAGTCCCTTATGACGTCTATCGACGGGAAGGGACGCACGCCGTCATGTACTCCCACCACGCCGTCGGCGTCGTCTGGTATCATGGCGAGGCCGTTCCTCACCGAGTGGAAGCGCGTCTCACCGCCCTCGGCCACGGCATACGCCGCCGTGAAGTGGTAGTTCTTGCACAGCTCATGCCAGTATTCGTGCTGTTCTTTCGGCAGCACGAGGATGATGTTCAGCGAGTTGTCATACTCCCTGAAACGCTTTATTGTCTGCATGAGCACCGGCAGGCCGTTGATTGGAAGAAATTGCTTGGGCACGCTCGAACCCATACGCAACCCCTTGCCACCGGCCACAATAACTACGTAATCCATATTTTAAGTTTTTAGTAGACAAGTCATCAGAGACGAGCAGGCAAGGATTTCGGTCTTGCCAACTTTCCGCTTGCCTGCTCGTTTGCCGTCTGCTGAACCCTCGTCTGCAGGGAACGTTATTTCAGCATGAGGTGTTTGTACATCATTCCGTCGGCTATGCTGTCGGCCGTCTGCCTGTCGGTGAGCGCCTCAAGGAGCGCGTAGGCGTAAGGCAACGTGGCCGCCGGGCCTTCGCCGGTGGTAATGTTGCCGTCAACGGTGTACAGTTCGTTGGTGTATTCCGCGCCGTCGAGGTACTTCTCAAAACCCGGATAGCACGTGGCGCGCTTGCCTTCGAGCATTCCGAGGCCGCCAAGCACCATCGGCGCAGCGCATATCGCGCCTATCATCCGGCCCTTGGCGTTGTGCTCCACGAGCGCTTTCCTCACGCCCTCGTGGGCGTTCAGGTTGGTAGCTCCGGGCAGTCCGCCGGGCAGCATGAGCAGGTCGGCGTCGCCGAAGTCGGCCTCTTCAATCGTCAGGTCGGCCTCTATCTTAGCCCCGTGGGCGCCTTCAACGAGCTTGCAGCCCGTCACACTGACGGTCTTGAAGTCCACGCCGGCGCGGCGCATTATGTCTAATGGTATGAGAGCCTCGATTTCCTCGAAGCCCGTAGCCAGGAATTCATATACTTTTGCCATAGTCAATAAGATTTATTTGGTTAATGATGATTATACGAGACATTTCAAGTAGGCTTTTATCGTTGCGTCAAGCCCCATGTAAAGGGCGTCGCAGATGAGGGCGTGGCCTATGCTCACCTCGTCAAGCCAGGGAATGTTCTGGTGGAAATAGTGCAGGTTTTCAAGGCTAAGGTCGTGCCCGGCGTTGAGTCCGAGGCCTGCTTCGCGGGCTGCCTTGGCCGCCTCCACGAACGGCTTTACGGCCTCCGCGCGGTCAGCCGCGTAGCCTGAAGCGTAAGGCTCGGTGTACAGTTCCACCCTGTCCGCGCCGCAACGCTTCGCCGCCTCGACCATTTCCGGCACGGCGTCAACGAACACCGACGTCCTGATGCCCGCCTCCTTGAACCGTCCCAGGACGTCAGTCAGGAAACCGCCGTTGGCCACCGTGTCCCATCCGTGGTTGCTCGTCAGCTGGTCGTCGGCGTCGGGCACGAGCGTCACTTGCGTCGGTTTCACCTCAAGCACGAGGTCGATGTACCTGTCTATCGGGTTGCCCTCGATGTTAAATTCGGTCTTCAGACGCGGGCGTATCTCCCTGACGTCGCTGTACCTGATGTGCCTCTCGTCGGGACGAGGGTGCACGGTTATGCCTTGCGCGCCAAACTTCTCACAATCGAGGGCCGCTTGCAACACGTCGGGATTGTTGCCGCCGCGGGCGTTGCGCAGCGTGGCCACCTTGTTGATGTTAACGCTTAATTTAGTCATTTTTCGCTATTTTATTATATGTATAATGTAAGTTGTCAAGCAAAATGTGTAATTTTGCCGCTGATTATCCATCGGCAAAGTTACAAAATGTTTGGCATTTCCAAGCATTACACAGGTAAAAAGAAATTTAAAAGCTACAAATTATGGCACCACGCAAATTGAAGTTCGCCCTGTTCGGCAACATATACCAAAGTCGCAAATCTGAAAACATACGCAAGATTATGGACGCGCTCGCCGCCCGCGGGGCGGAAGTGTGCGTTGAGAAGGAGTTTTACGACTTTCTCGTGAGCTGTGGAAAAATCGACGGCGGCGGCGTAGGGGTGTTCGAGGACGGACGCTTCACGGCCGACTTCGTAATCTCGCTGGGCGGCGACGGCACGCTGCTGCGCGCCGCCGGGCACGTGGGCGACAAGGGCACGCCCATCCTCGGCGTCAACATGGGCCGCCTGGGCTTCCTCGCCGACATAGTGCCGTGCGAGATTGAGAGCGCCATAGCGTCGCTCTACGACGGCAGCTTCGCCATCGAGGAGCACACGGTGATAAGCGTGGAGGCCGACGGGAAGCCGCTCGACGGCCACTGCCGCGCGCTCAACGACATAGCGGTGCTCAAGCGCGACACGGCCTCGATGATAACGATACACGCCAGCGTGAACGGCGAATACCTGATGACTTACCAGGCCGACGGCCTCATCGTCTGCACGCCTACCGGCTCAACGGCTTACTCGCTGTCAAACGGAGGCCCGATAATCGTGCCGCGCACCGGCACGCTGTGCCTCACGCCGGTAGCTCCGCACAGCCTCAACGTCCGCCCGATTGTAGTGCCTGACGACTCGGTGATAGAGCTTACGGCCGAGAGCCGCAGCCATAACTTCCTCATCGCCGTTGACGGACAGTCGGAGAAATGCGCCGAAGGCACCAAGCTGACCATACGCAAGGCCGACCATACGGTGAAAATCGTGAAGCGCAGCAGCCAGCGTTACTTCTCCACCCTGCGCGAAAAAATGATGTGGGGGGCTGACACAAGGAGCAATTAAAAGTGAAGAACGAAGAGTGAAGGGTTAAGAATTCATTACCGGGTAAGTGAAAAACGAAAAGTGAAGGGTGAAGAATTAAAATGCCTGGCGTTTTTCGCAACGCCTTGTTCCCCGGCATTTCCACGTCTCACAGTACTCCCGTTTCTCCCAGTAATCCCAACATATAATCATAAAAAATAAAATAACAATGAACATCAAACGCATCATCACATGCGCCTTGGCCCTGTTCGCCTTGGCCGTAACCGCACCGGCGCAAGACGCCGATTCGCTTTACGCAAAAGACCTGTTGCAGCCCGGAACCGAGGCTCCCGACTTCACCCTGGCCGCCCCCGACGGCACCAAGCACACGCTCTCGTCGATGCGCGGCGGTTACGTAGTGCTCGACTTCTGGGCGTCGTGGTGTCCCGACTGCCGCAAGGACATCCCCGAAATGAAGCGCCTTCACGAAAAGTACGGGCGCAACATCAGCTTCGTCAGCGTCTCTTTCGACGACAAGCGCGACGCCTGGACACGCTGCATCGCACAGTACGGGATGCCGTGGCTGCACGTGAGCGAACTGAAAAAGTGGAAAGAGACCGACATCTCGCGCCTGTACAACATCAAGTGGATACCCGCCATGTACCTGATCGACCGCCAAGGCCGCATCATACTCTCAACGGTGATGATAGAAAAACTCGCCGCCAAACTGCAGGAACTGCACGAGCTGTAAGCCCGCAGCCGGCCTGCCGGCAATCAAAACCACGCCACCCGTTTTCCAAGAGGCCGTCCATCCGTAATTCTTTTGGATGGTTCATAATTGTCAATCCCGTCCTCGAATGGTCGAATGATGTTTATCACTAAGCGTAATACACTTAAACGTCCTCGAAGAGGGCGAACGTTAATCCGTTTTACCGCAGGTTACGCTACGCTCCACCAGCGGCAATGGCATCAGTTATGTTTAATTTTACTTGTCAAGTTTTTATTGGTGTCCGCTAAAAATTGATTGAAAGCATACAAGTTGCTAAACAATAGACATTTAAACGGGTTTTAATAGATAGGGGCTTACTTTTTGTTAGAAACAATAAGAATAAGCGTTAACATAATTTTTAATACGCAAATCTTCTGCCTTTATATTGGCTATTTAATCTCTTTTAGAGCAAAACTCCTTATTGTCTTGTTCTGCAAAAGTTTTAGCGGACACCAATATTAATTTTTAATTTCCGCATAGCGGACAGCCGTTTTCTACGCTGGGCTGCACTTTATCCTCATCCAAATGGCTTGCGAACAACTGTGAGTTGCAATCCTTGCCGCCGTGGCGCGCAGTTCGGCTTCGCGTTTCTTGCGCCTTGGCCGATTACTTTGGCAAGCCGAAACGATGGTTTTCTTAAAATCTGTTTATTATTGGCGGAAATGCGCCTTGTTGTTGTAAACGAAAGTTAAAACAAGGCGTTCTTTTGCATTTTTTCGTCGAAAAACTTGCAAGTGATGTGATATTGGCTTACATTTGCAGTGTACTACAACAATAGTACACTACAAAACAACAAAACGGTAACGACAATATTGACAAATTAAAGACTTTAACGATTATGGGAACATTTATCACAGCCGCCACAATCATGGCGATTTACCTTAACTCGGCGGGCAATCTTGACTCGCGGTATTGTTACAACGCAGACGTTGAAAACGGACGGGTGATGACGATGTACGTGTATGACAAGCAGGGCTTGGCCCTCAGCGGCAAGATGGAACACCGCTACGAGTATGACGCCCAAGGGCGCGTCACGGCGAAAGAAACCTACAGGCGCGACGCCGTTACGGGCCGAATGAAGCCCCACAGCCGCCTCGACTATACTTACACAGCCGACGGCTACACCGTGGAGCGCAGCCTCTGGAACAGCGGGACCGGGGCTTTCGACCGCGCCGACAGCCGCATTTGCTATTCAGCCGAGGGCGACGGCCTCGTGTCGGTTACGTCTTACGAACTTGCAGCCGACGGTTCCGTGTCCGACGTCGTTGACAACATGCTGGCCTTGGTGCCGGCGGACAAAGGGCTGATGGCGGGGAAGTAAAGTAGTCAGGGTAGTTAAAGGTAGTTAGAGTAGTTAAAGTCAAATGCTTTTCCATGCGTGTGGCATACTCTCTCTCGAACAAAAATAAACGCCGATGGAGAAGCGTTTGGCTTTAACTTCTTAGCGACCGAAGGGAGCGATAACTTCTGTAAATTCTATAAATTCAAACAAAATGATACACATCGAGAATTTGAAATACAAGTACCAGGGAGCAAGGCAATACGTCTTCGACGGCTTCAACCTCGACCTTGAGGACAACAACATCTACGGACTGCTGGGCAAGAACGGCACGGGCAAGTCTACGCTGCTCTACCTTATCAGCGGACTGCTGCGGCGCACGGCGGGCTTGATAACCGTTGACGGCGTTGACACGCAGCTCCACCGGGCCGGGACGCTTGAGGAAATATTCATCGTACCGGAGGAGTTCGACCTCGCCCCGATGACCCTCGACGCATACGTCAAGCTCAACCAGCCGTTCTATCCCCGCTTCAGCCGCGAGGTACTGGAGAGCTGCCTGCGCGACTTCGAGCTTACGCCGGACATCCACCTCAAGGAGCTTTCTATGGGTCAGAAGAAGAAAGTGTACATGAGCTTCGCCTTGGCGGCCAACACCCGGCTCTTGTTGATGGACGAGCCGACCAACGGGTTGGACATTCCGTCAAAGAGTCAGTTCCGCCGCGTGGTGGCAAACAATATGGGCGACGACCGCACCATGGTAATATCCACCCACCAGGTGCACGACGTCGAGACCCTGCTCGACCACATCGTTATGCTCGACAGGTCTGAAATACTGCTCAACGCCTCCGTCGCCGACATCTGCGGCAGGTACAACTTCGAGTTCCGCTCATTGGGCGAGCCTGCCGACGACGTGCTTTACGCCGAGCCGTCGGTGCAGGGCAACGCCGTGATAACGCGCAAGCGCGAGGGCGACGGGGACACCCAGCTCAACTTGGAGCTGCTCTTCAACGCCGTGACACGCAGGGCACTGTAGCCCCTCCCGACCTCCCCATAAGGGGAGGAGCGGGGAAAATGATTTGTCAGCAGCGTTCACTTATCCGGCTCATCGGGCCTATTCGTCCCATTAAATTATCTATAATAACCGCCCAACCACGTCTCCTCCCCTCTTGGGGAGGTAGGGAGGGGCTTCTAAAAACTCAATAACCATGACCAACTTCAACATACAACGCTTCGGCCGCACGCTACTCTGGTCGGCCAAGATGACGCAAAAAGAGATAATAACGCTCACCGCCGCCATGTTCTTCGCCTTGTGCGTGCCCTTCGTCTTCGCCGTGCTTTCAGGGCGTCACGCCTCCGTGTGGGCTGCCGCCGCAGGCTTCATGTCGGCCGTGCAGGTTGACGTCGCCATCTACATCGTCATTTCAGTGATTGGCGGATGCTGGATATTCAACAACATGAAGACAAAGGAGCAGCGCATAACGTTCAAGATGCTGCCCGCCACCGACCTTGAGAAGTTCGCCGCCCGCGCGCTTTACGTCACCTTGGTTTGGTGGCTCATGGGGCTTGTAGCTTATTGCGCAGCCGACGTTTTCCGCATGCTCCTCTGCCTGATAATAGGCACCGACCCCGTAAAATGCTTCATCCCGGACTTCTTTACGTATGTTTTCGGCGTGGACAACCACACTGTCCACCTGAACTCCGACGACGAGCCTGCGGCCTTGTTCGCGCTGTACGCCCTGGCTTGCACCTGGAGCTTCTGGGTGCATTCGCTCTACATACTTGGCGGCGCGCTGTTCCGCCGCCGCCAGTTCGTGCTCACCACGCTGGCGCATTTCATCCTGATGCTCGTCTTCACGCCTGTGATTATCAACTTCATAGACACCGTTGACACCACGCTCGCCCGCCAGTGGGTCGATACGTGGGCGTGGAGCTTGGCCGCGGTGTTCGCCGCCGCGGGCGTGCTTGACTGGTGGTTGTCTTACAAGATATTCCGCCGCATGCAGGTAATCAACAACAAGTGGGTGAATTTATGAACAAAAGGAGTTATCGGGAGTTAACGGAAGTTATCGTTCGCTACGCTCACACATGGAGTTAACGGACAATACCTGACGTAGAAAAATGACGAAAATGACACGAGATAACAGACAAACGACAAAGACATTTGTCAGATAACTCCAGGCTGACTGCCGTCAGCCTAACTCCTGTTAACTCCATGTTACTCCATAAAAAACAATAAACCATGAGCAATTTCAACATAAAACGTTTCGCAAGGACGGCCCACTGGCAGTGCCGCATAAGCCTGAAGAGCGTGCTGTCATTCGCTACAGGGCTGTCGTTAGGCTACCTCGGCATTATGTTCGGGTGGCTTTATCCGATATTAAAAGGCGACAAACTGCTTGGGTACGGCGACTTGAAGCACACTGTGGAGGTGTGCAGCTTGGTTTACTTGATATTGATTGTCGTTTCCGGAGTGTGGATATTCGCCGACATGGGCACAAAGGAGCAGCGCATAAAGGTGAAGATGCTGCCCGCCACGGACGTTGAAAAATACCTCGTGCGCTGGCTCGGCGTCACTTTGGGGACTATGGTTGTCGGCATCATGGCATACTGCGCGGCCGACGTGTTGCGCATGGTGACGTGCCTTGTGACCGGCGTTGACAGCTTAGGTTGCACCATAACGGATTTCCTTAAGATGTTTTTCCTCAATGACAACGGTAACACAATCGTCATAAGCGAACACTCGGCTTACACAGCGGGGACAGACTATGCCGTCGTAGGATGGGTGATATGGGCGCAGTCATTTTACGTGCTCGGAGGCACGCTGCTGCGCCGTTACCAGTTTGTCATCACCACATTGGTGCACATCTTGCTGTTCCTGGCCGTGGCCGCGGTGGTGGCGTGGCTGCCGGTTGACGTTGACAGGGCGGTCGCCGACTCTGGAAACGACGGCGCGTTCTACGCCGCAGGCGTGGCGTTGTGCCTCGTCGCGGTGGTTAACTGGTGGTTGTCTTACAAGATATTCAAGCGGATGCAGGTGATTAACAACAAATGGATTAACTTATGAACTTTACGACAGAAAAAGCGATTTACGTACAGATAGCCGACCGCCTGTGCGACGAGATACTCACGGGGAAGTTCGCCGACGACGAGCGCATCCCTTCGGTGCGCGAGTATGCCGTGCTGCTGGAGGTGAACACCAACACCGCCGTGAAGTCATACGACCTCTTGGAGCAGCGTGGCGTGATATACAAGAAGCGCGGACTGGGCTACTTCGTCACCGCCGGGGCAAAGCAACAGATACTCAAGGAACGCCGCCGCGAGTTCATGGAGACACGCCTGCCGGAGATGTTCCGCCAGATGCGGATGCTCGGAATAGGACTGGAGGAAGTGGAAGAGAAGTGGAATGAATTAGGAGTAAAGGAGTTATGGAGTTAAGGAGTTAAGACAAATGCTTTGCTGATAAGCAGTTCTTATACTTCTTTTTCGATAAAAGAAACAACGAGACATTTGTTTTAACTCCTTAACTCCATAACTCCTTAACTCCCCAAAAAAGGAATACTTCTTTATCGATAAAAATAAGATAACGAGACAGACATTTGTCTTAACTCCTTAACTCCATAACTCCTTAACTCCTAAAAAAAGGAAATAATAAAATGATTCATCTTCGCAACATCAACAAGACTTACGACAACGGGCAGCCGCTGCACGTGCTCAAGGGCGTGACGCTCGACATCGGGCGGGGCGAGTTCGTCTCGATAATGGGCGCGTCAGGCTCCGGCAAGTCCACCTTGTTAAATATATTAGGCATCCTCGACAACTATGACGAGGGCGAGTACTGGCTTAACGGCACGCTGATAAAAGACCTCTCGGAGACGCGCGCCGCCGAATACAGGAACAAGATGATAGGTTTCATCTTCCAGTCGTTCAACCTGATACCCTTCAAGACGGCCGTCGAGAACGTGGAGCTGCCCCTGTTTTACCAGGGCGTGCGCCGCCGCGAACGCCGCCGCCGGGCCATGGACTACCTCGAACGCCTCGGCCTTAAGGACTGGGCGGGGCATTACCCTAACGAGATGTCGGGCGGGCAGAAGCAGCGCGTGGCCATCGCCCGCGCCCTGATAACCCATCCGCAGATAATCCTCGCCGACGAACCTACGGGCGCATTGGACTCCAAGACCAGCGTGGAGGTGATGAAGCTGCTGAAGCAGCTCAACGAGCAGGAGGGCATGACGATAGTGGTTGTCACCCACGAGAGCGGCGTAGCCAACGAGACGAACAAGATAATACACATCCGCGACGGCGTGATAGGCGACATAGAGGAGAACTTCGACCACCACGCATCGCCGTTCGGGGCAGGGGGAGTGATGAAGTAAAGCCCATCGCAACCAAGTGAAAGCCCCCTCCCAACCTCCCCAAGGGGAGGCGTAAGATTAGCATTCAAGGCAAGCCTTTCTCCTCCCCTTGGGGAGGTCGGGAGGGGGCTTCCTTCAAAAGACCGTCTTTCACACTCTAAAAGGCCACCTTTTGCAAGCTAAAAAGCCATTAAATGCAGCCTAAAAGACCGTCTTTTGCAAGGCAAAACATAACACATTGAATATCAATGAATTACAAAGCAAGGTAAGAAACAATGGAAGTTAAGGTTTATACAACCGAGAATAACCGGCAACGCAAACTTAAATCCTCCCCTTGGGGAGGACAGGAGGGGGCTTTATGAGAGACATTTTCATCGAAATTTACAGCACAATGAAGCGCAACAAGCTACGCACCGCCCTTACGGGTTTTGCCGTGGCGTGGGGCATCTTCATGCTCATCTTCCTCTTGGGGGCGGGCAACGGACTCATCAACGCCATGATGTTGCAGAGCGACCAGTTCCTTGACAACTCGATGGCGGTGGGCGGCGGACGCACGTCGAAGCCCTACGACGGGCTGAAGGAGGGGCGCGAGATAGAGCTGAACGACAAGGACATGGCCGTCACGGGCAACAACTTCCCCGCCAACGTTGACGAGACCGGCGGCACGTATGACGTAGAAGGACTGACGCTAAGCCACGGCCCCAACTACGTCAGCGGCACGCTCACGGGCGTTTATCCCAACGAGATAGAGATAAACAAGAAGGAAATGCTTTACGGGCGGTTTGTCAACGACATCGACATAAGGCAAAAGCGCAAGGCGCTGGTGCTCAGCGAGGACGACGCCCGCGAGCTGATGCCCGCCGGCACGGAGCGGCTCGTAGGCCGATACGTCGATGTTGACAGCGTGGCCTTCCGCGTGGTGGGCGTCTACAAGGCCGACCGCAGCGGCATGAACACGTCGGCCTACACGGCGTTCACCACCCTGCGCGCCATATATAATAAAGGTGACAAGGTTGGCACGATACTCTTCTCGTTCAAGGGGCTTGACACCCAAGAGGCCAACGACGCTTTCGAGGCGCAATACCGGGCGCGTCTGAACGGCAACCACCGCGCCGCCCCCGACGACGAACGCTCCGTGTGGATATGGAACCGCTTTACGCAGAACCTCCAGATGAACACCGGCATGGGCATCATACGCACCGCCCTGTGGGTGGTTGGCCTCTTTACGCTGCTCAGCGGCATAGTAGGCGTCAGCAACATAATGCTCATCACCGTCAAGGAACGCACCCGCGAGTTCGGCATACGCAAGGCCATCGGCGCCAAGCCGTCGTCAATCCTGCGCCTGATAATCACGGAGAGCGTCGTCATCACCACCTTCTTCGGCTACGTGGGAATGGTTTTGGGCGTGGCGGCCAACGAATACATGAACGCCACCATCGGCCAAATGAAAGTCAACAGCGGACTGTTCGAGGCCACGATGTTCTACAACCCCACCGTCGGCATCGACGTCTGCGTGGCCGCCACGGTGGTTATGGTGGCCGCGGGCACGCTCGCCGGCCTCGTGCCGGCACGCAAGGCCGCCCGCGTAAGGCCAATAGAGGCGTTGAGGGCGGAGTGAGTTTTTTTAATTCATAATTCACAATTCATAATTCATAATTGGGCGGATGCCTCGGCGTATCAGGCCAATCAGGCCCATTCGGCACATCATCTTATCAAAAAAACAACAACCAATGAAATTCGACATCGACCGTTTACGCGAGATACTCGACACCCTGTCGCGCAACAAGAGCCGCAGTTTCCTTACAGGTTTCGGCGTGTTCTGGGGCGTGTTCATGCTCGTCGCCCTCCTCGGCGGCGGCCAAGGGTTGAGGGAGTTGCTGCAAAACAACTTCGAGGGCTTCGCCACCAACTCGGCGATAATCTTCGCCCAGCCCACCACCAAGCCCTACGCCGGCTTCCGCAAAGACCGCAAGTGGAGCATGGTTTACGCCGACGTGGAACGCCTGAAACACCAAGTGCCGGAGCTTGAGACCGTCTCGCCAGTGCTGTCTCACTGGGGCGGCAACGCCATTTACGGCGACCGCAAGACCAACTGCACGATGAAGGGCCTGCTGCCCGACTACCGCAACGTTGAGACTCCGCAGATATACTACGGCCGTTACTTGAATGAGATGGACGTGATGCAGAGCCGCAAGGTGTGCGTCATCGGCAAGCGAGTCTACAAAGAGCTGTTCCCCGGCGGCGGAGACCCGTGCGGACGGCGCATCTGCGTTGACAACATCTATTACGACGTGGTAGGCGTTGACTACAGCGCGGGCAACATGAACATCAACGGCAGGAACGAGACGTCTGTCATCGTGCCGCTGACGATGATGCAGAAGGCTTACAACCTCGGCGACAGCGTTCACCTGATATGCGTCACGGCGAAGCCCGGCGTCACAATGAACAGCATCACCCAGAAGATGCGCACAGTGATAGCGCAGGCCCATAAGGTAGACCCGACCGACGAGAAAGCCGTGACGGTGTTCAACACGGAGGTGCTTTTCGGTATGCTCGACAACCTTTTCAGCGGCGTTAACTTCCTCGTCCTTCTCGTCGGCATCGGCACCCTGCTGGCCGGGGCGATAGGTGTGAGCAACATAATGATGGTGACCGTGCGTGAGCGCACTACCGAGATAGGCATCCGCCGCGCCATAGGCGCCACGCCGAAGAACATTCTCGGCCAGGTGATTGCCGAGAGCATGATACTCACTGCGGTCGCCGGCATGGGCGGAATAATGTTCGCCGTCGTCGTGCTTGAGATGCTTGAGCTTGGCAACACAGCCGACGGCATCGTCGCGGCGCACTTCCAGGTGCGCTTCTGGACGGCTGCCGGCGCCACGGCCCTGCTCGCCCTGCTGGGCGTCTTGGCCGGTCTCGCCCCCGCGATGAGGGCCATGGGCATAAAGCCCGTTGACGCGATGAGGGACGAGTGAGCTAATTCATAATGCACAATTCATAATTCATAATCGGGCGGACGCCGTGAAACACGTGCCAGCAAGGCAAATTTCCTTGTCTGCTTGTCACTCGTAGCTTGTCTGCTTGTTTACTTGTAACTTGTCAACTAAAAAGATATGAAAAAGTATTTGAAAATCATTCTTGCGGCCATCGTAGCCCTATTGTTCGTTGGGACGTTCGTGTTCCTCTACATGAAGTCGAAGCCGCAGCCCGTCGTTTACGACGAGTTCACGGCCAAGGTGGCCGACATCAGCAAGACCACCGTAGTCACCGGCACGATAGAGCCGCGCGACGAGGTGGAGGTGAAGCCGCAAATCAGCGGCATAATAACCGCAATCTACAAGGAGGCCGGCGACAAGGTTGAGGCCGGCGAGGTGATTGCCAAGGTGAAAGTAATCCCCGACATGGGGCAGCTTAGCTCCGCCGAGAGCCGCGTGAGGCTTGCCGACGTCAACCTGAAGCAGGCCAAGGTGAACCTCGACCGCGAGCGTCAGCTCTATGACAAGCAGCTCGTCAGCGCGGAGGAGTACGACAACGTGCGCCAGGCTTACGACCAGGCCCGCGAGGAGAAGCTGGCAGCCGTGGACGCGCTGGAGGTTGTCCGCGACGGCGTTTCAAGCAGCAACGCCAGCGCGAGCAGCACGCTGATACGCTCGACGATAAGCGGACTCGTCCTCGACGTGCCCGTGAAGGTGGGCAACTCGGTGATATTGAGCAACACGTTCAACGACGGCACGACGATAGCGACCGTCGCCGACATGGGCGACCTTATCTTCAAGGGCAACATCGACGAAACGGAAGTGGGGCGGCTCGTCACCGGCATGGCGATGAAAATCACCATCGGCGCGCTTGAGAACCTGAAATTCGACGCTTCGCTCGAATACATTTCGCCCAAGGCCACTGACAACAACGGGGCCAACCAGTTTGAGATAAAGGCGGCGGTGGACGTGCCGCTGGGTAGCGACATACGTTCTGGATACAGCGCGAACGCCGAAATAGAGCTGGCAAGCGCGAAGGGCGTGCTCGCCGTTCCTGAAAGCGCGATTGAGTTCAGCGGCGAAGACACCTACGTCTACGTGGTGAAAGGCGATGGCGAGGACAAGACTTACGAGCGGCGCAAGGTAAATACAGGACTTAGCGACGGCATCAACATCGAGATAAAGAGCGGCCTGAAGAAGGGCGAGAAGGTAAGAGGGCCGCAGAGAGTGAGTGGGGAATAAAAGCCCCACCCCGCCCTATCCATGAGGGGAGGAAGAGCTGACTGGCGTGAGACAGGCATTCATCCAAGAATATTTTGGTAATTGCGTTTGGTTATTAGATAATGATTAGCATTTAACAACACCCCTCCCCACTGGGGAGGTTGGGAGGGGGCTTATTTTTAAACTATGTACCGCATAATTTATATCTTATCGTTCCTGCTGGCGGCGATGGCCGTTTCGGCGCAGCGGCAGGGGTCGTGGACGTTGCGCGAGTGCATCGACTACGCATTGGAAAACAACATCACCGTGAAGCAGCAGGACGTTGCGAGGCGGCAGGGGGAAGTGGAACTGAGCACGGCCAAGAACAGCCGGCTGCCCGACTTGAGCGCGCAGGCCTCGCAAAACTGGTCGTTCGGGCGAGGACTGACATCTGAAAACACATACTCGAACAAGAACACGAGCAGCACGTCGTTCTCACTGGGCACGAGCGTGCCGCTGTTCACGGGCCTGCGAATACCTCGGACGATAGAGCTGAACAGGCTGAACCTTGAGGCGGCCACCGCCGACCTCGCCAAGGCTCGCGACGACGTGAGCGTGCAGGTGGCGCAGGCTTACGTGCAGATACTCTACGACATGGAGCTGCGCGACGTGGCGTTGAGGCAGATAGGGATTGACTCGATGCACGTGGCGCGCCTCACGGAGATGCTGCGCACGGGCAAGGCGAGCGGCGTGGAGGTGGCGCAGCAGGAGGCCGCGCTGGCGCAAAGCCGCCTGACGTACACCCAGGCCGACAACGACTGCCGGCTGGCCTTGCTCTCGCTGGCACAGCTGCTTGAGCTGCCTTCGCCCGAAGGCTTCGCCATTGTGCGCCCCGACACGGCGGCGATAGCCGTGACGGGCGGAGCGGAACTGCCCGCTCCGGGCGAAATCTACCAGGAGGCGCTGGCCTTCAAGCCCGAAGTGAAGGCGGAGACGCTGCGCCTGAAGGGCGCCGATGTGAACATCAGCATAGCCAAGAGCGCGCTGCTGCCAACGCTGTCGCTCAACGCCGGGCTTGGCTCTAACTATTACAAGACGAGCGGCTTCGCCGCGGAGAGCTTCGGCCGGCAGATGCGCAACAACTTCAGCCAGTACGTAGGCCTGAGCCTGAACGTGCCGATATTCAACCGATTGGAGACGCGCAACAGCATACGGGCCGCCCGCCTGAGCCGTGAGACGCAAGAGCTGCAATTAGAGAACGTGAAGAAGACGCTCTACAAGGAAATACAGCAAGCCTACTACAACGCCGTGGCCGCCCGCGCACAGTACGCCAGCAGCCGCGAGGCGGCGCGCAGCAACAAGGCCGCCTTCGACCTTACGTCGGCCAAGTATGAGTATGGCAAGGCGAACATCACCGAGTTCAACGAGGCGAAAAACAACTGGCTGAAGGCCGAGAGCGACTTGGTGCGCGCCAAATACGAGTATATGTACGGCACGAGTCTCCTCGACTTCTACCGTGGAAAGCCGATGGATTTTTAAGTTAAGAGTTAAGAACGAAGAGTGAAGAATTAAGAGCGAAGAGTTAAGAATTCATTACTTTGCAAGTTAATTCTTAACTCTTCACTCTTAACTCTTCACTTATTCGTAACCTGTTGACGCTCAACGTGTTGCAAAAGGCCGTCTTTTGGAGTCCAAAAGACGGCCTTTTGCGTTGCGATTAACGGCAAATCGCAACGCCGTTTGCCGTGAGTTGGAAACCGTCTGCAAATATATTTTTTGCATTTTAATGGCGCGAGACTTTGGATATAACCATTTTTTCTTATATTTGTTGTAATCAGGTAGGTTTTATTTGACTATCAACAGATTGGATAAAACTCGCACGAGAACGGGCAATG
>CALUGU010000035.1 GCA_944320255.1 uncultured Prevotella sp. | reverse complement strand
AGCTTCATCGTGTCGAAGACTCCCGCGGCGCGCTGGGGCACGCCCGAAGACCTGATGGGCCCGGCAGTGTTCCTCGCCTCCGACGCCTCCGACTTCGTTAACGGACACATCCTCTACGTTGACGGCGGCATACTCGCCTACATCGGCAAGCAGCCCTGATGGTATTGGAACAACAGAATATAACAGCGAAAGAGCGCACCACGGCGGTGCGCTCTTTCGCTGTTATTATAACCCCAAATGACGGGGCTTTATGCAAAATATTCTTAAATAAAGCATTGAAATATGCGTCCAATTTGGCAACCAATGGTCTTTTCCTTATCTTCGCAATGTAAAACAAAACGAAAAAGGAAGGAGAACATCATGATTGTAATCAGCACAAGGGACTTCAGGGCCAACCAGACAAAATTCCTCAATATGGCCCGCAACGGCGAGGACATCATCCTCAAGTCGAGAAACGCAGGCAGTTTCAAGCTCACGCCCGTGGAGACGGAGGACGCCGTGGTGAGCAAGCGCGACCTCACGGAAGAGTTGCGCCTCGCACTGCAACAGGTGAAAGACCACATGGAAGGGAAAATCAAACTGAAAACCGCAGATGAGGTAATAGATGAGCTTAGTGATAACACGTGAGTTCGGGATAAGGAACAGCAGCGCAACAGTTATACGTTGTTTGCGAAGACGCAAAATTTTGCGCCTCTGCATAGTTTGATTACACTTCTTGCATACATTGCATTTGTTGTAGTGGGTGTATCAAAATGGCGGCCATCGCCATTGTAGGGACATAATTTATTATGTCCGCACGTTTCGATAGAAACGTATTACGCTGATATTCAGATGTTTATACGCCCCTTCGTGGCGTTCGGACATAATAAATTATGTCCCTACAAGAGCAGTAAACCCATTTTGATACACCCTCCGCAAGCGGCGAGGCGTTTTTCCTTGAATTTCATTTGCTGAAACTTTGGAATTTTACGTTCTCAACATAAGGAGATTGCCGGATTAATGACAACATAGCATTATGCCTAACTCACGAAAGTAACAGCAACAGCATAATCTAACACTGTCATAGGGCTGTGACGCCTCCGTCGTAACAGCCTCAACATCAACACATTGCAAAAAGCCATCTTTCGCCGTGCGAAAAATGGCTTTTTACGTTGCGTTTTACGGCCTTTTACGTCGTAAATTGATAATTGAAAATGGAGAATTGATAATTATGATTACCTTCGTTAATTAAAAATTGAGAATGGAGAATTGAAAATTATGATTTGCCACAGATGCCCATCCTCATCAGATTACAAAAGCAAATCATAATTTTCAATTCTCCATTCTACATTATCAATTATAAATTACAGGCTTTCGAGCATCCTCTTAATCACCACCTCGGCTGAAATCTCGCGGTTGGCGGCTTCGGGGATTACCAGCGAATTGGGGCTTTCGATAACGTCGTCGGTGACTATCAGGCCGCGGCGCACGGGCAGGCAGTGCATGAACTTGCCGTTGTCCGTCACGGCCATGTGGGCCTCGTCGATTGTCCAAGACATATCCTTCGACAGTATCTTGCCGTAGTCGGCGGGACAGGTGACGCCGGGGCAGCTCCAGTTTTTGGCGTAAACGAAGTCAGCGCCTTCGAGGGCTTTCATCTGGTCGTACTCTATGCGCGCCCCGCCGGTGAACTTCGGGTCAAGCTCGTAGCCCTGCGGATGGGTTATCACGAGGTCAACGTCGGCGGCCAGCATCCACTGCGCGAATGAGTTAGGCACGGCCTGGGGCAGCGCGCGGCAGTGGGGCGCCCACGTCAGCACCACCTTCGGGCGCGCCTTCGTCTTGTGCTCCTCTATCGTGATGAGGTCGGCGAAGGCCTGCAGGGGGTGCACGGTGGCCGTCTCCATGGCGAACACGGGGCGGCCGCTGTAGCGGATGAACTGGTTGAGCACGGTCTCGGCGTAGTCATACTCGCGGTCGGTTAGCCCGGCGAACGAGCGCACGCCTATCATGTCGCAGTAGCACCCCATCACGGGAATGGCCTCAAGCAAGTGCTCGCTCTTGTCGCCGTCCATGATTACGCCGCGCTCCGTCTCTAATTTCCACGCCCCGGCGTTCACGTCGAGCACGATGACGTTCATGCCCAGGTTCTCCGCCGCCTTCTGCGTGCTCAGGCGTGTGCGCAGGCTGTTGTTGAAGAATATCATCAGCAGCGTCTTGTTCTTGCCCAGCTGCTGGTATTTGTATCGGTCTTTCTTAACCTCTTGCGCCTCGGCGAGTGCTTGTTTCAGGTCGCCGAGGTCTTCCACGTTGATGAATGTTCTCATTATGTTATTAGCATATAAGCAGCCCCACCCTACCTCCCCACGGGTAGGAGCCATATTACTTTTGCCGGCTGCGCCCCTCCCCTTGGGGAGGCGGGGAGGGGCCGCCTGCGGTTTCATTTCCTCACTTGCCCTTCCCCTTCGATTATCCACTTGTAGGTGGTAAGCTCCTCAAGACCCATCGGGCCGCGCGGCCCCAGCTTCTGGGTGCTGATGCCGATTTCGGCTCCGAGGCCGAACTGCGCGCCGTCGGTGAAGCTCGTCGGCGCGTTCCAGTACACGCAGGCGGCGTCAACGCCGGCCTGGAACAGGCGCGCGGCGGCCTCGTCCTGCGTTATTATGCACTCGCTGTGGCCCGAACCGTAGCGCGCTATGTGCTCCATCGCCTCGGCGAGCGAGCCGACGGTCTTCACGGCCAAGGCGTAGTCCATGAACTCCGTGCCGTAACTCTCGTCCGTAGCGGGGCGCAGCAGGTCGGCCGGATAGCCGCCGGCGAGGGCCGCGCGGGCCTCTTCGTCGGCATAAACCGTGACGTTGCTCCCCGCCAGCGGGGCGCAGAGCGCGGGCAGGTCGGCCAGGCGCAAGCGGTGGACTATCAGGCAGTCCAAGGCGTTGCAGACGCTTACGCGGCGCGTCTTGGCGTTGTTGATGATGCGCGCGCCCATCACGGCGTCGCCGGCGGCGTCGAAATACGTGTTGACGACACCCGCGCCGGTCTCTATCACGGGCACTTTGGCCTTCTTCCTTACAAAATCTATCAGCCCCTTGCCGCCGCGCGGTATGCACAGGTCAACGTAGCCCACGGCCGAGAGCAGCTGGGCGGTGGCCTGGTGGGTTGACGGCAGCAGGTTGACGACATACGGGTTGACGCCAGCCCGCCGCAACACGTCCTGTATAAGGCGCACAATGGCGTAGTTGGAGTGGTCGGCGTCCTTCCCGCCTTTCAGCAGGCAGGCGTTGCCCGACTTGAAACAGAGCGAGAAGACGTCGAAGCTGACATTGGGGCGGGCCTCGTAGACTACGCCCACCACGCCGAACGGCACGCTCACCCGCCTCAGGCGCAGGCCGTTGGGGAGCGTCCCCGCCTTGGTCTCTATGCCCAGCGGCGACGGCAGCTCGGCCACGCGGCGCATGTCAGAGGCTATGGCTTCGAGGCGTTCCGGGGTGAGCATCAGGCGGTCGTAGAGCGGATTGCTGCGCTCCATGCGCTTCAAGTCGCATTCGTTGACGCTCAGCAGCACGTCTTCCGACGCCAAAATCTCGTCGGCGACGGCGCGCAGCACGGCGTTCTTCGCCTCGTCGGGGATGAGCGCAAGCGTGCGGCAGGCCTCTTTCGCCTTGATGAACATTTCTTCGGTAAACATAGTGTTGTCTGTCATTACAATGCCTTGCCGTCACAGGCGGCCGGCTCGAACTCGGTGTGGGGCGTGCTTTCGGGGTGCGCCACGAGGCCTTTCAGCACTCCGTCGCGCCGCCCGTCGGCTATTATCACGCGTATGCCGCTGGCCGCCGTGCTGACGGCTATGCCGCACTTGGCCGACATGCCGCCCCGCCCGAAGGTACTCTTGCCGCTGCGGACGTAGCGGCTGACATCGCCGCCGGCCTCGACGCGCCTTATCAGCCGCGCCGAAGGGTCGCCCGGCTCGCCGTCGTAAACGCCGTCAACGTTGCTTAGCAGTATCAGCGTGTCGGCCTTCATCATCTGCGCCATGAGGCCTGACAGCTCGTCGTTGTCGGTGAACATCAGCTCCGTCACGCTCACGGTGTCGTTCTCGTTGACGATGGGCATCACGCCGCTGTCGAGCATCACGGCCATGCAGCCGCGCAGGTTGGCGTACTCGCGGGGCGACGTGAAGTTCTCTTTCATCGTCAGCACCTGCGCCACCTTTATCCCGTACTCGCGGAAAAGGGCGGAATACGTGTTGACGAGCTTCACCTGCCCCACGGCGGAATACAGCTGGCGCTGCTCCACGCCGTCAAGACCCGGCTCGTCGCCAAGCTCGCCGCGGCCGCTGGCCACCGCCCCGCTCGACACGAGGATTACCTCTACGCCTTCGCCGCGGAGCCACGCTATTTCATCGACCAACGCCGACACGCGCGTAACGTCGAGCTTGCCGTCGGGGCGCGTGAGCACGTTGCTGCCGACCTTTACCACTATTCTTTTCATTGCTTTAAAGGTAATTGGGGACAGGCCTGATTGGCCTGGTTAGCCTAATAAGCCTAATGCGCCGTGAGAGTATTGGATTCTTCACTCTTAGTCCTTAACTCTTCACTCCTTATTTTTCTTGTCCTTCTCGCGTATTTCCACGCGGCGTATCTTGCCGCTAATAGTCTTCGGCAACTCATCGACGAACTCTATGATGCGCGGATACTTGTAAGGGGCGGTCTCGCGCTTCACGTGGTTTTGCAGTTCCTTAACCAAGTCGTCGCCGGCCTTGTCCTTCCAGTCCTTGCCGAGCACCACGGTGGCCTTGACAACCATGCCGCGGATGTCGTCGGGCACGCCCGTTATGGCGCACTCCACAACGGCCGGGTGGGTCATCAGCGCGCTCTCCACCTCGAACGGGCCGATGCGGTAGCCGCTGCTCTTTATCACGTCGTCCGTGCGCCCCTCAAACCAGTAGTAACCGTCCTCGTCGCGCCAGGCCACGTCGCCCGTGTGGTACAGGCCGTCGTGCCACACCTGGCGGTTCTTCTCTTCGTCGCGGTAGTAACCCTTGAACAGACCTATCGGCTTGCCCTTCTCCGTGTGTATCACAATCTCGCCCTTCTCTCCGTCCTCGCAGGGAGTGCCGTCGGGACGCACGAGGTCGATGTCATACTGCGGGTTGGGCATACCCATGCTGCCGGGCTTCGGCGTCATCCAGGGCATCGTGCCGAGCGTCATCGTGGTCTCGGTCTGGCCGAAGCCCTCCATCAGGCGTATGCCCGTAAGCTCGAAGAACTTGTCGTAGACCGCCGGGTTCAGGGCCTCGCCCGCCGTGCAGCAGTAGCGCAGCGAGGAAAGGTCGTACTTCGAGAAGTCCTCGTGTATCATGAAGCGGTAGACCGTCGGCGGCGCGCAGAGCGACGTTATATGGTACTGCTCTATCTTGCGCATTATCTTGTCGGCGGTGAACTTCTGGTGCTCGAAGACGAACACCGTGGCCCCGGCGAACCACTGGCCGTACAGCTTGCCCCACGCGGCCTTTGCCCATCCCGTGTCGGCCACGGTCAGATGGATGCTGTCCTCGCGCAGGTTGTGCCAGAAGTAGCCCGTAGTGATGTGGCCGAGCGGATAAAGAAAGTCGTGGGCCACCATCTTAGGCTCGCCGCTCGTGCCGCTGGTGAAGTACATTATCATCGTGTCGCCATTGTCGTTGACGTGCTCCGGGCGCACGAAGGGCGGCGCCTGCTCCCACTCCTTATGCCAGTCGTGGAAACCGTCGCACACATCAGGCCCTATGCTAACGAGCACCTCCAGCGTGGGGCTTTGCTCCAGCGACGCCTTGACCTGCGTCTGCACATAATCGTCGCCCACGCATATTATGGCCTTCACGCCGGCCATGTTGTTGCGGTAAACTATGTCGTGCGTCGTCAGCATGTGCGTAGCCGGCACGGCCACGGCGCCTATCTTGTGCAACGCGAGCATCGACAGCCAGAACTCATACCTGCGCTTGAGGATGAGCATCACGACGTCGCCCTTGCCTATGCCGAGCTGCATGAAGTAAGAGGCGGCGCGGTCGCTCTGCTCCTTGATGTCGCCGAACGTGAACCTGACGCAGTTATCCTCGTCGTCCGTCCACAGCAACGCCTGCTTGCCGGGCTTCTCGGCCGCCCACACGTCCATTACGTCGTAAGCGAAATTGAAATTCTCCGGAACCTTGAAGTGCAGGTTCTCCTTAAAATCCTCAACAGACGTAAAACTTGTTTGCGTTAAAAATCTTTCTACCATTGTCTCTGTTTTTTAATATAAAGGAACTGGGAGCACAATGAACAAGGAGGCAAGGCGGATTTTCCATCAGTCCTCCCCCTTACTGCTTCGCTTCTCCCTTCCTTACACCTTCCTATACTTACTCCTTACCTACTTCTCTCCTTACCACTTAACCAACTTAGATAATCACCGCAAGGAACTTCGCCGGCTTGCCGCCCAGCGCCCTCATGCAGTGGGGCAGCGAAGCGTTGAAGTAAATGCTGTCGCCGGGGTTGAGCACAAGCACCTTGTGCCCGATGGTCTCCTCAAGGCAGCCCTCCACAACGACGTGGAACTCCTGCCCCTGGTGAGAGTTCTTCTCCACAGGCGCGCCTTCGGGCTTAGGCTCCACCACGACGATGAACGGGTCAACCGTGCGCCCCATGAAGCCGCTCGCCAGGCTCTGGTACTTGTAGGCCTTGCGCCTCTCCACGCTAAGCCCCTGCCCCTTGCGGGTGAGGAAATAAGAATTCATGTGCGGCTCCTCGCCGAACACCAGCACGTCGAAGGCAATGCCATACTTCTTTGAAATCTTCTGGAGGCTGCTTAACGAAAGTTCCCCCTCGCCGTTCTCCGCCGCGGTGTAAGCGTCGAGTGACACTCCGCAAAGGTCGGCAACCTCCTGTGCCGGTATGTCCAAAACATCGCGCAAACCTTTAAGCCGTTCGCCTATCTGCTTTATTGCATCTTCCATTTATTGACTGTTTTAGTTATATTTTCCGACAAAAGTACTAATAAATCTTATAAAACGAAACTTTTTTCAATAAAAAGTGAAAAATAAATAGCAAATAATGAATAAATGACGAATGAATGATGAATAAATGAGCCATCAGGATGCTTTGCGGGTGGTAGATTTTCAATTCTTCATTTTCACGAAAAAGCTCCCCTGCACGTGTGTACAGGGGAGCCTTGCATTGTTGCGGAGAGTTTGTGGACGGCTAAATCCTAATGCGCATGGATGTCCGTCCTCCGCTCTTTGCCTTCCGCTTACTTAATCGCAACCTTCGCGCCGTTGACGATGTAGATGCCCTTGGCGAGCTTGCCGAGGATTTCGGCAGCCTGGCCTTCGCCTACGTAAACGCCGCCGATGGTGTAAACCTTGACTGTCTCGTTGGCGTCAACATTGATGCCGCTGATGCCGGTGAGCGTCGGGTTCACGGTGAAGGTGTACTTCAGTTCGGGGTTCCAAAGTGTCTCCGTAGCGTTATAGAAGGTCTCAGCCGGGATTACCAGCGTGTAAGTGCCGGCCTCGGTGACTTCAGTTTCGAGCATTATAGTCAGCGACGTCGCCGTCATGCTCTCCTGGATGACGTTCAGCTCGGCCGTACCGGTAGTTACGAGCTGGTCTTCAGCGTCACGCAGTTCGATGTCGTTAGGCATGATTGTGCCGAGCTCTTCTGTGCCGAACGACAGCACGATGTCAGAGAGGTTCTTCACCTCAGCCTTGTCGGCGGGTGTCACTTCCGTAGGAACGAGGACGTCTTGCGGAGTCTGGTAAATCAGCTGTATGCCGCTGATGCCGTCATTGAGTTCTTCGTCGGTGTAGCCGTAGTTGATGGGCTGGCCGGTAGAAGCGGTGGCTGTCATGAGCACGGTGATTGCGCGCTCCGCGAGCAGCTTCTCAGGAACGTCGAACGTCAGCACGCCGTCCTTCACGTCATAGAACTCAACGAACTCGAAGTTGCGCTGTCCGTAACGTATCATAACCTGCTCAACGTTCACGTCGGCGTCGTTGAACTTGACTGTAACTTCAGCGGGAACTTCCTCGTTGTATTCGCCGGAAACGTTGTAAGGAACAGGGTCTACGCTCTCTACCTCGACAACCTTCTCTACCACGTTGAACGTCCAGTTGTATTCGGGGTTGCAACGTCCGCGGTCGGTGCTGCCGATCGGGCCCATCCAAGGATAAGCGATGTCGAACTGGCTGTCGCCTATTGACTGCTCGTCTATCTTCAGCGTGTAAACGCCGGGAGTGGTTATGGCCACAGGCTCCGTGCCGTCGGCGGCCACATTGTCAGTCACCGTGCCGAGCGGGTAAACCGTGGCGATGAAGTAAGCCGTAGTGCCGGGCACATACTCGGTCGTACCGCCAAACTCCAGGTCTTCAGACTCAAACTCGCTGGCCGCGCGCTCGTCGTCCTGTGACAGCACAACGTCGTAAACCTTCTCCTCGCCATTGTAGATGCCGGCGTTGGCGGCAGTGGTCAGGCCGTATGTCGGGTCGTTACCACTGTCTAACATACCGCCGGTCATTGTAAACGTTACCTTGCCGAGCTCTTCTACGTAAGAGTTATCCATCGGTTTGAGGTCGGTGGTTTCAAGTATCTTGTTCACCCAGCGTCCGTCCTTGCAACCTACAGTGAACGAGTAAACGCCCTCAGCAACGGTAACGTCGCTGACTGTCGTGTTGCCCTTGAGCCTGTTGCCTTCCTCGTCAACCACGTCAAGGTTGAATGTGAACACGGCGTCGGTGTTCTTCATCTCAATCTCGTCTGACGTGATGATGGTGTGGCCTTCTTCGGTGTACTCTACCGTGCCGCCGACGTCAACACCGCCACCGCCAAAGCCACTCTGGCCGAGCGAGATGCTGAAGTCGTTGAGCTTAACCTTGCCGTCGAACTCAACCGTAACAACCTTTACGCCGTCGCTGCTGAGAAGGTCGTCGCCATACGGCGTAATCTTGATGAGCGAGATGTCAGAGTAAACAATCGCCGGCGTGCCGCCCTTGATCGTCACTTCTGCCACTTCCGTAGGCTGGAGAGCCTGGCCTGCGCCCTCGGCTGACTCGTACACCTCAAGGGTCAGGGTGTAAGTCTTGTCGTCATAGAGCACCCACGTGTTCTCACGGTCCAATTCTGTCGGCTTGATGGTCCACGTGCTTGTGCCGGCATCGGTGTCTTCGCTTACGAATATGGCCTCTACGGTGTCAAACTCGTAGTCCGACAAGAATCCGCGCATGTAAGGAATGTCCTCTTTCAGCCTGTTCACCGTTACGGTGATCGGGTTTTTAAGGGTTACTTCTTCGATTATGGTCTCTTCAGCCGGTGAGATTATCCTGAACGCGTTGGGGTCTACCTCGCCCGCCTTCTCGAACTCGAACAGGTATTGGCTGCTTACCTCCGATGCACTGCCTGTAATGGTGATGATGTAATCAACTCCAGCCTCAAGGGTAAGGTCGAACGTGTAAGATGGATCTGCGAACCCACCAAAATCCGCAGTAACTTCACTGCCTGTGCCGTCAGCCTTTTTAATAGTAACTGATCCAGGACTTGCAAAACCCGTCTCCCTTACCATTTTGAGCGTTCCGTTTTCAGGGGCGGTGAACTTCACATAGCTCTTGCCGAACATCGGGACGTTGATTTCCAATGACTCATTCGCCGTGGCGATGTACGGGTTGTCTTCCGACGTGCCCTGGTCGCCGCCCGGCTGGTCGCCGCCCTGGCCGCTGTTTCCAGAGAAGGTGAAAGTCAGGTCATTGTCTTCATACGAGGCCGACGCCTGAATGACATACATCATGGCTGCCTCTGTAAGCGACATGGTTATGTTTCCTGTTATGCCGTCATATTCAGCCTCCGTCCATTCTGTTTGGGCAAGGTCCCTGTACTTGAACGACTGCAAGAAGTCCGTATCGTATCCGGAACTCTTAACGGTCAAGGTTCCTGCTTCAGACGGGGTGAAATGGAATTCACCGTATGTGCCTGTCGCCAAATTGACTACAGAACCGTCACTCACTTCATAGATGAACGGCTCTTCTTGCGTGCCTTTACCTGAAGTAGGTTCTACGGCTTGCGCCCATGTCCCTGTGACGCAACACAACAGCGCCATCAAGAAAAGTAGAAAGGTTTTCTTCATAAGGTTTAATTTTAAGTTAATAATAAAGTAAATAAAAGTGTATGGTAAATATCGTTCGCCACATTAATATATTATAGCTTGCCTGATGAACCCGTATGGGCGCGGCAAATATGGTTTTTCATTAAACCCAAATCGGTCATTAGAACGCTAATCATATATTTCTGATTTATTGCCAGCTCTTCATCCTTCTTCCGCACTGCCGCCGTCATCTTGTATCCCGCTTTTTCTCGATGTAGCCCGCTACATCTTCGACAAAAGCGGAAAACAATCTGCCTGACAGCAGCACGAAACACGGATAAAGTCTAATGACCGATTTGGGTTAAACTTCTCAGCTAACATTTCGCCGCAAAAATACAAAAATATCAATAAAACAGTCATCCGCTTAGATGAAATTTTGTTAAAATACTGATAATTTATGACTTTATGCTCAAAAACATGGAAATTGAAGAATAAAGGCAAGTGGGTTCACGCATCCGTTACTACGTCCGTTCCTACGGATTTGCAAATATGAGGAACGCTTTTTTTATACACCCTCAAACGGAAAATCCAAGGAAACGGAAACTGTAACAGACACCAGGAAACGGAATGAAAAAAAGCTCCCCCGCACTTGCCGTGCAGGGGAGCCTTGCTGTGTTGTTGAGGGTTGGGGGACGGCTAAATCCCAACGTATCGGGATGTCCGTCCTGCGCCCATTGTCTTCATTTACTTAATCGCAACCTTCGTGCCGTTGACGATGTAGATGCCCTTGGCGAGCTTGCCGAGAACTTCGGCTGCCTGGCCTTCGCCTACGTAAACGCCGTCGATGGTGTAAACCTTGACTGTGCCGTCAGCGTTAACCTTGATGCCGCTGATGCCGCTGAGCGTCTCTATCGTGAAGGTGTACTTCAGTTCGGGGTTCCAGAGGGTCTCGTCCTCGTTGTAGAAGTTCTCAGCCGGGATTACCAGCGTGTAAGTGCCGGCGGCGGTGATTACATTGTCGAGAGAAATCGTCAGCGAAGTAGCAGACCAAGTAGCTTCGTCTAAGTTAATTTCGGCTACGCCTGAAGCTACAACATTGTCGTCAGCGTCGCGGAGTTCGATGCCTTCAGAGTTGACAGTGCCGAGGTTCTCGTCGAATGTCAGCACGATGTCAGAGATGCTCTCCACCGTAGCCTTGTCGGCGGGTGTCACTTCCGTAGGAACGAGGTCGTCTTGCGGAGTCTGGTAAACCAGCATTATGCCGTTGTTGCCGTCGTTGAGTTCCTCGTCGGTGTAGCCGTAGTTGACTATCTGGCCGGTAGAAGCGGTGGCTGTTACTCTCACGATGATGGTGCGCGATGCCTGCAACTCCTCGCTTACGGGGATGGTGAGGGTCTTGCCGTCGAGCTTCCATCCGTCAACAGGCTGTGCTATCGGGCTGCCGGAGCTGATGATCACGTTGTTCACCGTAACGTCTTCGTCGTCGAAGTTGACTGTGATTTCAGCGGGCACTTTCTCGTTGTATTCGCCTGAAACGTTGTAAGGAACAGGATCTACGGCCTCTACATCGACAACCTTCTCAACCACGTTGAACGTCATACTCCAGTAGGGGTTGCAGCGTCCCTTCTTGCCGCCCTGGGTTGTCATCCAAGGAGACGCAGCCTCGAAGTTGGCGTCGCCGATTGACATTTCGCCTATCTTCAGCGTGTAAACGCCCGGTTCGGTGATTTCAGCCGGAGTGTAGGCTGGCTCGTTGGCATCATTCTTACTTTCATAGTCTACCGAGCCAATCTCTGCGATGGCGGCGGTGATTGTAGACGTTGTTTCCACGTCGAAGCCGTAAGCGTTCATGAGGGCTACGTCGTAAACCTTCTCGTTCTTCGCGTTGTAGATGCCGGCCTCGCTGGCTGAAGTAACCTGGTAGAACGCTGCGCCGTCGTCGCTTGACAGGCCGTTGCTTACCGTGAAGGTTATCTTGTCGAGCTTCTCAACATAGCTGTCGAGCCTTGGGCTTACGTTGTCGTACTCAAGGAGGGCGTCTATCGTGCGTCCGTCAGCAACGGAGAAGTCGATAGAGTACTGGCCGGCGAACCATGTGACGCCGGGAACCATCGGCTCCTCGTCTTGCAGCTCGTTGCCGTCCATGTCTGTCACCTTGAGGACAATGGCGATGTTGAAGTCTTTTCCGCCGATGTCGGGGGTTGCGGTTATGATGGTGTGGCCGGGAACGGTCTCATAGTCTGCAACAGTGTTCACCTTAATAGAACCACCTGAGCCAAGAGCTATCGTGCAAGACTCAACCTTAACCTCGCCGTCGAACTCGAAGGTGACGGTGTTGTTCTTAGAGCTGAGCATCTCATCCAAATTGTCCTCTGTCGGGGCGGGAGTTACATTGAGAAGTTTGATGTCAGAGAACACCTGCGGTTCGGTGGCACCCTTGAATTTAACTTCAGTTGAAGCCTGAGAATTCATGTCGTACCAATCATTCTTGTTGGCGTATGACGTGAAGATTAAGGTATAGTCAGCGTCAGAGTAGAACGTCCAGTCGCCTACCACCGGGCTGAACTCCCACTCCTTGTACAACATCACAGTCTGCGGAGTCCCAGACGCGTCATTCCTGTCGATGTATGTCACAGGTTGGCCGTCGTCACCGATCAGGGCCTCGCCCTCGCCTACCGGGGTTCCGTAAGTGGTTGTCAGGTTGCCATACTTCTCGCCGCCGTTGATCGTCATCTCAAGGAATGCCACGCCCTTGTCAAGCGTAACGGTGAACTTCTCACCCGCTTTCACTCCGGCGAACTCCTTGCCGATAAAGTCAGGATCTGTAGACACTACCGTGAAAGCGTTTTCATTGTCGGCGTCAGCCAAGTAGTCTACTGTTATGGTAATGCCGCCAGTCAGGTAGTCAGGAACTGCTATCGTGTTCAGTATGACGTAAGTCTTGCCGCCTTCCAGACGGAACGTAGTGTACATACCGGTTCCATCACTCTCAAACGTACCTACCTCGAACTCTCCAGCCGAGCCTTTTTCCTTGACACCCATACCAAGGCCATTGAAAGAGTTTTGGAACAGCTTGAGCGTTCCGCCCTTGCCTTCAGGTACGACGATTTCCGCATAAACCTGGCCGCCAGCCGGAATGGTGTACGTTGAGCCGTCCTCTACGGTGATAGCCTCATCAGGATCGCCTGTTGACGGGTCGTCGTCGCCACCGCCTTCACCTGCGCCGGTGAATGTGAAGGTAATGTTCTGCTTTTCATCATACGATGCTTGCTGGTTTTCAAACACATACTTCTTGCCTGCCTCGAAGCCGTTGAGCGTCAACGTCATGCTGAAGTACTCACCGTTATCCAAGTCGATGGTCTTCCACTCGGTATCGTCTTCAGCCTTGTAGCGGAAGGATGTCATCCATTCAGAATCCATATAACCGTCTGACTTGATTATAAGTTCTCCTGTACCATCGTATGTAAGTTCACAGCGCAGATACTCGTCAGCCTTCACGGTTACGATAGTACCGTTTGAAACTTCATAAACATACGGGTCGCTTTGCTTTCCTGAGCCTGAAGAAGGAGCTATGCCTTTATCGGGTTCATCGCCTTCATCGCCGCCCACTTCATTGGGAGTGAATATGAAGGTAAGGTTGTCCATCCTCTCACTCTTTGACACGGGAACTGTGTTCCTTATATAATAAGTAACGCCGCCCTCAAGCTCTACGCCCGGATCTGCGGCGAACGTGTCGAACAGCGGAGAGCTGGTCCACTCCGCGTCGGTAGACTTCTTGTACTCGAACCCTGCAGAATAATTATCATCCCACGAGTTAGAAGTAATAAAAAGCAAACCGCCTTCTTCAGGAACGGTGAAATGGAACTCGCCGTAATCACCGGCCACCAGATCCACTACGTCGTCCGGAGACACTTCATAGATGTAGGGGTCGTCTTGCTGTCCGGAGCCGGAAATGGCTGTCACGGAAGCCGCCCACACTCCTGTGACGCAACACAACAGCGTCATCAGAAAGAGTAGAAATGTTTTCTTCATAAACAATTAATTTAAGTTAATAATAAAGTGAATAAAATTTTAAAGACTAAAACAACGCCACGGCTTCAGGCAGGGTGCTCCATAATGAATGAAACTCTCTGTAAGAGTCACGGCGAGGTAAGTTTCAAATCGTCATTTTGCAGCTATGCTGCGGTTGATATTTATAGTTCCATCCGCAAAAGTGCAAAAAATCTCAAAAATACGCAAATTTTCCGTGAAGTTTTTTACTAAAAAAATCGATTATTTTTATCACAACTTTTTAAAAACCGCATTTTTGTGACACTTTGATATGTACGACGCCATTATTTAGTCTATTTTCACATATAAATGGTAACACAATGATAAATTGTCAAATTAACAACCATTAAAAGGAAGAAGAAAGAAGAAAAACAACTGACACCCACCCCTGCCCTCTTTTGGGAGAAGGGCCTAATGTGCAGGCACCCACCCCTGCCCTCACAAAGGGAGGGAGCTTAATATGCTTTGTGGGGTTTGGCAATGGCGTATTTGGGCTTATCAGGCTCATTGGACTTATTAGGCTTATTTAATGAAATGCCGCAAACGGCCTTGCGAAAGGCGGCAAACGGCAACGCAAAAGGCCGCTTCTTGCAAGGCAAGAGGCGGCCTTTTGTAAAGAGTCTGGTTGTCAAGGGGTTAGCCATCGGGGCTGCTGGGAGGTCTGGGAGAACTGGGAGCTGTGGGAGGTCTGTGAGAGCTGCGACCAACAAAGCATATCAAGCCCCTCTTCCAAAAGAGGGCGGGGGTGGGTGTCGGGTGGCTACCTCATCATTTCAGCCGCGTCTTCATCCACTCCATCTGGCCGCGCTCCGTGGCGTCTGACGTCCAGTGCTCGTTGATGGGGGTGACGAGCGAGTCCTTGGGGCACGTGAGCGTGTTCCACACGGCGTATGACGTGGTGGGCGGGCAGGTGTCGTCGTTGTAGCCCCAGGTCATGTAAGTGTCGGCGGTGACATGGCGGGCGAAGTTCACCACGTCGTAATAGGCCAAGGTGTTGACGTGCTCCGGCGTCAGCATGCCGGGCGTCTTGTTGAAGTGCGGGTAGCCGCCGGTGCGCCCCTCGGCGTAGGCGGCCATGTCGGCGAGGGCGGGGTGGTTGACGATGCACTGCGTCACGCGCCGGTCGAGGGCGGCGGCCACGATGGCGAGGGCGCCGCCCTGGCTGCCGCCTTGCACTATGACGTTGCGCCCATCCCATTCGGGCAGGCTGGTCAGCAGGTCGATGCAGCGCACGAGCGATAGGTAGACGCGGCGCATATAGTAACGTTCGCGGCTGTCGATGCCGTTGGCCAAGTAGCCGTTATCCTTGGAGTTGAAGGCGCGAGAGATGTCGTCGAACACGTCCTTGGGCAGGCGCGGGTCAAGCCCGTGTATCTCCATCTCCATGCGTATGCAGCCGTTCTCGGCGTAATACTTGTGGCGCAGCGGCTCCTTGATGGTCTTTATGCCGGCTCCGGGCGGGCAGAGCACCACGGGGCAGCCGCCCTTTTGCGCGCCCTTGGGGATGAAGAGGTAGGCGTAGACGGCCTGTTTGTGCTTGTTGAGCGTCACTTTCACGAGGTAGCAGTCTGTCTTGTCGGTGCAATATTCACCGGCCCGCTCCTTGGTGTAAGTCAGCGGGAAGGCTCTCATCTCGTCGATGCTGCGCCGCCAGAAGTCGGCGAAGTCGGCCGGTTCCTGCGTCACGGGGCGTATCTCGCCTACGGAATAGCCTACTTTAACGTGGTGGACTGTCTCCCGCCCGTCCACGACGGCCTTGAGGCGCAGGTCGCGGAAGCCCGGCGTAGGCCTCGTGCCCATGTCTATCACGGCGCGCCCGCCCTTGAGCCGGGCCTCGCCACGGCCGTCGGCGGGCATCATGTCGTCGGCCGTCTCGTAAGTCACGGTGCAGTCTTGCGGCACTCCGTACTTGTAGAGCTGCACTTCCACCTCGGCGCGTTCGCCCTTTTCGTACAGCCAGTCGGCGTGTCCGGGCACTGTAACCCACAGGAAGTCGGAACGGTAAGGATAGTTCTCGGCGGCAGCCGAGAGGCATGAAAGCAATGCCAAAAACAGTAAATGAATGTGTCTTTTCATATAATTGAAAATTGAGGATGGATAATCATGGTTTGCCTTTTCGGTTTACAAAGGTAATCATAATTCTCAATTATCCATTCTCAATTCCAAAATTCAAATTGTCAATCATACATATTCTTCGGGGCTTACGCCTGTGACTTTCTTGAACACGGCGGCGAAGCACTTCTCCGAACAGAAGCCGAGGATGCGGGATATTTCGCTTACCGGCTTGTCGCCGGCGATGAGCATCCGCTTGGCGAGGCGCATGCGGCGCAGCCTTACGTAGTCGTCCACGCCGTTGCCGGTCTCGCTGCGGAGCATGTCGTCGAGGTAACAGGGCGACATTCCGAGCCTGGGGGCCATGGCGGAGGCCGTGGGCAGACCGCCGGAGGCCACGCGGCCTGAGGCGAACTCGCCGTCGATGAGGGCGTCGAGGGCGGCCATGGCTTCAATGTTGGCGTCGTGGCGGGTGATGAACTGGCGGGCGTAGAAGCGGCGGCAGTAGTTGAGCAGCAGCTCGATGATTGTGCAGATGATGCCCTTGCTGTGGGCGTCAACGCCCCAGCCCAGCTCGTCGCCGACGCAGCCGAGGCACCGCTTCACCACGCGCCACTCGCAGGCGGAGAGGTGCAGGGCCTCGTCGCGCCGGTAGTTGAAGAACGAGCAGTCGCCGAGGGCCATGCCGAGGGGCGTGCATCTCACGAGGGCGGGGTGGAAGATGAGCATCTTGCCGTCAGCCGTGCGCAGGTCGATGTCTCTCCGCGGGGCGAGGAAGAGCACCGTGGTGTCGGTGAAGTCGTAATATTTCCTGCCGTACTCCGCGCCGTCGGCCACGCCGCGCATGAACACCACGGCGTAGCAGTCGGTGCTGACGCTGCCGCCGCTGCACGGCGCCGACGTGTCAATCAGGCTCACGAGGGGGTGGAGCGTCTCGGCGTTGTAGGCTCGGTTGCACTCGCAAACGCAGTTGTCAGTGGCGGCATACTCAGCACACTCACCCCCGTCCGCACACCCTCCCCCGCCCTCTTTTGGAAGAGGGGTTTGGTATGCAGCACAGCTTGAAACACTATCTTGTTCCGGTTTGTTCTCCTTCATGTCAGTATCAAATAATTAATGGGCCAAATAAGCCAGATAAGCCAATTAAGGCAAATAAGCCAGATGAGCCAAATACGCCATTGCCAAACCCTCAAAAGCATATTAAGCTCCCTCACTTGGGGAGGGCTGGGGTGGGTGTTGGGAGGGCTGGAGGTGGGTGTCGGGTGCCTGGGACGGCAAGCCAGATGAGCCAAATACGCCATTTCCCAAACCCACAAAAGCATATTAAGCTCCCTCACTTGGGGAGGGCTGGGGTGGGTGCCAGGTGTCAGACGGCGTTCATCTTGCGGTATTCCGTGGGCGTCATGTTGGTGATGCGCTTGAAGTAGCGGTTGAAGTGCTGCGAGTACTGGAAGCCGAGGCGGAAGCTGATTTCGTTGACGGTCTGCCGCGTGTCGAGCAGCATGTCCTTGGCAAGGCCGATTATGCGCGCCTGGATGTAGTCTTGCGGCGTGCGCCCGGTCTCCCGCTTGATGAGGTCGCCGAAGTAGTTGGGCGAGAGGAAACACCGCTCGGCGAAATACTTCACCGTGGGCAGGCCGTTTTGCAGGGCGGTGTCGCCCGTGAAATAGCGGTCAAGCTCGCGCTCGAACTTCTCCAGCACGTCGGTGTTCACCTCGTGGCGGGTGATGAACTGACGCTCGTAGAACCTCATGCAGTAGTCGAGCAGCAGCTCGATGTTGCGGCAGATGAGCTTGCGGCTGTGGCCGTCGATGGGCCGCTCCAGCTCTATCTTTATCTTTTCGAGGCAGTCCTTGTAAATGCCCTTCTCCTGTTCGGAGAGGTGCAGGGCCTCGCGCGAGGAGTAGGAGAAGAAGGAATATTGCTTGATTTCCTGCCCTAACGAGGTGCCACGGATGAGGTCGGGGTGGAACAGCAGGCCCATCACCTGCGGCTTTATGTTGGGCTTGTGGCCTATGCGCACCACCTGCCCCGGCGCGAAGCTCGTCACCGTGCCTTCCTGGTAGTCGTAAGGCATGCGTCCGTAGGTGATGTCGCCGCAGTAGGTCTGCTTCAGGAAGAGCGCGTAGACGCCGTAGTTGTAAGTCACTTCGCCTTCCTGCATCGCGCCGTTCATCGTGTTGACGTCGGCCACGGTCACGAGCGGGTTGCGCGTCTCGATGCCGTAGAGGCGGTTGTAGTCGTCTATCGAGTTGATGTTGATTATCTTTTCCATAAGCGTTTTTTAGAAGTTAAAGAAGTTAGAGAAGTTAAAGAAGTTATAGTTTTTTGGAAGTTATAGAATTTAGAGAAGTTAAAGAAGTTATAGCCAAATGCTTTGTTGCGTGCCGTCATCACTTTTTGTTTTTGCAAAAATAACAAATCATTCCATAAAACGATGTACACACATTACGGTTTTTATTAACGTTATTACGGTTGTGTGGCAGGATGGTGAGCCGAATGGGCCTGATATGGCGGGTAAGCCCAATGAGTCGTGGCGGCGGATTTTGTGGTTTTATTAATGTCCGCAGTTCCCCGACACCAACTTGTAGAGACGCAAAATTTTGCGTCTCCGCAGGTAGCGTTAAGCGTCGGCTGGCATTATCCTGCGATGTCCTTTTGCGGAGACGCAAGATTTTGCGTCTCTACATAAAATGACCTGCAAATAGCCAACATCCATTTAGCCCTTTTTTGAAATGCGAAAGGGCACATATTACAATGCAAAAGGGCACGTCTCACGAGGTGAAACGTGCCCTTACTGAAAGGCGTGAGCCTGCTGTGCGCCACTCGCCGTCAGCAAGCCGCCAGCAAGACGATAATCAGGAAAACCACAAGACCGATTATGAAGGCCTGCGACTTGAAGAATTCCTGCACCGAGCTTTCGTCGTCGTCGTACAGGTAAGAGCGGTCGTTCTCCGGCATCCGTATGCCGTCAATCTTCGGGTTGTGGCCGTACCGGGCCTCGTATTGCGCCTTCATGCGGAAAGCCCTGTCAACGTCGCCCGTCTCGATGCTTTCCTTTATTATATAATAATACTTGTCGGCGTTGAGGTTGCAACTCTCGTTCATCAGCTGGCGGGCCTTCGGCGAGAGGTCGTCCTCGTGCTGTTTCAGCAGGTTGTAGGCCTCCCCGTAGGCCGTCTCGCGGAATAGTTTCAAGGCCTTTTGGTATGTTTTCTCGTCCATGATGTGTCTTTTAGCTAAAATAAAAGCGTCGTTATAAGTCCTGCCACCATTGATTTCCAGTTGGTGATTATGATGAGCAAGAAGATGGCTATCAACACCAGTTTCACGATCAGCTTCTTTCTCTCGCTGTTGTCTTCGTCGTCTTGGTCGTAATAATAATCGTAGTCCTGGGCCGGCTGCCGCGCCGCCGGGGCGTAATCAGGCTCCGGCTGCCCGCCCGCGGCCGGCTGCGCGGGCGGCTCCGGCGGTTCGGGCTTTTCGTCCTTGATTTTGAACACAGTGCCGCAGTACAGGCATTTGACCGACGAGCCGTCAACCTCGGCGTACCTGTTGCCGCCGCAATTAGGGCATCTCACTTCCTTGTCCATCGTCATAAAGTAGCTTTTACGGTTGTCACATAGTTGTCCAGCAGGCTTATCTCGCGCGTGGCTTCCGCCTTGGCGGCCTCATTGCCGCCGCCGGAGGCTGCGGAGGCGAGCAAAGCCTTTATGTCGTCGAGCCGCCGGCATACCTCGGCCACGAACGCCCCGCCGCGTTCCAGCTTGGCTGACGGCATGGCTTCCACCTTGTCGAGCGCGGCGGCGAGCGAGCGCAGTGTGGTTTCTTTCCACTCGGAGGCGTCGGCGGCAAGCAGGGCTTCAGCCTCCAGGCGGTAGCCGGCAAGCGAGGCCGCGCACCCGCGCTTGAACTCCACGGCGGCGTCGAGCCGCGCCTGCCCGTCCTCTACCACGCCGCCGCCGACAGCCGTGACGCCCGCCGCCACGGCGCAGCACGCCGTCAGCACGAGCATGCCGACGTAAAGCACGGTGAGGTCGCCGTCGCCCGGCAGGAAAAGGCTGCACCCCGCCGTCCAGAGGAACATCGCCACGGCGTAAGCGTCGAGCACGTAGGACGTGGCGGCGTTCTTGAACGTCAGCAGCCGCGCGCTCGACAGCAGCGGTATGTTGGCCAAGAGTATGGCCTCGCAGACGCACGTCGTCACCACGTTGATGTAGAACAGCTTGGTGCGTTCGTCGAAGACCAAGCAGAATATCACTATCGTGCATGCGATGACGCACAGCGCCACCGATGCTGAAACAAGCCGTTTGTTCATGTCGCAGGTATTTTCAGGTTAAACATCGTCACATCCCAGGGGGCGGCGGAGGCGGCGCCATGGCCGCCAGCAGGCGCGCTATGTCGGGGTCGTCGGCGGCGTAGACCCATCCGCTGCCGCCCACCTTGTAGACGTAGGTAGAGCCTGTCACCTCCCTGCGGGCCACCATGCCGCTAACGGCGTCGAGCTGGTAAGGCCCCGCGCTCTGCCCGTTGACGGCCACGTAATACGCCGGCGAGGGCGGCGGAGGCGGCGGCGCGGCCATGCCGCTCTGCCTTATCTGCTCGGCCACGAGGCTGCCTATGCCCTGGCCCATGCCCAGCCCCATGCCGATGCCCATGAAGGTGCCCGCCCCCTCGTTGCCGGCGGCGGTCTGGGCTATGTCGATCTGCTTCTGTTGCAGGTAGCTCACGCCGAGCTTGCTCAGCTTGGCCTGCTCGGCTATGCCCTCCATCACGGTCTGGTAGCCTTTGTCGTTCTCGTCGAAGCTGATGTCCTCGATGTTGAAGTTGAGCAGCTGCACGCCGTACTCGTCGAACGTCAGTTGCAGCTCCTTGGCAGCAGCCTTGGCCAGCGCGCGGTACTCCGAGCCAAGCTCGTTGATGTTGAGGTTGTTGGCCTTCATGTATTTCGCCATCGACACCTTCACCGCCTCAACCACGTCGGTGCGGAACTGCTCCTCCACGAGGTCGGTGCTGGCGAAGCCTATCGTGCCGATGAGCCGCTTGAGGAACAGCGCGCCGTCGCTTATGCGGACGCCGTACTGGCCCCTGGCCGACAGCTTGATGGGTATCTGGAAGTATGGGTCGATGACGCGCAGGCCGCCCGTGCCCCAGAGCATGTTGCGCTTGTGGAGCTTGCTGACGAACCACACTTCAGCCGTGAAGGTGGTTTCGCCGCCGCTGGGCAGGTTAATCAGCTTTTGCAGCACGGGCAGGTTGGCCGTGGAGAGCACGTGGCGGCCCGCCGTGAACGAGTCGCAGAGCTGTCCGCTCTTGTAGAAGAAGGCCTCCTGGCTCTCGTTCACTGTGAGCACGCTGCCCGTGGTAACGTCGTTGAAGGGGAACTTGTACACCAGCTCGTCCTGCCCGGCCTGTTCCCAGTAGATTGATCTTATTATAGCCATATCGTGCGGTGTGTGGTGGTTTTACCCATAAGTTGCGCTTAGCGTCCGCCCGGCTAAGCCAATGTGTTTGGCGCGTGTGCTTACAGAAAAGGCGCGGACCTGATTATCGCTCGCGTCCCCTTATCCTCAGTATCGCCAAACACTGTCACCAAAAGAACGGAAGAAAACAACCACCCCACGCCGAACCGCTATGGCGACAGGGCGGAAAGCGTCTTCCGCCCGGCATCATACACGATACAGCAAAAGGGGCATCCTTCACACGTGTTCCTTGGTGTATTCTCGAATTTGGCGATTTCAGAATAAAGAACAACGGCTCAAATGCCTATCTGCAAAGCCCCGGATTTCTCCCCGAAGCCGTCGGCAAATATAGTCATTTTTTGTGAGAATGCCCCATCGGAAGGTGATTATTTTCTCCATAATCAAGCATTTCGCGCTTTCCGGGGCGGCGGGGCGCGTGGCAAGAGGCGCTCATCAGCAAACCTTTTGGATGGTTTATAACATTGTTTTTGAAATAAAACACAAGCTGAATACACCCCTTGTAGGGACATAATTTATTATGTCCGCACGTTTCATAGAAACGTATTTTATTGACATTCAGACATTTATACGCCCCTTCGTGGCGTGCGAGGGTGTATCAAAACGGAGTTAACAGGAGTTAGACGCTTCGCATCGGAGTTAGCGGGAGTTAACGGACAAATGCTAAGTTGTTGTAAGATATGGTATTGTCCGTTAACTTCGGCGAGTGAAACGAGCCTAACTCCTGTTAACTCCTGATAACTTCTTAATTTTGATACACTCTCCTACAAGGGCGGCGTTTCGCATTGGTTTTATATGTGTCCTTTATTTTTTCTCATCCAAACAAACTGCGGATGACCCGGCGGATGTGGCTTTTCGCATTGCGAAAGGCCGCATATTGCAACGCAAAAGGGCACATTTTGCAGCGCAAAACGTGCCCTTCGGGTAATTAATTGATTTCCAGAATGTTATGCTACTATTTCTTTTCAGCAGGCGGCGAAGGCTTTTTTGAGCCGCTGGATGAAGTCGTCGGCCATCGCCGTGGTGAACGTCAGGGGCGGCAGCAGGCGCAGCGTGGACGTGCCGGCGCAGCCCGTGAAGCAGTGCTCGGTGTAGACGAGGTGGCTGCGCAGGGGCTTGTGGGGCATGGCGAGGTCGATGCCCACCATGAGGCCGCGGCCCCGCACGTCGGTGATGCGCGGCTCCTCTTTCTGCAAGTCTTTCAGGCGCGCCATGAGGTAGTCGCCCGTAGAGCGGGCGTTGTCAACAAGGTGCTCCTGCTCCATGACGTCGAGCACGGCTAAGGCGGCGGTGCAGGCGAGGTGGTTGCCGCCGAAGGTGGTGCCCAGCTGGCCGTACTGCGGCTCGAAGTCGGGCGAGATGAGCACTGCGCCCATAGGGAAACCGTTGCCTATGCCCTTGGCCACGGTGATGAGGTCGGGGCGTATGCCGAGCCACTGGTGGGCGAAGAACTTGCCCGAACGGCCGTAGCCGCACTGTATCTCGTCGCAGACGAGCACCGCGCCGTGACGCTTGCAGGCGGCTTGCAAGCCTTGGGCGAACTCCTCCGTGGCCATCTGTATGCCGCCCACTCCCTGTATGCACTCGATGATGCAGGCGCAGACGTCGCCCTTGGCCAGCTCCGCCTCCCATGCGGGGAGGTCGTTCAGGGGCAGGTAGGTGACGTGTCCGTTGGCGTTGATGGGGGCGATTATCTTAGGGTTGTCGGTGGCCTCGACGGCCAGCGACGTGCGCCCGTGGAAGGCTTTCGAGGCGGAGAGCACGCGGGTGCGCCCCGTCTTGAACGACGCCAGCTTCAGTGCGTTCTCGTTGGCCTCGGCTCCGCTGTTGATGAGGAACAGCTGGTAATCGCCGTAGCCGCTGGCCCGGCCGAGGCGCGTGGCCAGTTCGCGTTGAAGCATGTTTATCACGGAGTTGCTGTAGAAGCCGAGCGTGCCGAGCTGGCGTGTCATCATCTCCACGTAGTGCGGGTGGCAGTGGCCTATGCTTATGACGGCGTGGCCGCCGTAAAGGTCAAGGTATTCCTGCCCCTTGTCGTCCCATACGGAGCAGTCTTCGCCGCGGACGATGTTGATGTCGAATAAGGGATATACGTCGAATAAATCCATATTGCAGAATATAAGCCCCCTCCCAACCTCCCCGATGGGGAGGGGAAGCCCCTCCCGTCCTTTCAAATGGGTGATGAGCTGTGTTTATTGTTAAATATTATTGTTTGTCAAGAAGCAACTTACCCCTCCCCTTGGGGAGGTTGGGAGGGGGCTGTTTTTTAGAATGCCGACGCCTTGAGCCTAAGCCCTGTGTCCTCTTTTATTCCGAACATGATGTTCATATTCTCGACGGCCTGCCCCACGGCGCCCTTTAGGAGGTTGTCTATGGCGGAGGTGACGAGGAGCTTGTCGCCGTACTTCTCGCAGTGCACGAGGCACTTGTTGGTGTTGACGACTTGCTTGAGGTCGATGGCTTTGTCGCAGTAATGGGTGAAAGGCTCGTCGGCGTAGAAGTCCTTGTAGCCCCGGATGATTTCCTTTTCGGGAGCCGGCGTGTGCACCACGGCGGTGGCGAAGATGCCGCGGGCGAATGGGCCGCGGTAGGGTATGAAGTCAACCGACGGCACGGGCGCGCCCTGCACCTGGCCAAGGCTCTGGAGTATTTCGGGCACGTGCTGGTGGGTGAAGGGCTTGTAGACGCTCATGTTGGCCGCGCGCCACGAGAAGTGGGTCGTGGCCCCCGGCTTCTGCCCCGCCCCGGTGCTGCCCGTTATGGCGTTCACCATGACGCTTTCCGTCAGCAGGCCCATCTTCGCCGCCGGCATCAGGCCGAGCTGTATGCACGTGGCGAAGCAGCCGGGGTTGGCCACGCGGTGCGCCGGGGCTATCGCGGCGCGGTTGATTTCGGGCAGTCCGTACACGAAGTCGTTGCCCGGCGCGGCGAGACGGAAGTCCTGCGCCAGGTCGATTATCTTCACACCGTCGGGCACGCTGTGCTCCTTGAGGAACGCTTCGCTCTTGCCGTGGCCGAAGCAGAAGAAGAGGACGTCAACATCGGAGAACGGCATCTCCGAGGTGAAGCGCAGGTCAGTGTCGCCGTAAAGGCCCTCGTGCACGTCGGCGACGGGGTTGCCGGCGTTGCTCTCGCTGTTGGCGAAGACGATTTCCGCCTGCGGATGGTTGAGCAAAAGGCGGATAAGCTCGCCGCCGGTGTAGCCGGCAGCACCGAGGATGCCGACCCGAACCAACCCTAAGCCCCCCTCGGTCCCCCCAAGGGGGGATGACGTAACCGCTTGAGTATTATTTTGTTTTGTTGTCATTACATTCTGTTGTTAAGATATTCTTTTATCCGTTTTATCACGGTTTCGGTAGTATTTATGACTTCTTCGTTGGTGAACCTTACTACCTTAAAGCCGTAGCCGTTGAGCCATTGCGTCCTTAACACATCGGCTTCTTGCTGTTGTTGGGATGTGTGGTATCCTCCGTCAATCTCGATGACGAGTTTACATTCCAGGCAGGCGAAGTCGGCTATGTATTCACCAATGATGTGTTGACGTCTGAAACTAACGCCGAATTGCTTTCCTTTCAGCAGTTGCCACATTATCGCTTCTGCCTGCGTAGGATACGCCCTGTTGTGTTTGGCGTTTTCTTTCAACAGTTCATACACCATGGGATTTGCCGTTTGATAAGAAAACAGCCTGTCTTTTTCAGTCTTACTCATAAATAAACATAACCGTATTATTTACCTGCAAGAGGACTTGCAAATCCCCCTTGGGGGATTATAGGGGGCTGCCGTGTATCCCATAATACACCCTCAGGGGCGTGGAGAGCACCTTGATGAAGCCCTTGGCCTCGTCGGCCGTCCAGCCGCGCTGCATCTCGCCGTACTCGCCGAGCTTCGACTTGAGCAGGTCGTCGGGCGAATCCACGCCGACGCACTCGAAGCCCAAGGGGCGGAGCTTTAGTATGGCGGTGCCGTTGACGTTGCGCTGCGACGAGGTGAGCATGGCCTCGATGTCGGGCATAACAGGCTCAAGGTACTGGCTCTCGTGGAGGAACATGCCGTACCAGTTGGCCACCTGGTCCTTCCAGTACTGCTGCCACTTGCTCAGCGTGTACTTCTCAAGCATGCGGTGCGCCTCGATGATGAGCTTCGGGGCGGCTGCCTCGAAGCCAACGCGGCCCTTTATGCCGATGATGGTGTCGCCGACGTTGCAGTCGCGCCCTATGGCGTAGGCCGCGCCCAGCTCCTCAATCTTCTGTATTGCGGCCACCTTGTCGTCGTATTTCTCGCCGTTCACGGCTGTGATTTCGCCCTTGCAGAACTCAATGCGCAGCTCGCTCTCGTCGTTGCGGGTGACGTGCTTGAGGTAAGCCTCTTCGGGCAGGCCCTGCGCCGAGTCGAGCAGCTCGCCGCCGCAGATGCTCGTGCCCCAGATGCCTACGTTGTAGCTGTACTTCAGCTTGGCGAAGTCGGCCTTGAAGCCGTGGGCGTTGAGGTAGTCAACCTCTTCCTTGCGCGAGAGCGCCTTGTCGCGCGTCAGGGTGATGATTTCCACACCCGGCGCCATGACGAGGAACGTCATATCGAAGCGTATCTGGTCGTTGCCCGCGCCTGTGGAGCCGTGGGCTATGGCGTCGGCGCCTATCTGCTTGGCGTAGCGGGCTATGGCTATGGCCTGGAAAATGCGCTCTGACGACACGGATATGGGGTAACAGTTGTTGCGGAGCACGTTGCCGAATATCATGTACTTGAGGCTTTTCTCGTAGTATTCGTGCGTAACGTCGAGCGTGACGTACTCCTTCGCGCCCAGCTTGTAGGCGTTCTCCTCGTTCTTCTTCAGCTGTTCGGGGCTGAAGCCGCCCGTGTTGGCGCAGGCGGCGTAGACCTCGTAGCCCATGTCGTGCGACAGTTTCATCACTGTGTAAGACGTGTCGAGCCCTCCTGAGAAGGCGACAACCACTTTCTTCTTGTCTGGCATAATCGTTTGGTTTTATTGTTCGGGAAGTTAAAGAAGTTATAGAAGTCAAAGAAGTTAAAGCCAATAGCTTTGTCATTTATACTTTTTATGTCTGACTTTATCCGTATCAAGCACCACGCCAACGGTGCATTCGGCTTTAACTTCTATAACTTCTCTAAATTCTTTAACTCCTTGATAAATCATTTCCTAATCCTCTTCACCACGTCTTCGGGCAGCTCTATGGGCGTAGGTTCGCCCTCGTGCAGGGCGGGGTCGTAGAGCATCCCGGTGCAGATGCAGTACTTGCGGCCCGTGCGCTTGAGCACGTCAACGTTGACGCAGCCGTCGCAGCCGCGCCAGAAGGCCTCGTCGTCGGTGAGGTCGGCGAACGTCACGGGCACGTAGCCCAGCTGTGTGTTCATCCTCATCACCGCCGCGCCGCTCGTCAGGCTGAATATCTTAGCCTTCGGCCAGCGCGTGCGGGCCAGGGTGAACGTCATGTCCTTGATGCGCTTCGACACGCCGAGGCCGCGGAAGTCGGGGTGAACAATCAGTCCCGACGTCGTGACGTAATGCTTGTTGCCCCACGTCTCGATGTAGCTGAAGCCGGCGAAGCGGTCGCCGGCGAGGGCGATGACGGCCTTGTTCTCCTTCATCTTCGTGGCCAAGTACTCGTGGGTGCGCTTGGCTATGCCCGTGCCGCGCACCTTGGCCGCGGCCGCCATTGTCTCCAAGATGGTGTCAACGTACCGCTCGTGCGATGCGTCGGCCACCAAGACTTCTATCTCTTCCATTTTCTTATTATAGTTGACGAGTTGACAAGTGACGAGCAGACAAGGATATTTGCCTTGCCTTTTGCCTGCCCGTTACCAGCCTACTTGTTACTCGTTTGCTTGTTACTTGTATGCTCGTCTGCTGTGAACTTGCCTGCTTGTTACTTGTCCATTGCCTGCTTGTTACTTAATGTCCGGTATCACGTCGCGCAGCTCGTTCACCACCTCGGCGTGCGCCACGCCGTCCTTCACGACGATGAATATCGTGTCGTCGCCGGCTATCGTGCCGATGATCGACGGCAGCCCGCTGTTGTCGATGTTGTAAGCCAGGCTGCTGGCGTAGCCCGGACGGGTCTTTATCACGCCCATATTGCCGGAGAAGTTGATTGACATGAAGCCCGACGTTAGCAGCATCTCGGCGGCCCGCTTGGGGCTGGCC
>CALUGU010000034.1 GCA_944320255.1 uncultured Prevotella sp. | reverse complement strand
AGAAACGCCCATCAACTGTGCGGCTTGTGCAAAAGTAAAGTAGTCTTGATGGTCAAGTTTACTTTTGACTTCTATCAAATCCTGTAACTCACGAAGTTCAAGTCTTCGTTCTCTCATACGGTGTTTGTAGCCTTGACTGGCACATTGGTGACTACAATAATTGGTGGTAGTTTTCTTCGCCATGAATGGCTTACCACACCATTTACAAATTCTTTTTACTTCCATGTTGTTTTCTCCATATTTTTAGTGAAACCATATAGTTTTAATTTCGCTTTTTGTCTACCTATGTAAACCATTGTCAACACATGTTGTTGACTACCTCTGTGTGACATCGGGGTCAAACCTCGATTTGTTCCGTGGTAGAAATACGGTAGAAAAATAGAGAGGACAACTGCATCCGACTGCTATCAGCCGGATTTTGGACAAATAAAAAAGCCACTGATTTACAGCGGCTTCGTTATAGTTGGTTCTAATTCGTTGCAGTCAGTTATGCGCAATCACTTTCCGATACAAAAGTGTTTGAAGATGTTTTGGAGCGTTTCCTCGCTGGTTATTTCGCCGCCTACGATTTCGGCGAGGCTGTGCAGGCAGTCGCGGAGGTCTTGCGCCACGAGGTCTGCGGGCAGGCCGTCGGCGAGGCCTTGGCGCACGCGGCGGATGGCTTCCAGGGCGCGGGCGAGGGCTTCGTAGTGGCGGGCGTTGGTGACTACGACGTCGGCTGAGGATATTTCGGGCAGGCCGGCGGCGGTTACGAGCATTTGCTTCAGCTTGTCGAGGTTGGTGGCTTGCTTTGCTGATATTGATATGCTGCGTGCGCCTTCAGGCAGGCGGGCCGTTGTTGCGGCTTGCGTTTGCGGCGCGATGTCCGCCTTGTTGTATGCCATGATTAGTTGCTTGCCTTTGCATAGCGGCGTTATTTTGCCTGCCAGCTCTTCCGTCTTTGCGTTATTGTCGGTTGCGTCGATCAGCAGTATTACGATTTCCGCCTGTCCTATTTTTTTGTATGTGCGGTCGATGCCGAGGCGTTCTATCTCGTCTGAAGTGTCGCGTATGCCGGCGGTGTCGATGAAGCGGAATGTCACGCCGCCGATGTCGGCGGTGTCTTCTATTACGTCGCGCGTGGTGCCGTGTATGTCGCTTACTATTGCGCGGTCGTCGCCTACGAGTGCGTTGAGCAGTGTTGACTTGCCGGCGTTGGTTTCGCCGACGATGGCCACGGGCACTCCGTTCTTTATGGCGTTGCCTACGCTGAACGATGAGGCGAGCCTGGATATTTCGGCCTCTATCTGCGAGGCGGTCGATTGCAGCTCGGCGCGGTCGGCGAACTCAAGTTCTTCGTGGTCGCTGAAGTCGAGTTCAAGCTCAAGGAGCGACGTCAGCCTTAGCAGCTTGTCGCGCAGCAGTGAGAGCTTGCGGCTGAAGCCGCCGCGCATCTGGTTTACGGCCAGCCTGTGCGTGGCTGCCGACGACGACGCTATGAGGTCGGCCACGGCTTCGGCCTGGCTCAAGTCCATCTTGCCGTTGAGGAACGCGCGGCGGGTGAACTCTCCCGGCTCTGCCGTGCGGCACCCGTTGGCTATGAGCAGCTGCATCACTTGTTGCAGGATGTAGGCCGAGCCGTGGCATGATATTTCGGTTGAGTCTTCGCCCGTGTAAGAGTGCGGCGCGCGGAAGAGGCTTACCAGCACTTCGTCAACGGTTTCGCCTTCGGCGTTGGTTATGCTGCCGAATGTTATCGTGTATGGCGCGCTGCAGGCCAGCGGCTTGTCTTTTTTACTGGCCGGAGTGAATATCTTGTCAGTTATCTCTACGGCTTGAGGCCCTGACACCCGTATGATGCCGATAGCTCCGCCGCGGCCCGTGGCTATGGCGCAGATTGTGTCTCCGTTGATTGTCATTGCTTTAAGTTTTGTGCAAAGGTAGTTATTTTTTAGGAAGGATTTATGGTGTTTACCCGTCGGCGGAATTATTTTTTTAATTGCATGGCGGTGATTACAGTTTCAAATTGCGGCTTTCCGGCCTCCAAGAGATGGCTTCTTGCATTGTAAGAGACGGCTTTTCACGCTGTAAAAGGGCGTCTCTTGCAAGCGTGTCGGAAGCAAGTGGAAACCGTAACTGAAAGCCTTTGAAATGTAACAAACCGAAAGGGTTTGCCGTGGAGGATAAAAAAGAGAGGGTTTGCCGTAATTATGGAGTTATCAGGAGTTAACGGGAGTTAGGCTCGTTTCACTCGCGGGGGGTAACTGACAAATGCCACGTTGTTGTAACATTGGGTATTGTCCGTTAACTACTGATGACTCTGACGCGAAGCGTCTGACTCCTGTTGGCTTCTTTTTGACACATTCCCTAAAAGCAAAGGTTTTGCTGCCGGGGCGGGGTAGGCCTTGCGCCATTGGATAACTGGATGCCACGGATGGGCGTGGCCGCCGCCGGCCTGGGTGTCGGCGGCGGCTCCTCCGGCGGCTTACAGCTTTCCCCGGCAGTAGTCCATGTGGTCAAGGCCGAGCCATCCGTCGTCTTTCATCTCGCGCAGGAATAGCCTGGCGCACATCTCGGCGTCGTCGCCGGCGCGGTGGTGTCGGCCGTAAGGTATCTCGAATTGTTGGCAGAGATAGTCGAGCTTGTTGCACGGGAAGTTGTAGAGATGGCGTGCGGCGCGCAGCGTGCAGTAGTAAGCCACGTCGGGCTTGGGCAGTCCGTAAAGGTCGAGCGAGCCGCGTATGCAGCTGATGTCGAACGCGGCGTTGTGCGCCACGAGCACCGGGCAGTCTTCGAGATAGCCTCGGATTTCATCCCACACGTCAGGAAATTCAGGCGCGCCGGCCGTGTCTTCGGGGCTTATTCCGTGTATCTGTATGTTGAAGTAGCTGTACCTGTTGCCTTGCGGACGCACGAGCCATGAGCGCGTCCCGGCTATCTTGCCGTCGCGCACGACGCAGATGCCGGCCTCGCAGATTGACGCCCTGCTGCCGGTGGCCGTCTCGAAGTCTATCGCTATGAAGTCGTCGCGCCCGTCGTTCACCGTCGCTGCCATGTTCATTCCTCCTTTCCTTTATAATATGCGGCCATGTTCCTGACCAATGCCGCAACGTCGTCGCGCACGTCTTCAGGGCTTACCACCTCAACCTGGCCGCCTTGTGCAAGTATGATTTGGTAAAAGTCGTATGTCGGTTTTACACGGTATTCAAACAGTACGCCCTTGCCGTCGCTGCCTATTTCACGTTGCGACTCGTGCAGGGGCAGTGTGCGCAGGTAGTCGTCGAAGCCGCCGTAAGCCCGCACCACAACCCTGACGGGCGGCTCGTCGGACGTGATTACGCCGCAACACCCCTCGAAATAGCGGTCGATGTCGAAGCCGGGGTTTACATTGAACGTCTCTCCGTTTTCATACAAGTCGGTTATGCGGTCGAGCGCGTACACCCTGAAGACGTCTGCCGGGAACCTGCCTTTGCTCTTGTTGATGCCTGAATAGTAAGGGCTTCGCGCCACAACGTACCACCGCCGCTTCACAACCTTCAGGCAGTAAGGCTCTATGTCGAACGTCGTAGGCTCCGGCCTGCCGAAGCCTTGGTGCGTTATCGTCAGCACGCGGTTGCGTCGCATGGCGTCGGCGATGGGCGTCAGCCACGTCTGGCCCGACGGAATGTCCTCGTAGATTATGCGCCCCTCAAGCCTCCTGTCGGCCTTTATCTGGTTCAGCGTGGCGTACGAGCTTATCAGCCAGCTGCGGAAGTTGTTGCCCGTAAGGCGTTCCGGCTCGTCGATGAAGTAGCGGTAGCCGTCTTTCTTGTCACAGTCGATGTAGATGTCGAAGATGTCCTTGATGGCCTTCTGGTGGTTGTGGAACGTCCGCAGCGGCAGCGGGTCGCCGCAGTTGAGGCTGCTTTCCTGCCACAGGCGGCTGATTTCGTCGAACGTCAGCCGCTTGTGCCTCATCAGTATGTCCACGAGCCATACGTAGCGTCCTAAAAGATTAGCGTTCATGTTGTGATTTTTTTTGTTTCCGTATGCGAAGATACTAACAATGTGATGCCAAACGATGGCGCAACATTCGATAAAGTCTTGTGTTTTATTATTTTTAACGTTGGAAGAGATTTTTAGCCTGTGTGAAAAACAAATGCGCCACGCCGTGCACAGGTTCACGGCGTGGCGCATTGTGTTTGCATATTGTTCTTAATTAAATAAAAACTCGGATATTCTCCTTATTTCATCTTCCTTGCGTTTTATGATTTCCTCCTTGCCCCAAGTCTTGTTTTGCATCACCTTCCATGCCGAGGCGAAGCGGCTGTCCTTGTAGCACGGTTTGCCGTCCGCGCGGTTTGTCTTTTCCCTGAAAGGCAGGTTGCTTATCGACCTGTTTATGTCCGGTTCGAGCAGCATCAGGTTGCCTATTCCGTTCTGGAGCGTTTCGTCTATGTCCGCGCCTTCGTCCGTGTTGGCGTTTGCGTGGATGTGCTCGATGTCGTATCCGCCCCATGCAAACTTCTTCATCAGGCTGTCGAGCGGCGTGCCGGCGTCGCGTTCGTCGAGGTATGCGCTAAGCAGGCACACAATGTCTTTCCACACCCTGTTGTATGCTATGGCTTGGCCGATGCAGTTACTCTTAAACCAATCAATGTCGTTGTTGCTCGCTTTTTCAGACAGTTTTGTGATTATGCCGCCTTTATTCGTCTGGAAGTCGGCTGTCATCTGGTAAACCCTGTGCATTAAGTCATGGATTTCGTAGATCTGCCTGGCGTACATCAGGCTGTAACAGAAGAACACCCTGCACATCGGCCGCATTACGTCGTAAACGTCGTTAAGCCTTTCGCCGTCGGTCTTGCCTTCGTTTGAGAGTAATATTTGGTAAGCGATGTCGGCATACCTGTCATAACGTGAGCGTGTAATCAGCGTGTAGGTTATGTATTCGTCATAATCCCTGTATTCACTTTCGTTCCAGAAACAGACGGCGTTTATTATGCGCCGCAGGTCGTCCAATGCCAGTTCAACGGTTTTTGCGCTTGCCATTTCCTTGTGGCTTTGCACGTTCAGCAACACGTCGAACAGCCTTTCGAAAAACGTATCCGTGCCCATTGCGTAAAGGCCTACGGGCAGTTTGTGCTTTGAAATGAGGTAATCCTTGTAAACCGTGCGCACAACGCCCATGTTCACCAAGTCCCAACCGTGTGTTTTCAGCCATTCTTCGTTGCGCTTTTTCACGTCTTTGTATATTCCGCCAATCTCCGTGAAAGAGTCTTCGCCGTGGCCTTTCACGTCGTGCAGGTATTCATACAGGCGCACTTTAAAGAGGTCGTCGCCGTTCAGGTCGAGTCCGGCGGTGTTGATGGTGTTGATTTCTTAACTCTTAATTCTTAACTCTTAATTTTCAGCACAGCCCCATTTCCTTAGCCTTTTGCATCAGCAGGGCCATCAGCGGTTCGCGCTCGTTGGGCACGCGGTTGTCTAAAACTGCGTCCTTGAGCGTCTGTTTCAGCACGCCGACCTCGCGCGACGGCTTCAGACCGAACATCTCCATTATCTCCGTTCCGTCGATGCAAGGCTGCAAGAGGCGCTTGTAGTCCTTTTCCTTCAGGTCGTGCAGCTTGGAGCGCACTATGCGGAAGTTCTCAAGGAAACGCTTTTTCCTCACCTCGTTCTTGCTCGTTATGTCGGCCTCGCACAGCGTCATCAGGTCGTCGATGTCGTCGCCCGCGTCGTTGAGCAGGCGTCGCACCGCGCTGTCCGTCACCACCTCGTCGGCTATTACGATAGGCCTCATGTGCAGGTCAACGAGCTTTTTCACGTATTTCATCTTCGAGTCCATCGGCAGCTTCAGGCGGCGGAAGATGTCGGGCACCATCTTCGCCCCCACGAAGTTGTGGTTGTGGAACGTCCAGCCCTGCGCGTTGTTCCACCGCTTGGTCTTAGGCTTGCCCACGTCGTGCAGCAGCGCGGCCCATCGCAGCCACAGGTTGTCAGACCGTCGTGCCACGTTGTCGAGCACTTCGAGCGTGTGGTAAAAGTTGTTCTTGTGCGCCCGTCCGTTGCGCGTCTCCACTATGTCGAGGGCCGTAAGCTCCGGCATTATGCGCGCCAAGAGGCCGCAGCGGTGCAGGTCAACGAAGCCGCGGCTCGGCGTCGGCGTCATCATAATCTTGTTAAGCTCCTCCTCAATGCGCTCGCCGCTGATTATCTTTATCCTGTCGGCGTTGCGCATGAGGGCGTCGAAGGTCTCGTCCTCGATGTAAAACTTCAGCTGCGTGGCGAAGCGTATGCAGCGCAGCATCCGCAGGGGGTCGTCGGAGAAGGTGACGTCGGGGTCGAGCGGCGTGCGTATGATGCCGTCCTCAAGGTCGGCCAGGCCGTCGAACGGGTCAACCAGTTCGCCGAACCTCTCCTTGTTGAGGCACACGGCGAGGGCGTTTATCGTGAAGTCGCGCCGGTTCTGGTCGTCCTCCAGCGTGCCGTCTTCCACTACGGGCTTGCGCGAGTCGTGGCTGTAGCTCTCCTTTCGCGCGCCGACGAACTCCACCTCAAGGTCCTTGTATTTCACCTGCGCCGTGCCGAACGTGCGGAACACCGACAGGTGCGCCCGCTTGCCCAGCCTCTCTTTCAGCCCCTCGGCCATGCTGATGCCGCTGCCCACCACAACGACGTCGATGTCGTTAGACGGCCGTTCGAGGAACAGGTCGCGCACGTATCCGCCCACGACGTAGCATTCAAGCCTGAGCGAGTCGGCCACCGCCGATATTTCATGGAATATGTCTTTGTCTAAAAGTTGCGCCAGTTCGGCGTCGGAAAGCATCTTCATATTGTAGTCAAATCTTAATCAGCCTGCAAAATTACGGCATAAAATCAAGAATTAAGAATGAAGTGTTAAGAAAATGGGGTTTTGATAAGCACTAAGGAGAAGTGTGGTAAGGAGGTAAAGTAGATGTGCAAACGACACCGACATGGTTGTCCGCCTGCTTGTGAAAGGTAAAATCTCATATTCCTAAGCGGACGGACAACCATGCCGGAGCCATATTCTACAGTAACGCCACGGCTTTGCGGATGTTTTCGAGACGTTGTGAAAGCGTCTTGTTTTCGCGTGCCGTGCGCATGTTGTAATCTAACTGTATGCGCATAAGCATGTCGGAGCTTACGCCGAGAGCGGCCTCAAACAGCAATGCCGTTGTCGTTGTGAGTGGTCGCCGGCAGTTTAGTATTTCGTTGAGGGCCTTGTATGACATCCCCATTTGCGCGGCCAAAGCGCTCTGCGTAATTCCGCGGCATTCAATTTCCTCTTTAAGTATTTCGCCCGGATGCATCGGACGTTGGCAAATATGTTTTTCCATGACGAAGGGCTTATTTGTAATGGTTTGATAATTCAATGATGTCACATATCTTTATATTGGTTTCCGTGCCTGTTTGGTTTACGGTAAATTCAATCCTGTATTGGTCGTTCACCCTGATGGATGATATTCCGGCTTTGTCACCTTCCAATACTTCATAATGCAATGACTTGTAAGGATATAAGTCTTCGATGCCGTTTGCTTGTTCAAGCATTTTAATCCTTGCTTGGTATCTCGTGACAATATCTGGCTGGTAGCGGTGTTTCTTATCGTCGGCCTTGCCTTTTTCGTATAATTGTCTTAAGTAATCCTTGTCGAACTTTATTTCCATAAATGGCTGTTCGTAGAATGCAAAGATAGTGCTTTTTGTACTATTCCGCAAATATTGTGGATGAGATTTTTGTCGCAGCATTTTATCTGTTGTAAAGGCATTGCCGTGGAGCCGTTTTCCGATTAGCCGTGTTTTGCGATGCAAGAAGCCGTTACTTGCCGCCTAAAAGACCGTTGTTTGCAGGCTGAAATACGGCCTCTTGCAACGTGCTGACTGTCAAGGCGTTGCAAAATGTGGGCAAAATTGCCGTTTAATCGGATTTTTTTGGTATCTTTGCCTCAAAATTACAATCTTATGAAAGCAATACATTTTACCGCTGCCTTGGCGTTGTGCGCCGCCTTGGGGCTTGCCGGATGCGGCGGAAACACCGTGGAGAAGAAGGCCGGCGCGCTGCTGGAGCAGGCGCAACAGCTGTATGACAAGGGCGACTATGTGAAGGCCGCCGCCACGATAGACTCGCTCCGAAAGAACTTCCCCGAAGCGATAGAGACGCGGAAGAAGGCCTTGCGCCTCTACCAGGAGTCCGAGCTGAAGCGCGCGCAGGGCATAGTGGAGCGCGCCGACACGGCGTTGCAGCGCGTGGAGCGCGAATACGGGGAGCTGAAAACAGAGGTGGAGAAGTTGCGCGAGAAGGGCGCAGCCACCGTGGAACAGCTGCGCTCGGTCAACCTCTTGCGCGTGAAGCGCGACTCGCTCAAGACCGTCTTCGACGTGGAATGCGCCAAGATAAAGTATATAAAGAAGAAAATGGAGGAGTGAGGAAAGTGTTTTTAGGGGTTAAGAAGTTGAAGTGGTTAAGGAGTTAAGGCGGTTGCTTTACTATTTGAATGGTAATGAGATGCTGAATTTTTGTGTCACAACCGCAGCGGCATTGTCTTAACTCCTTAACCACTTTTACTCCTCAACAACTTTACTTCTAAGAAATGCACTTTAACTCTTTATTTTTATCCATATTAATATAAAATCACTAACTTTGCACCTGAATTTCAGATAAATGGCAAACGACATACAGAAAACCGAAGGACAGTTCAGGGAGGTGATGGCCGAGTGCCGTCAGCTGTTCGCCAAGAAGCTGCACGACTACGGTCCGTCGTGGCGCATACTGCGCCCGTCGTCGCTCACCGACCAGCTGTTCATCAAGGCCAAGCGCATACGCAGCCTGGAGCTGAAGAAGGAGTCGCTCGTGGGCGAGGGCATAAGGCCTGAGTTCGTCGCGATTGTCAACTACGGCGTCGTAGGCCTGATACAGCTCGACAGGGGCTTCGTTGACGCGCCCGACATGACGGCTGACGACGCCCTGAAGCTCTACGACATGTTCGCCAGCGACGCCCTGGAGCTGATGCTCCGCAAGAACCACGACTACGACGAGGCGTGGAGGTCGATGCGCGTGAGCAGCTACACCGACTTCATACTGACGAAACTCCAGCGCGTGAAGGAGATTGAAGACCTCGGCGGCGACACGCTCGTGTCCGAGGGCATCGACGCCAACTACATGGACATCATCAATTACGCCGTGTTCGGCGTGATAAAACTCACTTACGGCGAATGAGCGCGAGGAAGGTTGCCTTGGGATTGGCGGTCAACGTGTGCCGCTTCGTCGTCGCGCTGACGTTCATCTTTTCGGGATACGTCAAGGCGATAGACCCCTTAGGCACGCAATACAAGCTGCAAGACTATGCCGAGGCGGCGGGCCTGGCGGGCTGCGTGCCCGACTATCTTACGCTCGGCGCGTCTGTGTTGCTGGGCGGCGCGGAGTTCTGCCTCGGCGTGCTGCTGCTGTTCGCCATACGGCGCAGGCTGGTTGCTAAGCTCCTGCTGCTGTTCATGGCCGTGATGACGCCCCTGACGCTGTGGCTCGCCATCGCCGACCCGATAAAGGATTGCGGATGTTTCGGCGACGCAGTGGTGCTGACCAACTGGGAGACGTTCTACAAAAACCTCGCGCTCCTGGCTGCAACGGTGGTGCTTGCAAGGCGTCCGTTGGCTATGCCGAGGTTCATAAGCCGCTCCAACCAGTGGATTGTCGTTAACTACACAATCCTGTTCATACTCGTTTCGAGCAGCTACAGCCTTTACACCCTGCCGGTGTTCGACTTTCGTCCGTACCACGTAGGGGCGGACATCCGCAAGGGCATGGAGATACCCGAAGGTGCCAAGCAGCCGCAGTTTGAGACCACTTTCATCCTCGAAAAGGACGGACAGCGAAAGGAGTTCACCCTCGACGACTATCCAGACTCCACGTGGACGTTCATCGACAGCAAGACCGTGCAGACGGAGGAAGGGTATGTGCCCCCGATACACGACTTCTCGATACAGGCCATCGACGGCGGCGAAGACATCACGGACAGCGTGCTCAGCCGCAAGGGATACTCCTTCATACTGGTGGCTCCGCACCTGGAACAGGCCGACGACTCAAATTTCGGCGAGATAGACGGCATCTACGAGTATTGCCGCGACCACGGCTACCCGTTCTACGCGCTCACGGCGAGCAACGATGACGCCATAGCTTACTGGCGCGACATCACCGGGGCGGAATATGACTTCTACCTCACCGACGAGACTACGCTCAAAACCATAATAAGGAGCAACCCCGGCTTGCTGCTCATCAAGGACGGAACGGTGATAGGGAAGTGGAGCCACAACGACCTGCCCAAGCTCAATTACAGCTCCGCCAAGCTGGAAGACACCGAATACGGGAGCATACCGGAAAGGTCGGTCGCACGCAAGGTGTCAAAGATACTGCTGTGGTACATCCTGCCGCTGATGCTCCTGGCTTTCGCCGACCGCACGTGGAAGTTCAGCCAATGGATAAGGAAAAAAGAACATTCAAACAGAATATATCAATTTTTTAAAGGCAAAAAGACTATGAGAAAGAAAATTGTAGCAGGTAACTGGAAAATGAACATGAACTTGCAAGACGGCATAGCCCTTGCAAAGGAACTTAACGACACGCTCACGAACGAGAAGCCCAACTGCGGCGTAATCATCTGCACGCCGTTCATCCATCTGGCAAGCATTGCACAATTCCTCAACCAAGACGTCATCGGACTTGGCGCCGAGAACTGCGCCGACAAGGAAAAAGGCGCCTACACGGGCGAGGTTTCAGCCGAGATGGTTAAGAGCACGGGCGCGCAATACGTAATACTCGGCCACTCGGAGCGCCGCGGATATTACGCCGAAACTCCCGAAATACTCAAGGAGAAAGTGCTCCTCGCACTCAAGAACGGACTGAAAGTAATCTTCTGCATCGGCGAGAGCCTCGAAGAAAGGGAAGCCGGCAAGCAGAACGACGTGGTGAAAGCCGAGCTTGAAGGCAGCGTGTTCAACCTCACCGAGGAGGAGTTCAAGAACATAATCATCGCCTACGAACCCATCTGGGCTATCGGCACGGGCAAGACTGCGACGGCTGAACAGGCAGAGGAAATCCACACCTACATCCGCAGCATCATAGCAGACAAGTACGGAAAGGCCGTGGCCGACGACACGACAATCCTTTACGGCGGAAGCTGCAAGGCAAGCAACGCCCCCGAACTGTTCGCCAAACCCGACATCGACGGCGGACTCATCGGCGGAGCTTCACTGAAGGCTGCCGACTTCAAGGGCATCATCGACGCTTGGAAATAAACGCATCAACGACAAAAGGGCTGGCGGACAGGCGCACTCGTTGCGGCTTCCGCACAGCTCTTAAGTTTTGTTTTTCATTCACATTAATAATTTAAGAAAATGAGACAATTCGCCGTCATCTTACTTTTTGCATTGGGTTTTGCACAGCAGTCGGCCGCGCAGGCTTTCCTTGGCGGGCTTAGGGAAGGCAAAAGCGGGCAAGGAACTGTCACCGTGACGCAAAGTCCTGAAATCGACGAATTGGTTAACAACGCCAAACTCACAAGAAGCCAGCCCGCTCCGACGCCTTCCGAAAAGGTTAATACGGCGCCGGTCAGGGAGGCGAAGCCCGCCGCACGCAGTGAGAAGGCTGACAGGACGCCTGCCGAAACCACGCACGCCAACCGCGCGACGGTGGCAAGGGAAAGCGCGGAAAGCGAGTCTCCGACGGTGGACACGTCGAAGAAAGTGATGCGCGGAGGCCGCAAAATCACCGGCTATCGTGTGCAGGCTTACAGCGGGGGCAACTCAAGGGCCGACAGGCAGAGGGCCGAACGCATAGGCAACGCCATCAAGATGAGGTTCCCCGACCTTCCGATTTACGTGCATTTTTATTCCCCCCGGTGGATTTGCCGCGTCGGCAACTTCCGCACTTACCAGGAAGCCAACGAGGTGTTGCAGGAAATCAAGGGTATGGGTTACCGCCAGGCGTGCATCGTGAAGGGCAAAATAACAGTAAGATATTAACCACGCAACTTTATTTTTGTGGTTGCCGGAAGTGCCTTCCGGCGTGGATTGGCGGTTGGCCAATGTGCGTCGGGGCTGTTGGCGCGGCTCCGGTAAGACATGGACAAACATAAATCAAGATGAATCCCGAAACAGAATTCCGCGAGGGACTTGACGACCTCGCTTCTCACTACGAAAGCATAATCAAGTTGTTGGGCGAAGACCCAAGCCGCGAAGGCCTCCTAAAGACGCCCATGCGTGTGGCGAAGGCCATGCAGATACTCACCCGCGGCTACACGCAGGACGCCCACAAGGTGCTGCTTGACGCATTGTTCGCCGAGAAATACGACCAGATGGTAATCGTCAAGGACATAGATTTCTTCTCTTTGTGCGAGCACCATATGATACCGTTTTACGGCAAGGTGCACGTAGCTTACATACCTAACGGCTACATAACAGGGCTGAGCAAGATTGCGCGCGTTGTCGATATATACAGCCACAGGCTGCAAGTGCAGGAACGCCTTACCCTGCAAATAAAGGACTGCATACAGGAAACGCTCAAGCCGCTGGGCGTCATGGTGGTGGTGGAAGCCAAGCACATGTGCATGCAGATGCGCGGTGTGGAGAAGCAGAACGCCATCACTACCACGAGCGATTTCTCCGGAGCGTTCAACCAGGCGAAGACCCGCCAGGAGTTCATGAACCTGCTCCGAGGCGAAGCCCACAGCCTGTAAGCACCGCAGGCGTCGTGTGTTTGGCGCGTAGGACGTAAAATGACTACAGACGATAATTTTTCACATACAGGCGCAAGGTTTGTCCTTTACTATGTGTTTTATTAAAAATGAACAATAAAAAAAGCATAAAAGCAATGAAAGCATTTAACAAGTTATTTGTCATTCTCGTGTGTCTTTGCGGCACAATGTCGGTAACATCGTGCATCAACAACGACGGTGGCGGCGGTCTCGACCCTGAAGTTGAGAGCGCTTACCGTACAAGTATCTCCGGCGCTTACACCGGCAGTGTGACCAGCGACTGGCGTTTGGAGAACAAGATTTATTTCTACAACGACACGATTGACGGCAAGAACGTGGCTGAAAAGACTGATTCCGTCGTAGGTGTGATAGGCCGTTTCGAGACCGATTCCACTTATATGATAAGCAACGTGCCCGGTCGTGTGCTGGCAAAGGAGTTCCCCGAAAAGTACAAAGACATGAAGATGGCCATCGAGAACGGCCCGGCGCAGATTATAAGGGGCTCTTACCTCATCAACAACGTTGCCCAGGACGGCGCCGCCCTGTTGGTTAACGGAGTGGTGGAGATACCGTCTTTGACTTACGGAGGCGAAACCCATCAGAATATAAGGATATTGTTCTGGCAGTCATGGGCCACGTTCGGCTACATCAGCGGTCACAAGGCTGTTGAGCTTCAGTTGTATTTCGCAGCCGTTTACGAAGGCGATGAGAAGCTCTTTGACATCTATAACGGCCAATCCATGGACTTGACGCAGACCAAGGCAAACCTTTTAGTCAGGGTTACTCGATACTAATTGCATCTCAAGCATTGCCTCCATGCGGCTGAATGAGCGCATGGCGAAATAATAAAACCCCGGAAACCGCAACAAGGTTTCCGGGGTTTTACATTCCTGTAAACATCGTTTTTTTATTTATATAAAGGCTGTGTGTTTGCTGTTTATTTGTTATTTTTGCATACGAACGGTATTTCTTATTAAACAACAAACCTTTATGAACAAAATCATAACATTTATTTCCGCCTTAATGTTCAGCCTTGCAGCGTCGGCGCAAACCGTCGATGGCAGCTGGACGGGCAAGCTCGACGTTATGGGGACGCAGCTTAACATCGTGTTCAACATCACTAAAACCGACGGCGGTGCGTTCGCCTGCACACTCGACAGCCCCGATCAGGGGGTGGAAGGCATGCCTGCGGAGATAACCGTCACTGACGGCGTGAAGGTGAAAATCAGCGTGGCGGCCATCATGGCGGCGTATGAAGGCGAGCTGAAAGACGGCATGCTTAAGGGCACATTCACACAAAGCGGGATGTCATTCCCGCTCGACATGAAGCCCGGCGGGGTGGAACGCAACCGCCCGCAGACGCCAAGCGAGCCGTATCCTTACGCAACCGAGGAGGTGACATTCACCAACACGGCGGACAACGCCGTGCTTTGCGGCACGCTGACATATCCCGTGGGCTATGAAAAGATGGAGAAGAGCAACGTGCCCGTAGTCGTAATGGTGACAGGGAGCGGGCAACAGAACCGCGACGAGGAGGTGTTCGGCCACAAACCTTTCCTCGTCTTGGCTGACCACCTGGCGCGGAACGGCATAGCCTCGCTGCGTTATGACGACCGTGGCGTGGGCAAGTCAACCGGTGACACGGATGAAATGACGACCGAAACCAATATGAAGGACGCCTTGGCGGCTGTGGATTTTGCGCGGCAGACGGGTAAGTTCGGCAGCGTGGGAGTGCTTGGCCACAGTGAAGGCGGCGCCATAGCGTTCATGCTTGGGGCGCGTGGCAAGGCCGGTTTCATCGTCAGCATGGCCGGGCCGGGCGTTAGCGGAAAGGACATCCTGCTTGCACAGAACCGCATGGGACTGACCCAAAGCGGCGTGCCTGCCGATATTACTGACGGCTTCTGCAAGGTACTCGACAAGGTGTTCGACGTCATGGCTTCAGGCGAAAAGGTCTCACAACCCACAATGAAAGTAACTGAAATAGCCATGCAGACGGGTGTAACCCTGCCCGAACTGCTCGTGCAAGAGCTTGCCAAGTCGCTGGGGAAGAGTACGCCGTGGCTAAGATACTTTGTAGGTTACGACCCGTCGGCCGACATCCGCGCCGTGAAGTGCCCCGTGATGGCTGTCAACGGAAGCAAAGACGTGCAAGTGATAGCTGCCGACAACCTCGCGGCCATACGCCGCCTGTTGCCTGTCAACGCCAAGAATATGGTAAAAGAATATCCCGCGCTGAACCATCTCTTCCAGCATTGCGCGACCGGCCAGCCTACGGAATACGCCCAAATCGAGGAAACCGTGTCGCCCGAAGTGATGCAAGACATCGCCGACTGGATAAACAGAGCCGTCAGTAAATGACAGTCTGCGAATGAGGCTGTGCCCCGTCAGCAAAATTTTGGATTATAAAAAACGCCGTGCAGCGTCCCCGCAGGACGCCGCGCGGCGTTTTCTTTTCACCCTTTTCGTAAATACGTCAGCCTATGGGGCGCACCACTTCCACGCGCATATCCAAGGCGTTCATTATCCGGTAGAACGTGGCCACGCTCGGAGTTATCAGCCCCTTCTCTATCCTTGAGATGTACGATTTTGTCACATTTATGCGCTTTGCGAGTTCGGCCTGCGTCACTTTCGCCTCCTTTCTTGCTTCGAGCAGTATTTGCGACGTGTAAAACTCATAAGCCTCCTCGTCGAACTTTGCACGTTCGGGAGTGCCCGGAGCACCAAACTCTTTGGCAAGTTCGGCACTGTAATCAATTATTTGATGATTGTTTGTCTCCATAAATAGTACGTGAGTTCTGTATAATAGTAGTTTTTACAAGCGGTGAAAATAGTCTGCAAAGGATTTTTCCTTAATAAGGAACTTGCGTTAATAGTATATGAATGTCCGCATTCATTCTATAAATCACTTGTAATGTTGGCAATCAAACAATGTAGAGACGCAAAATTTGTAGGCAAATTGCGGATAATTCATTAATCGTAGGTTCTTATCTTCCTTTTCATGGTGCAAATACAACAAAGGTTTCAATATAATGCAACTTTATGGCTCTTTTTTTGAGCTTTACATTTGCGTTTTTCTGCGTGTTAAGGTTTATGTAAACGAAAAAAGATTGGGTTTCGGCATATTACCGAAACCCAATCTTTTCGCTTCTTGTCGGGATGACTGGAGCGGGCAGACATAACAACTCGATAGAATTATAGTTATTACTCGATATTCTACGACAAATTGCTAACACCACCCACTCCTTTAACAACACATTATTAATTAATCAGGTATCCCTCTTTGGTTGTTTTATTGGTTTTGTCCTACTTCTGTCTCACTTTTAGCCGTGCCTTGACGGGACTCTTTCAACATCTCTGAAAGGTTGTTGAACTGGTTCTTAAGCCAATCTATCATCTCGTTTTTCTCGGCCAACTCTTTTTCAAGACGGCATATTGTCTGTTGAAGCAGCTTGACGTCGTTGTTGATGTTCAGGTTGCCGACTCCAAGCCTGTTGTGGGACACGATGTTGCCCATATTGGTTGTAGAACCCGCCTGGGCGTCGTCGAAGAAATACTCGAAGGGCACATTGTAATGGCGCACCATCGCTTCAAGATGCCTCGTGTTGATTTCCGTCTTACCGTTGAAGTAAGTCGGACCCAACGAACTGTTCTTACCGAAAATGGCTCGTGAGAAATCCACCGAGCGCTCACCTGACTGTTTGTGTAGCTCCAGGAGCTTCTTAGAATTGAAAGTCATAACATATTGTTTTTAATAAATACTACATTAAACGAATGTTAAATATCGAGTGCTTACTATTATTTACATAGTGATTACTCGATGTTTTACAACTTTTGTTGTATATTTGCGCACAAAATTAATCACATAATTTCTAATATGCAAATGGAAGTTGTTGAAAAAAAGGATTTAGACATCCGTGTTTACTACAAGAACCTGACGAAAAAAGACAAGGGGCGGTTTATTTCTTTCCTTGTCAAGCGGTTCGACGTGAATTATTCGACCATTGTCGCAAAATTAAATGCCAGAAGCAAAATGAAACAACTGGAAACGGAAGCAATCACTAAAGTCATAAACGAGGGATTATGGAAAATATAGAGTTTTTTGTCGGGGCTGACGGCAACGTATGGCTCAGGAAGGGGAACGAATGCAGGATGTTCTCCACTAAAGACAATGACATCATCGAGCTGGTAAGGGATAAAATCATTAGAATGTTCCCGAAAGCATACGAACGGTTGAGGGAAACGTTCCAAAATCTCGACTTCAACAAGTGGATTATGAACTTCAATATCGTCAACAGGTTCATCCGCTGCAACATGGGATCGGACAACCTTCAGAAGTTCGACGTGGAGGAAGGTTTCCTCAACCTCGAAGAAGTCAGTTGCCCGTTGCGCGGGATATGCCCTGACGAGAATGTCATCTGCAGGCCTGACTGCAAGACCGTTTTCAGCAAGGCGGAGAAAGAGGTGGTGAAACTCTACGTGCAGGGTTACACCATCGATGAGATAGCCGACAAGCTGCACAAGTGCCGGAACACGGTGAACACACAGATATGGACTGTCACCCGGAGGCTGGGGCTTGACAACAGGAGGAAACTTGTAAAGCTGGCCGTTGACAATAAGCTGTTTTGACATGCCTGAGGAATGTGCCGCTTGCAAGTTTGCCATCAACTGCATTAACGGAAGATTTTGTTTAACTCTTAAAAGATACGTGGAATATGACAAGTGCAAAAAATGCAACGGCGACGCAAAAGATGAGCGTTGCCGAGTTTGAGAAAAGGATACCGTCCAACGCCGAGCTTAAGCGTGTGAGGATTGAAAGAGGCTTGGTTGCTTTCGGCCTTGGATACGACAAGAAAGGAGACGTCGCCATCTTGTGGAGAAGCAGCGGCAAGGCGTACATCCGCCCGATGACGAAGAAGGGCTTGGAGGAAGCCCGGACGAGCCGCACGTATGACGTGATGTTCAACGGATGGCATTACACAAGGGCGAAACAATACGACTTGGAACATGGGGACGAAGAGAAATAACCTTATATACAGGCTTCGACGGAAAGGATTTCTCATCGACACGGACGCACGGACTATTTTCGTGACGGACTTCAAGGAGGCTGACTGCCCGCAAGTGAGAAGGCTGCGCTCGATTTTCAACTTCGCAGTGCAGCTGTTCTTTTGAGTTTTTCCCGCCTGGTTGCCTAAGATACTTTTGTAGAAAAGTTTTTTTCACCATGATTAAAGTAGAACAAATATATGAAGCCACACACGGGGGACTTGACATCATCCTCGACCTTTACCCGCAGGCGAAGGACTGCGTGGGAGTGAAGAACAAGCACTTCGCGATACGCAACGAGAAGACGCCGTCGGCGTGCCTCAGGGAGGTTAACGGCGTCTGGAAAGTCACCGACTTCGGGGGCGAGGGAAGGGCGGAAAGCCCCATCGACCTTTATATGCGCGAGTCGGGGACGTACAGGTTCAACGAGGCCGTCCTGCAGCTTGCGGCCAAGTACGGCGTCACCGACCAGCTCGACAGGAGCGTCAACAAGCCTACCTTCTCGGAACGCCCGGCGAGGGTTGACGAAAAGGACGGCCAGCGTTACTTCGAGTTCAACGAGGGCTTCACCGACTACGAGCTGAAGGTTCTCGGCCCGCTCGTCACGCAGGAGGACGCCGACGCCCTGCACTGGCACTCAGTCAAGGCTGTCAGGTACGTCAAAGACCGTGTGGCGAAGATAAAGGGCAGCAACGAGCATTACCCGATCTTCGCGAGGGAATGCCTTGTGCGCCCCGCCGAGGGGCAAGACGAGGAGGTGAAGTTCTTCAAGATATACGAGCCGCTCAACTTCGACAAGGGCTGGAGGTTCAGCTACTGGCCCGAGGGCGTGAAGCCGAAGATGTACATCAACGGACTGGCGGAGCTGAAGCAGGCCTACCACGATTTCAACAGCAAGGAACAGGCGATATTCGAGAAGACGAGGACTAACGAGAGCGAGGTTTACAAGGAGAAGAAACTTCCGGAGGCGTTCATCTGCTCGGGCGAGAGGGATTCGCTGTGCGTTAAGAGCCTGGGCTACCACCCGCTGTGGTTCAACTCGGAGACCTACCGCCTGTCGGAGGCTGAATACCGTGAGATTATGAAATACGTCGAGGTGCTTTACAACATCCCCGACATCGACGAGACCGGCAAGCGCAAGGGCAAGGAGCTCGCCCTGCGCTTCATCGACATACACACCATTTGGCTGCCCGAATGGCTTGGCTCTTACCATGACAACAGGGGCAAGGGACGCAAGGACTTCCGGGACTGGATGGAGCTGAGGGGCACTAAAAAGGACTTCAAGGCTCTTATGACGCTGGCGTTGCCGGCGAGGTTCTGGGTGTCGGTGCTGAACAAGAAGACCGCCAAGTGGGACCACAGCATAGACACCGAATGCCTTTACTACTTCTTCAACATGAACGGCTACTACATCTTGCACGACGAGAACAGTGTGACACCTCAATATATCAGGATAAACGGGAACTCCGTTGAGAAGGTGACCACACGCGACATGAGGGACTTCGCAAGGAGATGGGTAGTAGAGAGGGCGGAGAAGCGCGACATAAGAAACCTCGTGCTCAACACGCCGAGGTTGTCGCCGGCGGCCCTCGACAGCCTTCAGGAAATAGAACTCGACTTCACCAACTGCACGGCGAAGACGCAAATCTTCTTTTTCCAGAACATGACGGTGGAGGTTACGCCGGGCGGCATGAAGGAATACGTGGCCGGCAAGGACGCCATCAACAACTACGTATGGCAGGACAACGTCATCAAGCACAACTTCAAGAGGCTGCCCGACTTCTTCAACGTGGAAAGGACTGTGGACGAGGAAGGAAGCGTGTCTTACAAGCTGACGATAAACAGCATGGGCAGCAACTTCTTCAAGTACCTCATAAACACGTCAAGGTTGCACTGGCGGAAGGAACTCGAAGCGAACTTCTCCAACAGGAGTGACAAGGATAGGACTGACTACTACGAAAGAAACAGGTTCAGGATAGACGGCGAGGGGCTGGCCGAATACGAGATTGAAGAGCAGAAGATGTGCCTGCTTAACAAGATGTTCACCATCGGCTACATGCTGCACCAGTACAAAGACCCGAGCCGCGCCTGGGCGCCGATGGCACTCGACAACAAGATAGGCGAACTCGGCGAGTGCAACGGGCGTTCGGGAAAGTCCTTCTTCTTCACAACCCTCTCCAAGTTCATCTCCACCGTCAAGCTCTCCGGGCGCAACCCCAAGCTGATGGACAACCCGCACGTCTTCGACCAGGTGACAAAGCACACCAAGATGCTCTTCATCGACGACTGCGACAGGTATCTCAACACCGACATCTTCTACGACAACATAACGAGCGACATGACCGTCAACCCGAAAAACAACAGGAGCTTCACCATACCCTTCAGCCAGTCGCCCAAACTGGCCTTCACGACGAACTACGTGCCGACGGAGTTCAACCAGTCCACCGAGGGGCGACTGATATACATGGTGTTCTCCGACTACTATCATCAGAAAACCGAGGAAAACGATTACCAGGAAAGCAGATCCATACGGGACGACTTCGGCAAAAGCCTGTACGACGAGGCGTACACCGAGGAAGAATGGAACGCAGACATTAATTTCCTGATGCAGTGCTGCAGCTGGTACCTCTCGCTCATAGGCAAGCCGGACAAAATACAATCGCCGATGCGCAACATAATGATACGCAAGCATAAGGCCGACATGGGAGCGAACTTCGAGGAATGGGCAAACTCTTACTTCGCACCGGAGAGCGGACACCTTAACACCTTCATCGTGCGCGAAAAGGCTTATTACGATTTCAAGAACTTCAGCGGCGTAAGCAAGATAACGACGCAGAGCGTCACCAAGAAACTAAAAGCGTTCGTCGAGCTGTGCCCATGGATCGAGGAACTCAACCCTGAATGTTACCGCAACGCATCAGGACGCATCCTAAGGCGCGACACAAACGCACAAGGAGAGCAAGGCCCTGTCGAAATGATATATATGAAGGCCGTGCCCAACCTTAAGGACTTCATCAAGAAAGAGGATGACGACGAGCCGGCCTCATTCCTGCCTGACAACTACGACACGACGGACGACAGGCCGTTTTAAGCAACAAGGACATTAAAGGCAATGAGCAATGACAAAGATAAAAGAGCAAGCGGTACGTGGAGACGAAGAACACCGCAGACAGCCTCGCCGTAACGAACGAGACGTGCCCAAGGGGAACAGGGAAATCAAAGGAAAAAAACGGAAAATTTCCTCAAATTTTCTCATTTAACTTAAATGAAAAGACTATGGGGGAAAACGACAAGGACATTGGACTTTCATATATCCATACTTTAATCATTTGTGAGCCACGCCGCCTGTGAAGGTAGCGTGGCTTTTATTATTTTACCCACGGCACGTTTGTAATGATTTTTTCCAGAGTTTTCTGCCGGCGCGGTCTTTTTCCATTGCCAATGGCCGCTTTGGCCGTTCTCCCTCTTCACTCCCAATTTATTTTTTGTACTAAACTTTTGTTACTTTGTAACAGAGTGTTGGTGAAAAACTTAAAACATTGAAAATGAAAGAGTTAAAGCAAAGTATCAAAGTTACAAACTTAAGAAACAAACCCGTAACAAACTTTTTTGAGTTCGTTACAGATTACACTTATTAACATTCAACGGTTGAGCGTGCCTTGGAAAATAAGTTTGATACGGCTGATTATTTTTGTTACAGCGTTTTGACACGAAGATGTACGTTGTTGAATATCAACGACTTATGTCTGTTTCTTATCAATGTTACAAACGTAACAAAATTTTCGTAGCAAAACTAAAACAGAAGAGGAAAAAGAATTTGGGGAAGAAAGAAAAAGAACGGTAAACTTGACCTGTATGGCTGTGTTCGAGGTCGAGCATTCGATATAAAGTTTTCAATAATACTGTGAGCTTTTCTAACGCAAACTACGCATTAATCGAGTAATCAATCGGCGTTTTGGGAATAAATCGCTATATTTGCCATATTATTAATTAATTAGGTATGAGCAATTTCGTAGTTTACATTGAAGTGGAGCCGTTCATCAAGGAGTGGCTCGTCCACAGCTTCGGAAACCCTGTCGTGTTCCCTGCGCAAAGCATTGAGAACGCGACAATCAGGCGTTTCACTCAAAAACAACCCGGCGCGGCGCCGGAACCACACAGTGACAAGGAGGTGGCCATCGCCATTCCCGACTCTAAGGCAAAAGACCCGATGCTGTACAACTATCTCGGAACACATGGGAAGAAGGCTGTCGCCGAATGTATCAACGACACATTCAAGATGAATATGTGGGCTGAACTCAACGACCTCTCGGACGTTGGATGCTCCATCATGAAGGCCATCTACTCATGGTGCGAGATGCACGGCATAAGCATCGACTACGCCTGGACTATCAGGCAGCGTTATTACCGCATGAGGGACTCGTACCTCAAGAAAGGAGTAGACCTCAGGAGAAAGAGACGGATACACGACTGATTAAATGTTAAAATGGAGCAAAAAGATTACTACTTTACAGCTGTTTTTGTACAGCACCGTACAACGGCGTACACCACCGTACAATACCGTACAACCTGAAAAAATTGGAAAAGTTATGAAGAACAAGAAAGTTGTCGAAGTTTGGTTCAACGACGCAAAGGATCTGGGCGACGTATATCGGATAGGCGATGTCATAACAATGATGCCCGGCACAAATTGGACGAAAATAGCGATGGAAGTTCCCGGTGACTTGGAAATTTCGTCGAAAATCGAGGATAAAGTGGAGATTTTCACCGCAAAACTCACTTTCAGGGAGACTTGCAGGTATGATTATCCGCCTACGCCGGTTTTCACCGTCCGCCTTGCCGACGGCACGCTGATGCTTATCGGCTCTTCTGAAAGGCCTTTCCCGGTAGTCGCCGAATCGCAGGCCTTTTCGTCGAGCAACAGCAACAGCCAGCTCAGGGAGCTGACCGTTACGTACTCTGACAGGCTTAGAATACCGCTAATCGCTGATTAACAGTATTTTTTTCACCTTTCTTATATGTTACCTTTGCCGGAAACAAAGGTGACTGGCATGAAATACCACATAAAGATAAGAGGTGTCGTCGGCTCATGGTGGGGAGTCATGGCCGACGATGTTGAACACTTCCTTAACCAGTACAAGGATAAGGAAGTGGATGTTGCCATCTGCTCCCCAGGCGGCTCCGTGGCCGAGGGCTTGGAAATATACCAGGCTTTCAAGGACCACGGCAAGGTGCACGCCCACATCGTGGGCATGACCGCCTCCATTGCCACCGTAATAGCAATGGGGGCGAAGACTGTTGACATGGTTAAGGGTTCGCTGATCCTCATCCATAACAGCTCAACGCCTGTGCTTGAATGGAGGATGGCGAACAAGGAGGAGCTTGACAGCATCATCGCCAAGTACAAGAAGGAGCGAAAGAACCTGAACACCATCGACGACCTGATGGCTTCAATCTACGCCGAGAAATCGGGCAAGCCGATGCAGGTTTGCCTCGAAAAGATGAAGGAGGCGACGTGGATCAACGCCGACGAAGCCAAGGCCTTCGGACTCATCGACTCGGTAAGGGCTGACGAGGAGGATGCCAAGGTGGTGGCAATGGCTGACAATTATTTTAACAACATAATCAAGGAATTTGGCTTACCTGCCCTTCCCGTCAGGACTGACAGCGGCAACGCCGTGGCCGACGGCGAGGGCAATCCAACTGAGAGCTTCCTTGCGAAGACCTGGCAGGGGCTCAAAGAGCATTTCCGTAACAACCAGGCGGCGAAAAAAGTTATGAGCAAGAAGTTTTCTAAAGTTGCAGAGATTCTCGGCTATCCGGGCATCGAGGAGAAGGACGGCTACGTGAGCCTTTCGGTAGAGGACATGGAGAAGCTGGAGAAGCACGCCTCCGACATGGAGGGCAAGTTGGCTGACACCAAGGCAGAACTCGGCAAGGCCGAGGGCGAGCTGTCGGATGTCAAGGCCAAGGTGCAGGAGCTTGAGGACAAGGTGAAGGATTGCGAGGAGACAATCAAGAACCTCAAGGACGCCCCGGGCGCACAAGCCGACACCAACCCGGCTGGAGAGCCGACAGTAGAGATGGCCGACAATGAGGCTGGTATCAAATTGTTTAACGCAGTAATGGGAGTTTAAAATTATGGCTAACACGCAAGGAGAAGTAGTAATAACGCCTGACACGCTTAACAAGTCGTTCGTTAAGTACCGCAAGGAGCTTCTGATGATGCCGGTCTACGGCCTCCAGAAAATCCTTCCGTTCGTGTCACTGAGGCAGGACGTGAGATACAAGGAGGTTGTGGGGCAGCTCGAAGGCGACATGCAGCTGGCTCCGTACAACCCGAAGCAGATTGACAACAACGACGTGAAGATAGCAGGGCGCGAGCTGGAGACGTTCCTCGGCTCGTGCGTCAAGGGCTTCGACCCGAACTCTGTCGTGCAGAGCATCTACGGCTCGAACATCGTGCAGGGCGACGGCCTGAAGAACGTGCCCATCACAAAGGCGGTGTGCGCCTTCCTGATGGGAAAGCTCGGCGAGCACCTGTATGAGTCGATATTCACGGCGAAGCGCAACTCATCGGGTACGACTACCGCCGACCTGTTCGACGGTTTCAAGACGATCGTCGATAAGGAGATCACGGCGGCGACCATCTCGACGGCCAACAAGAACCTCGTGAACATCGAGACTGTGACGCGCGAGAACGCCGAGGACACCGTCAACGACGTCTTCGACGCTACGCACCACAAGCTCAAGGATCAGGACACGTGCATGTTCATGAACGTTGACACGAAGCTGCTCTACGAGAGGTCTTACCAGGACAACCACGGCTCGTTGCCGTACAACACGCAGTTCGACAAGTCAACCGTTGAAGGCTCTGGCGGCAAGTGCAAGATGGTGGGACTGTCGTGCGTGCCCAAGGATTTCTTCTTGGTTACGCCGAGGCGCAACCTGCTCGTCGGCATCGCTACGAGGGGCGCGGGCGTGACGTTCGAGGTGCAGAAGTCGCTGACTTCGCACTTCTGGCTCGACTTCGTGGCCTCGATGTTCTTCGGTGTGCAGTTCGAGACCATCTCGCCTGAGATGCTGCTCGTGGCACAGCCCGCCGCACAGAAAGAGGAGGAAGAGGAAGAAACGCCCGGAGTCGGCGGCTAATGATTGTTAAACATTTAAATTCATAGACTATGGCAAAAGTTTGCGCAGATGATAGGGACCTCTACGAGGATCTTCCCTCATGCAAGGGGCAGAAGAGCCTTCCGGGCACACGTAACCACATGTACCTTGTCCGCAAGGCGAACATCACGGCATGGCCGGAATGGCCTGACGCCGACACGGCGACGCTCGAAGAAGTGGCCAAGGTAAAGGGCGACTTCACGCTGGCGGCCGACAAGAAGTGGCTCAAGGTGGAGCTTGTGCCTAACCAGAACAACATCGCAAGCGAACGCGTCGGGACTTACGGCGCTTACCTCTTCCGCAACACGTACACGGCTGTCGTGCCGGGTTCGGAGGAGAAGCAGACGGCACTCGCCGCCGAACTGGTGAACGACGACTGCATCTTCCTCGTGCCGCAACGCAACGGCAAGTACCGCCTTATCGGTAACCAGATGTTCAACGTTGACATCTCTCCGGCGTTGGCGACAGGCTCGACGGTGGAGGACACCAACGCCATCACGTTCACAATAGCGTGCGAGGACACCATCCCGGCGCCTTTCTACCCGGGAAAGATCGCAACGAGCGACGGCGACGTCAGCGGGGCGACCGGCGAGGTGACGCCAGAGGAAGAAGAAGAAGAAGAAACTCCAGGAGTAGGAGGTTAGTAATTGTTTTTGAGTTATAATACTACGTTACGGCGGCGGCGACTGTGAAGCCGTCGCCGCTTTTATTTTTCCCAGATTATGATTGACAAGAAATTCACCGAACAGATACAGAAGTTCCTTCTCCTTGAGGACAGGACGGGGGAACAGGTAATCAAGGGCGCCGACCTGCTGCTGCGCATCAACAAGAACAGGGCGATGCACCAGCGCATCCTGCGCAATCCCAAGCGGATGGAGCAGAAGGTGGTCTACGAGCTGAAGAAGCACCTGAAGTACCGCCTCGACGGGCTGACGCTGGCCGAAGTGCACAGGATGGACAAGGCGGTGACAGCAAAAATCGACGGTCTGATAGCCGAAGGCAAGCCCGAAACGGACGACGACGCCGTTGATGAGCGCGACGCCGGGCAGCTGCGCCTCGGGAAACGCGCCGACCACGACAGCCTGCCGCCCGAAATACAGGGGCTGTGGGACATCAACGCCGAACGGTACAAGGCCATCAAGGAGGCGAGGGCTACCGTGGAGACGCTCGACGCGCCCTGCGACAGGTACGAATACCTGAAATTCATGAGCGAGGCTTACACCGCATATAAGACGGACATGGCGAAGTACGACGCCTACAAGGCAGGCGAGGACGGCGGCGCCGGTCACGCAGGGGCTGACACCTCGGTGCAGTCGGCGAGGGCGTACATCTCCAAGGCGCGCAAGAAATACGACGAGCTGCTTGCCGCCGCCGGCGGCGCGGAACTGGATGCGCTGCACGGGAAGATACAGCAGCGCGTTGACATCCTCATAGAATACAACGCCGCCGTGAGCGACGACCTCGCGGCGTGGTTGCGCAGCAACAACTTCGACATGGCGCAGGGCGATGAAGGCAAGTGACATCCTTAAGCCGCTCGACGAGCAGCCCACGCAGGCCTACCTCGGGCGGGGGCTGCACACCTTCGGCGTCATCGAGTGGCTGCTGGCGCAGGCGGGGCCGTCGGACGTGGTGGTGTCTACGTTCTCAACGTCGGCGGAGTTCCTCTCGGCGTTCTACAACCTGCGCAAGAGGGGGGTGGTAAGGTCGGCGACGCTCATCGCCGACCTTAAGGCGTCTAAGAAGACCTACCGCCTCGACAAGCTCATACGCTCGTGCTTCGAGCGCATATGCCTCACCGAGAACCACTCGAAGGTGGTGCTCGTCTCGGGCGGGGCGTTCAACGTGGCCGTGCACTCCAGCCAGAACAACACTTACGGCGGACGCGCCGAGTGCACGCTGGTGACGACGGACGCCGGGGTGTTCGCCTCGCTGGCCGGCGGCGTTGAAAGACTTATCGACACAAGCCTTACCGTGTATGGAAGAAAAGGAACTGATTGAAAGGATTGAGGAGATGGCGGCGGCGCTGACGCCGCCGTCGCAGATTGCCGCCGTGCTCGACCTTGACGAGGACGAGCTGAAGGCGAGGCTGGCGCGGCACGGCACCCGTGAGCGCAGGGCGTTCCTGCGGGGCATGTCGGCTACCGCCGGCAGGCTTAGGCGCAACAACATCGAGCTGGCCAACGCCGGCTCGCCCGAGGCGATACGCTCGTGCTTCGCCTCGATGAACCGCATGCTCGACGACTTGGAGGAACAATGAAAGCACCGCTCAACATAGACGAATACGCCAAGAGGCTTCCGCTCGACATATCGGAGCTTAGGGAGGAGAAGCTCCCGGACGCCTTCATCGACCGCATAATGAGACTGCGCGGCCTGTACACGTATTGGCTGCAGTTCCCGTCGAAGCAGACGGCGGACCTCGTGGACTACGACCGCAAGATGTGGAACGTGCGCAAGACGCAGGCTTACGAGGACATACAGCTGGTGAAGGCTCTCATCGGAGACTTGCAGCAGTCTAACAAGGAGTTCTGGCGGTGGCGCATCAACACCATGATTATGGACGACCACAAGGCGGCGCGCCGCGCCGGGGAGTGGCGGGCCGTGGCGTCGATGCAGAAGAACCTTATACTCAACAACAAGACCGACAAGGAAGACCCCATCGACCTGCAGCTCGACCGCATCATCCCGCAGACGTTCGAGATGACGGACAACATCAGCATCGTCATCCCCGAGGCTAAGAAGACGCCGAGGAAGAAAATCGAGGACATGCTGCGGAAGTACGGGCGCAAGGACGACATGGCGGTTGACGACGCTGACTTCGAGGAGGTGGCAGATGGCTGACGTGCAGTATTTCAACCAGGCGCAGCAGTTCCTCCTGGCCATGAACACGAGGGACGAGGTGGCCGTCTGCGGGCGCGGCTTCGGCAAGGGCGCGGTGCAGGCTGGCAGGCTGCTCACCGGCGTGCAGGGGATGCCCGGCTCGTCGGGCGGCTTCGTAGCCCCGTCGGTGAAGCGTTGCCTGACGAACATCCTGCCCTCGATGCTCATCCACCTCGAAAGGTGGGGCTTCAAGCGCGACGTGCATTACATCGTGGGGCGCAAGCCGTGGAAGGCGTTGCACTGGAAGCAGCCTTACTTCCAGCCGGCGAACTGGGAGAACACCATCGCGTTCTACAACGGCTCGGTCTGCAACATCATCAGCCAGGACCGCACGGGCACGAGCAACTCGATGTCGCTCGACTACCTGATAATGGACGAGGCGAAGTTCCTCAACCCCGACCAGCTGCGCAACGAGACCTTCCCCGCCAACCGCGGCAACCAGACGCTCTTCGGATCTTTCTTCATGCACCACGGCATGACGATAACGTCTGACATGCCGG
>CALUGU010000033.1 GCA_944320255.1 uncultured Prevotella sp. | reverse complement strand
TAACGCAAGGGCCTGGGGCCATTCGCAGTTTTTGCCGATTTCTTCAATGACATTCCGCTGTTTTTAGCATCGTAATTTTGAAGTTATCGGGAATTACCGGGAGTTAACAGGAGTTAGGCTCGTTTCACTCGCCGGAGTTAACGGACAATACCATATACTGCGACCTTAGCATTTGTCTGTCACAGCCTCCTGTCTCCTGCGGATTTGCATTCCGCAGGAACATTACCGATCCGCAGGGACGGAGGAACAGTCTAATTGGGCATTTGCTGTCGGGCTATGCAAGTATGCTGAAAAATTTGATAATATAAAGAAAAAAGAAAAAACGCAGGTCGTGTTTCAAAGAAAAATGTTACCTTTGCAGGTCGTGGAGCGGAAAAAGGCGACGCCTGCCGGTAGAGGCCGCGCGCACTGTGCTTCATTATATATATTAATTAAGGTAAAGAGTAGATTTTCAGGAAGGACGACTTATGACAAAGTACAACATCAATCTGAACAGTAATAAAGAGGCGGCTTACCGCTCGATGGTCAACCATAAGCTGATGAACGAGCTGAAGGGGAAGATTGTCACTATATTACAGAAAAAGAAAAAATACAAGGATAAGGAATATTCGGCTAAACAACTCGCCGAGGACTTGGGCACAAACACAAGGTATGTTTCGGCGGTGGTGAGCGTGTGCTTCGGCATGAACTACACTTCGCTGGTGAACAAGTACAGGATTGAGAACGCCAAGGCGCTGCTGAAAGACAAACGCTACAGGAACTTGAAAATGGAGGAGGTGAGCGACATGGTGGGCTTCTCAAACCGCCAATCGTTTTATGCGGCGTTCTATAAGTTTACGGGGGTGACTCCAAGGCAGTACAAGTTGAGTGAATAAGCCCCCACCCAACCTCCCCGCAGGGGAGAAAGCCCCCACCCGGCCTCCCCGCAGGGGAGGAGAATGGGGAAGAAGGAAGAATTTTTTTAAATTTGCTTCGTTAAAGATATGAAAGACGATTTCAAATATACGGAAGGGCGGTTCGCCGACATCCAGATGTTGAGGTACCGGCTTGACGGTTTCAGCGAGCTGTCGCTGCGGCAAAAGAAACTGGCGTATTGCCTGGCGGAAGCCGCGTTGTGGGGCAGGGACATAACCTTCGACCAGTTCGGGCGGTACAACCTGAAAATACGTAAGACGCTCGAAGCAATATATACAAGCTACACAGGCGACCGCGAAGCGAAAGACTTTAAAGAGTTGGCAACTTACCTGAAACGGGTGTGGTTCTCAAACGGCATATACCACCATTACGGGTGTGACAAGTTTGAACCCGGATTTTCAAAAGAGTTTTTCTCGTCAGCCGTGAGACAGGCTGACCAAAGCCTGCTGCCGCTTGGCGGCGGCGAGGACGCCGATAAGCTGATAACGGAGTTGACGCCGGTGATGTTCGACGCCGGCGTCATGCCCGTGAAGGTGTGCAAGAAGGACGGGCAGGACTTAGTGAAATCGTCGGCCTGCAATTTTTACGAGAACGTAAGCCAAAGCGAAGTGGAAAGCTATTACGCCGAAAAGAAAAAGAACGGCGGCGACACGCCCCCTTCGTTCGGGCTGAACTCAACGGTGACTAAAAAGGACGGAACCGTGACAGAAGACACTTGGCGGACAGGCGGACGGTATGGAGCGGCGATAGAGAAAATCGTGTATTGGCTCGGAAAGGCGTCGGACTTCGCCGAGAACGACAAGCAACGCAAAGCCATAGGGCTGCTCGTGGATTATTACACCACGGGCGACTTGACGACGTTCAACGACTATTGCGTGGAATGGGTGGAAGACAAGGACTCGCACGTAGACTTCATCAACGGCTTCATCGAGGTCTACGACGACCCGCTCGGACTCAAAGGCACGTGGGAAGGACTCGTGGAATACCGCGACGAGGAGGGCACCAGGCGCACTAACGCCATAAGCGCGAACGCACAATGGTTTGAGGACAACTCGCCGGTAGACCCGCGTTTCAAGAAGAAGTGCGTAACGGGCGTGTCGGCCAACGTGATATGCGCCGCCATGCTCGGAGGAGGGGAATACCCGGCCACGGCGATAGGCATAAACCTGCCCAACGCCGACTGGATACGCGCTCGGCACGGAAGCAAGAGCATAACGATAAGCAACATCATCAACGCATACAACGAGGCGGCCCGCGGCAACGGCTTCACGGAAGAATTCGTAGTGGACGACGCCACGAGGGAACTCGTGAAAAAGTACGGCGACATCTGCGACATAATACACACCGACCTGCATGAGTGCCTGGGGCACGGCAGCGGGCAACTGACGCCGGGCGTAGACCCTGACGCGCTGAAGGCTTACGGGAACACCATAGAAGAAGCGCGCGCAGACCTGTTCGGGCTGTATTACGTGGCTGACGGGAAGATGCTGGAACTCGGACTGCTGCCCGACGCCGAGGCTTACAAAGCCGGATATTACACCTACATGATGAACGGCCTGCTGACGCAGCTGGCAAGGATAAAGAAGGGCGCAGAGATAGAGGAGGCACACATGCGCGACCGCGCCCTGATAGCCCGCTGGTGTTACAGGCAGGGGAGGGCCGACAACGTGGTTGAAATGGTGAACCGCAACGGCAAGACGTATGTAAAGATAAATGATTACCAAAAGTTGCGGACACTGTTCGGACGCCTGCTGGCCGAGGTGCAAAGGATAAAGAGCGAAGGCGACTACGCCGCGGCGCGCGACTTGGTGGAGGAGTATGCCGTGAAAGTAGACCTCGAACTGCATGATGAAATATCCTCAAGGTACGAGCAGCTCGGCATACCGCCCTACAAGGGGTTTATCAATCCCGTGCTGCGTCTTGTAAGAAACGCAGACGGCGACATAACAGACATTGTTGCGGACTATTCAGAGGCGTATGAGACACAAATGTTGCGGTACGGCAGGGAATATTCAACGTTGATATGACACGGACATGGAACAGGATGTGCAAGAAAAGTTGAGACGGATAAAGAGCCGCTTCAGGCTTATGATGAACGGAGTGGCTTCACAGTCAATGCGCGAGAAAGGCGTGACATATAAAATAAACTGGGGGATAGGGCTGCCTGAACTGAAAGGCATTGCGGCGGAATACGGCAAGGATTACGGACTGGCTGCGGAGTTGTGGAAAGAAGACATCCGCGAGTGCAAGATACTCGCCACGCTGATAATGCCCGCAGGCTGCATGACGCCAGAACTGGCCGAGCTGTGGGCGAGCCAGGCCGGCAACCAGGAGATTGCGGAGATGGCGGCCTTCAACCTGTTTCAACATATCGACAACGTTGACAGGCTGGCGCTGAAATGGATTTCGTCAGGCGATGCGTTGGAACAGATTTGCGGATACAATGTGTTGGCGCGCTTGTTCCTGAAAGGCACGGCATTCACGGCTCGCGACCTGAATGAATTTGCCGACCAAGCCCAAGCCGCAATGTCTGACGGGAACGTCTCCGTGCGCCATGCCGCGGCAAACGCTTTGTCGAGGTACGAGCTTTTCAAACAGGCAAACAGCCTGTGACAAGCCGCCGGTTAGCATACCCGCGATTGGCGGTTAACCCCTTGCCTGGTAAAAATTTCACTTCAAAGTAAAATCGTAAAATTACGGCAGGGCGACGGATGGGAATTAAATTAATTTATTGATTTTTTGACGATAGCAAACCGAAATACGGATTTTTGTTGTATTTTTGTAAATTGAAATACCGGTAATGGGATGAAAGCCAATTCGTATGACGCCGCCAGGCAGGTGATGAGCAATTATCTGGAGCAAAACAAGTGCCGAAAGACGCCTGAACGCTTCGCCGTGCTTGAAGCCATATATGGAATGGGCTTTTATTTCTCGATACAGGACTTGGACGACAGGCTGCATGAGATGAACTTCCCTGTAAGCCGCGCCACGCTTTACAATACCGTAAAGTTGCTGATGGAGTTGCACCTCGTGGTGAGCCTGCGCCTGCCGCAAGGCATACGTTACAAGGCAAGTTTCGCCGACAGCGGATGCGTGCAGGTGTGCACTGTTTGCGGAAAGGCCAAAGAGGTGAAGATACCCGAAATGGCGGACGTGTTGGGAAATGTGCACTTGAAGCGTTTCCGCAAGGAAAGTTTCGTAACATATATTTATGGTATATGCAGCACCTGCCAGGCAAAGTTGACACGACAGAAAAATAAGAAAACTTAGATATAAGAATATAATACTTATTAAAGAATATGGAAAAAGGTAAAGTAGATGTTTTGTTAGGCTTGCAATGGGGCGACGAAGGCAAAGGTAAAGTTGTAGATGTCTTGACGCCCCGTTATGATGTCATAGCAAGATTTCAAGGTGGCCCGAACGCGGGACACACTCTTGAGTTTGGAGGCGAGAAGTATGTGCTTAGGAGCATACCTTCGGGCATATTCCAAGGCGGCAAAGTCAATGTGATAGGCAATGGCGTCGTGCTTGCCCCGGATTTGTTCATGGACGAAGCGAAAGAGTTGGAAAAATCAGGCCACCCGTTGAAGGAAAGGCTCTACATATCAAAGAAAGCGCACTTGATAATGCCGACACACAGGTTGCTTGACGCTGCATACGAAATGGCGAAAGGCAAGGACAAGGTTGGCACGACAGGCAAGGGCATAGGCCCGACTTATACGGACAAGGTGTCGCGCAACGGTCTGCGCGTTGGTGACATCTTCGACAACTTCACCGAAAAATACGAAGCGCACAAGGCACGCCACGAACGCATGCTTAAATCGCTTGGATATACGGATTACGATATAACCGACGTTGAAAAGAAATGGATGGAGGGAGTTGAATACATCCGCCAGTTCCACGTAATCGACTCGGAACACGTAATCAACAAGGCGTTGAAGGACGGAAAGTCCATATTGTGCGAGGGCGCGCAGGGCACGATGCTCGACGTTGACTTTGGAAGCTATCCTTTCGTCACATCTTCAAACACCATTTGTGCCGGAGCGTGCACGGGGTTGGGCATAGGCCCGAATAAGATTGGCGAGGTGTACGGCATAATGAAGGCGTATTGCACGCGTGTCGGAGCAGGGCCGTTCCCTACGGAGCTGTTTGACGAGACAGGAGCGGAAATCCGTCGCTTAGGGCATGAGTACGGCGCTGTCACGGGACGCGAACGCAGGTGCGGCTGGATTGACTTGGTTGCTTTGCGTTACGCAATAATGGTGAACGGAGTTACACAGCTCATAATGATGAAAAGCGACGTGCTTGACAACTTTGACACGATAAAGGCTTGTGTGGCGTACAAATGCGACGGAGAAACTACAAAGGATTTCCCTTACGACATAGAAAAAGGCATCGAACCTGTGTATAAGGAGTTGAAGGGATGGAACACTGATATGACAAAGATGACAAGCGAGGACGAGTTCCCGAAGGAGTTTGTGGATTACATCAAATTCCTTGAGAGCGAACTTGAAACCCCTATAAAAATCATATCAATAGGCCCGGATCGTGAACAAACAATCGTGAGAAAATAATGTTGCTTTATTAAGGTTGGAGAAGTTAAAGCCGTTGAACATACAGCGCGCAATGCCGCAGTGTGTCACGCTTTAACTTCTTCAACGTTTATATTTTCAATCATACAATAATGAATAAACCATCAATACCCAAAGGTACGCGCGACTTTTCACCGACGGAAATGTCAAAGCGCAATTACATTTTTGATACGATAAAGTCTGTTTTCGCATTATACGGTTTCAAGCAGATTGAAACGCCGGCGATGGAAACATTGCAGACATTGCTCGGAAAATATGGCGAGGAGGGCGACAAGCTGTTGTTCAAAGTCCTTAACAGCGGTGATTATCTGAACAAGATAGACCGTGACGAATTGTTGGAAGGAAACTCGTTGCATTTGGCCTCAAAACTGTGTGAGAAAGGCTTGCGCTATGATCTTACAGTGCCTTTTGCGAGGTACGTGGTAATGCACCGTGACGAATTGCAAATGCCGTTCAAGCGTTACCAGATACAGCCGGTATGGCGTGCGGACAGGCCGCAAAAGGGGCGTTATCGTGAGTTCTACCAGTGTGATGCGGACGTTGTTGGCAGTGATTCTTTGTTGAATGAGGTTGAGCTTGTGCAAATAATTGACACTGTTTTCAAACGTTTCGGCATCAGGGTGCAAATAAAGGTTAACAATAGGAAAATACTTACCGGCATTGCCGAGTACATAGGTGAGGCGGACAAGATCGTTGACATTACCGTAGCCATCGACAAGCTCGATAAGATAGGCATAGATAATGTCAATGCAGAGTTGGCAGCCGACGGGTTGAGTGATGACGCGATACGGAAGTTGCAGCCCATAATCTCGCTTAGTGGCAGCAATGAGGAGAAACTTGATGTAATCAGCGATGTGTTGAAGGGTTCGGAAATTGGACTAAAAGGTGTTGAAGAATTGCGTTGCATTTTCGATACGCTGAAAAATGTTGGAGTAGGGAATGAAGTGCAGTTTGACTTGACTTTGGCGCGTGGATTGAATTATTATACCGGTGCGATATTCGAGGTGAAGGCTCTCGATGTACAGATTGGCAGCATAACCGGCGGAGGACGCTATGACAACCTTACAGGCATCTTTGGCATGCCAGGGCTTAGCGGCGTTGGCATATCTTTCGGCGCGGACAGGATATTCGACGTTCTTAACGCATTGGATTTGTATCCCAAGAATGCAATGTCGGGCACGGAACTTCTGTTTATCAATTTTGGCGAAAAGGAAACAGCCTATTGCCTGCCCATAATAGCTAAAGTCCGTGAGAACGGTATAGCGGCTGAAATATATCCCGATGCCGTTAAGATGAAAAAACAAATGAGCTACGCCAATAATAACAGTATTTGTTATGTGGCATTGGCAGGAGAAAATGAAATAAACGAAGGAAAAGTGACATTGAAAAACATGTCCACAGGTGAACAACAGCTCGTCTCTGTTGACGAATTGATAAAAACAGTTCGTGAAAAGAGATGAATTTGATTTGGAAATATGAGAACAATTAAGACTCTTGCGATATTGTTTTTATGCGCGTCGTTGTTTACAGCTTTCAAGGATGAACGCAAACTGCACATCTTCATGATAGGAGATTCAACGATGGCTAATAAGGACGTTAGTGGCGGAAAGGTTGAAAGAGGATGGGGGATGATGCTTAGAAACTTTTTCTCTGACGACGTTGTTGTTGACAACCACGCCTTGAACGGCAGGTCGTCGAAAAGTTTTATTACGGAAGGGCACTGGAGAAAAGTCATAAGCCAAGTCAGACCCGGCGACTACGTGTTCATCCAGTTTGGACATAACGATGAAAAGAAAGACACGGCGCGCCATACCGACCCAGGTGTCACATTTGACGAAAACCTTAAAAAGTTCGTGCAAGAAACACGGTTAAGGGGTGGAATACCGGTGTTGTTCAATAGTGTTGTGAGACGTAATTTCGCCAACAGCCAGACAGCCGTTGAGGATGACGACAAACGGGATAATTCATCAAAGAACCTTGCAGAAGGCAACACGCTGGTAGACACCCATGGTGATTATCTCTTGTCACCCAGGAATGTGGCAAGGCAAATGGAAGTGCCTTTCATTGACGCAAACAAGATAACGCACGATTTGGAACAAGGCCTCGGCCCTGAAGGTTCAAAGAAGCTGCACGTTTGGTATAAGCCCGGCGAAATAGCGTCGTTGCCTGAAGGAAGGCAAGACAACACTCATTATAACATTTATGGCGCATATACAGTCGCTGGCCTTTTGGCCGACGCGATAGCGGAACAGGTGCCCGCGCTGAAAGACTATGTTCGCCATTATGACATTGTTGTCGCAAAAGACGGCAGCGGCCTCTATTTTGACTTGCAACAGGCCGTTGACAATGCTCCTGCTGGTAAGGAAATCACAATTCTTGTTTGTGCCGGTGACTGGCAAAAGCCTGTTATTCCGAAAGGTAGAAAGATTAAGTTCATTATGCGCGAAGGGGCAAAATGGATTAAGTAATTGTATATTCATACTAAATCAATAATTGCGTGGCACTATAAAATATTTTATAGTGCCACACTTTTTGGCGAACGTTGGCTGTGGACTTTGCCCTTTAACATTTTTTAGACGGTATTTATCACCGATTATGATGGTATTTATCGGCGATTATAACGGTATTTACCAGCCACGAACAAAAAAATGGATTGACTGATTGACTCCTTGAGCGCGTTCTTGCAGTTGTTGCGTCCTGTATGACCAATGTTGGCGGTCGTATTCTGCCTTTAGTGTCAGTAAATGAAAAACTCCCGAAAATCCGTATGTTTCAGGATTTCGGGAGCTTGCCGGTGATTCCGCAGGGATTCGAACCCTGGACCCACGCCTTAGAAGGGCGTTGCTCTAATCCAACTGAGCTACGGAACCTCCAAATCGGCTGCAAAGTTAATTATTTTTATCCTTTTGCCCAAATTTTCAAGATAAAAGTTGGACTTCACCATAAAAAACTTCGCTTGTTTTGCGGAGCTTTGCCGTTATGGACTTCATTAAGAATTCATAGTGGCAAGGAACTCCTCGTTGTTCCGGGTGTGTATTATCCTGTCATGGATAGTGTTCATTGCTTCTATCGGATTCATGTCGGCAATGAACTTACGCAGCACCCACATACGGTCGAGAGTGAGTTTGTCTTGCAGCAAATCGTCGCGTCTTGTGCTTGACGCCACGAGGTTGACTGCGGGGAATATTCTCTTGTTGCTCAAGTTGCGGTCAAGCTGCAATTCCATATTACCAGTGCCTTTGAATTCCTCGAAGATTACTTCGTCCATCTTGCTGCCGGTGTCGATCAACGCAGTGGCAACAATCGTGAGCGAACCGCCGCCCTCTATGTTTCTTGCAGCACCGAAGAAGCGTTTGGGCTTTTGCAAAGCATTGGCGTCAACACCACCGGTAAGCACCTTGCCGCTTGCAGGGGCTACGGTGTTGTAAGCGCGCGCCAAACGTGTTATGGAGTCGAGGAATATCACGACGTCATGGCCGCATTCTACCATGCGTTTAGCCTTTTCAAGTACGATGCCGGCGATTTTCACGTGGCGTTCAGCCGGCTCGTCGAAAGTCGATGCTATGACTTCCGCATTCACGGTGCGCGCCATGTCGGTGACTTCCTCAGGGCGTTCGTCGATGAGCAGCATCATCAGGTACGCTTCAGGATGGTTGGCGGCAATGGCGTTCGCGATGTCTTTCATCAATATCGTCTTACCAGTCTTCGGCTGGGCCACAATCAGCGCACGCTGTCCTTTGCCTATCGGAGAGAACAAGTCAACAATCCTCGTACTTAAATTCGTCGTAGACGTATCTCCGCATAGTGTGAATTTCTCGTCAGGGAAGAGCGGTGTGAGATGGTCGAACGGAATGCGGTCGCGCACTTCTGACGGGTCACGGCCGTTAATCTTGTCGATGCTTGTCAGCGGGAAGTACTTTTCGCCGTCATGCGGAGGCCTGACGTGGCATTCAACCACGTCGCCGGTCTTCAGGCCGTAACGTTTGATTTGCGTTATTGAGACGTAAATGTCATCAGGCGATGACAAATAGTTGTAGTCGCTTGAACGCAGGAAGCCGTATCCGTCAGGCATTATTTCAAGAACTCCGTTAGCCGTTATTATGTCTTCAAAGTCAAAAGCCGCCGCCATGTCTTGCTCCTGATGGTTGGCGTATGCCACGGTGTTCATATCCATCGGGACGGTCGGGTTGTCAAACATGTCAAAGTTGGGGACGGCCATCTGGTCTTCTATGGGCAGATCCACCACGGTTATGAAGTCTGTGCCGTCACCCGGATCGCCTTCCCAAATGCCTGAAGCTATTGCCTCGCGTTTTTCATCGGCTATTTCGTTATGGGCGTTCACCTTGGCTTGCAGCTGTGCAAGCAAATCTGACTGGTTGGCGGCGTCGCCATTGGAATTGTCTGAATTGAATTCAGCTTCAGGCACGAACGACAACTCCTCGTTTCCAGTTTGCGTCGCATCCGTTTCTTCCGCCTTTGCGGGCTGTTCCGCCGTCGTTGCGTCCAAGGCTTCTTCCGTCGCGGGGATTTCCGCGGTTGCCGGTTCTGCCGGGACGCTTACAGGTTCAGCCGTCGCCGTCACAACGTCGTCGCTTGTAACGGGTTGCGCTTCCTCGGCTTTTTGTTCGGTCTTTTTAGGCCTGCCCCTTGTCGCTTTCGGTTTTGCGGGAGCGGGAGCCGCCAGCATTTCGCTGAACAGCGACGGGGTTTCCACTTGTGGCATCTTGTTCTTTTTCAAGTCAAAATTCTCACCTTCTTTGCCGTTCACCGAATAAACGCGGTCCGTGTCTTTCTTGACTATACGGGTGCGACGCCTTTTCGTGCCAAGCGGGTTCTTGTTGCCCTCCACTTCGGCCTGTTTGTCAAGTATTGAATAGATAATATCTTCTTGACTGTCGCTTGACTTGATTTTAACGCCTGTTTGTTCGGCAATTTCCTCAAGTTCGGCGATATTCTTAGATAACAATTCGTCTTTACTGTACATATAATAAATGTATTGTGGGATTTTAAGTGATTGGAACCGTTTCATGAACGGAAACGGTTTAATTGTTTTTTAATTGTCGTGCAAAATTACTAAATTATCTTGAATAATCTGCCGCCAAAGACTTTTACTTATTTTGTTTTAACTAATTTTTAACTATCAGCCTTCTATTTCCGACAATTCCAACCACCGCATTTCTTTCTCGTCGAGTTCTTCCTTAATTTCAGGCAGACGTTTGCTTTTTTCCGTAAGCTCTTCTATCGACAGTCCGCCGCTGCATAATTGTTCTTCGAGCGTGTTCTTTTCTTTTTCCAGCGCGGCGATGTCCTTTTCCAGTTGGGCGTATTCGGTCTTCTCCTTGTACGTCATTTTGCGCCGTTGGTCAGGTTCGCGTTGCCTCTTTACGGTTTTCGTCTCCTTTTCAGCCGTGGCTTCCGCCTTGCTTTTCAGCGATTTCCAATCACGGTATTGCGTGTAGTTTCCTGGGAAATCCTGCACCGCGCCGCCGCCTTGGAACACGAGCAGATGGTCTACCACCTTGTCCATGAAATACCTGTCATGGCTTACAATGATTACACATCCTGGGAAATCGGCAAGATATTCTTCAAATATCTGCAACGTCTGTATGTCCAAGTCGTTGGTAGGCTCATCCAAAACGAGGAAGTTCGGATTTTTCATCAGCACCGTGCAAAGGTACAGCTTGCGCTTCTCGCCGCCGCTAAGTTTATACACATAATTGTGCTGCTGTTCCGGGGTGAACAGGAAATATTGCAGGAATTGAGACGCCGTTAGGTGTTTGCCGCCGCCCATGTCGATGTAGTCGGCGATGTCTGTTATCACGTCGATCACCTTCTTTTGCTCGTCGAAGACCATACCCTCTTGCGAGAAGTACCCGAATTTAACGGTCGAGCCGATGTCGAAGCGTCCGCTGTCAGGCTTTTCCAAGCCGAGGAGCATTTTTATGAACGTCGTCTTGCCCGTGCCGTTGTTGCCTACGATGCCCATTTTCTCGTAACGGGCGAAGTTGTAGTAAAAATCTTTCAGGATAACCTTGTCTTCGCCCCATTGCTTCGAGATGTACTGGCATTCAAAAATCTTGCTGCCAATATACACGTTTTTCGACTTCAGGCGCAGCTGCCGTTCCTCTATCCTTTGCTTCGCCACCTTTTCCAGTTCGTAGAAGGCGTCTTCCCTGTAGCGTGCCTTGTGGCCGCGCGCCTGCGGCATACGGCGCATCCAGTCGAGCTCTTTGCGGTAGAGGTTGTTGGCCCGCGCTATCTCGGCCTTGGCGTTGTCTATGCGTTCTTGGCGTTTTTCCAAGTAATAGCTGTAGTTTCCGCGGTAGGTGTAGATGGTCTGGTTGTCAAGCTCCAATATCACCGAGCACACCCGGTCGAGGAAAAACCTGTCGTGCGTAACCATAAGCAGCGTTTTGTTGCCCTTGGCGAGGAAGCCTTCGAGCCATTCTATCATGTCGAGGTCGAGGTGGTTGGTAGGCTCGTCGAGTATGAACATGTCAGGCTCGGTCACCAGCACGTTCGCCAAGGCCACGCGGCGTTGCTGCCCTCCGCTAAGCGTACCCATCAGCTGGCCGAGGTCGCCTATTTTCAGTTGCGTCAGTATTTGCTTGGCTTTCAGAACCTTCGCCTCGTCGCCCTTATGGTTGAAGCAGGCCTCAAGCACGGTGTCGCCGGGGTTGAAGCGCGGCGTCTGTTCCAGGTAGCCGATGCGGAGGTCGCGTTTGAAAATTATTTCGCCGGAGTCGTATCCTTCAATCCCGGCCAGGATTGACAGCAGCGTAGACTTGCCCGTGCCGTTGCGGGCGACGAGGCCTACCTTCTGTCCTTCGGCCACGCTGAACGATATGCCGTCAAACAACACGTGGGCACCGAACGACTTTGTAAGGTTTTGTACGTCTAAATATGGTAACTGGTTAGCCATTAGCTTGTTGCTCGTTTTCCTTCAATGATTTGTTTATCTTGTCGATATAGCTTATCACCTCGTCGCGGCCTGTCTTCTTTTCGCTGCTCGTTACGAAATACGGCGGCAGTTCCTCCCATGTGTCAGCCAGGCTTTGCATATACGTATCTACCGACTGTTTGGCTTTCATTGCGCTCAGCTTGTCGGCCTTTGTGAATATTATCGAGAACGGAATGAAACTGCGTCCGAGCCAGTCGATGAATTCGCGGTCCACCGCCTGGAAGCCGTGACGTATGTCTATCAGCACGAAGACGTTGACCAGTTGCTCACGTTGCAGGATGTAGGACGTAATCATCTGTTCGAGTTTCTTTTGCACGGTCTTAGACCTTTTGGCAAAGCCGTAGCCGGGCAAGTCAACCAGGTACCACTCTTTGTTTATTATGAAATGGTTTATCAGCAGCGTCTTGCCGGGCGTGGACGACGTTTTGGCAAGGTTCTTGTGGTTGCAGAGCATGTTTATCAGGCTCGACTTGCCCACGTTGCTCCTGCCGATGAAGGCGTATTCGGGCTTCACGTCCTTTGGGCACATCGTCCAAGTAGGACTGCTTATTACAAATTCTGAAGTATTTATATCCATGATTGCTAATGATTTCAGTTGTGCGGCCAACTTCAGCGGCGGTTTGTCAAGAATGCAGCTGCCGCCGGTTGCCGGCGTGTGCAATATGGCGGCGGGAGGCTGCCGCCATGTTACAGCGTGCAAATATACTTAATTTTGTCCGTATCGGCAAATCATTAATGCTTTGCTTGCGTTTTGTGCCCTTTCGGCGTGTTTTTGACACAATGACAGCTAAACGACGGAATGGCTTTCATTTTGGTTTCGCGTTTAACATTGTAAATGCCGTTGATGCGGATTAACTGCTGACTGGTTTTAAATAAGTGAAAAAATTGCGTGCAACTGTAATCTGTTGACATACAGTGACATATCAGTCGATGCATCAAAATGTGCATTTCCTTGGCCGATTGTTTTTGGCAAAAACGCCTGTTGGCGGTGGTAAAGACGCCCATTTCTATGGTTTGTAACGGTTAAAACGGTTGCGTTTAGCCACGATTGGGCTTCCCTTTGACGGCTTTTCATTGTGTTAAAGACGGTCTTTTGCCGTGGCGATGACGGCAAACTGTTCATCAGGCTGTGGTTGGCGGCTTTGTAAAATCCTGTTTTACGCTTTTTCCCGGACATAATTATGATGTCGTTTTGTCAGTAAAACCACGGAAATGATGGAATAATGTTCCTGTGTTTTTTAAAGTTGTATGCTTGCCGGGGTTGCCGGTGTCCGTAAAAAATATTACTTTTGCATATACCGACAACGTGGCAAGACACCCGTAATTTAAAGTATGCGCAAGATTATCCACATAGACATGGACGCCTTTTTCGCTTCGGTGGAACAAAGGGACAAGCCAGAGCTTCGCGGCAAACCCGTTGCCGTGGGGTTCGACGGGCCGCGCGGAGTAGTCTCGACGGCGAGCTACGAGGCGCGCAAGTTCGGCGTGCATTCGGCCATGTCGATGGTCAAGGCCAAGATGCTTTGCCCGCAGTTGACGGTGGTGTCGTCAGACCATGCCCGCTATAAGGAGGTGTCGATGCAGGTAGGCGGGATATTCCGTCGGTACACCGACGTAATAGAACCGTTGTCGATTGACGAGGCGTTCCTCGACGTCACTGGCAGCGAAAGCGGCCTTGGGGCTGTCGAGATAGCCCAGGCCATCAGGCAAGCCATACGTGAGGAATTGCGGCTCACGGCGTCGGCCGGCGTGTCTTTTAACAAGTTTCTCGCAAAGATAGCGTCAGATTACCGCAAGCCTGACGGGATGTTTGTGATTGACGAAGAACACGCAGCCGACTTCATAGCCGGCCTACCCATAGAGAAGTTCTGGGGCGTTGGGCCTAAGACGGCGCAAGAGATGCACAAGATGGGCATATTCAACGGCAGGCAGTTGCGGGAATGTTCACTCAATCATCTCACCGACGTGTTTGGCAAAGCAGGAATCGTGTATTACAACTTCGCGAGAGGTATCGACGACAGGCCGGTGGAGTCTGTGAGGGTGCGCAAGTCGGTAGGTTGCGAACAGACATTCCTCGACGACTTGCACAAGCGGTCGGCCATACTCATAGAGCTTTACCATATCGTCATTGAACTCGTGGCAAGGCTTGCCAAGAGCAAGTTCAGGGGTTGCACGCTGACGCTTAAAGTCAAGTTCTTCGACTTCACCCAAATAACACGCAGCGCAACGGTAGACGGCGTGCTTGAAACCAAGGATGACATACTGCCCGTGGCCAAACGCCTGCTCGGACAGGTAGACTGCGCGTCAAAGCCAATCAGGCTTATCGGCCTTTCCGTTTCTAATCCTCCAGGCGAAGCGAGACGCGGGAAATGGGTTGAAGGCGTGTTGGACTTTAAGGATTAGCGTCATTTTAATAAACGATATTTGCATTTGTAGAATATGTTTTGTACATTTGCATCAAAATTAAGATAAACAGAACAAATCCAAAAAATGAAACAAACAAAGATTGTAGCATCAATCAGCGACCAGAGGTGTGATGAGGATTTCATCCGCAAGCTGTTTGAGGCAGGGATGAACGTGGTCAGGATGAACACCGCGCACGCCACTCCTGACGGCATCAGGAAAATAATAAGGAACGCACGTGCGGTGAGCAAGCATATCGGAATATTGATTGACACCAAAGGCCCGGAGGTGCGCACGACGGGCAACGACGCCCCCATAGAATATAAGACTGGCGACGTGGTTAAGATATTCGGACGTCCTGAAATGAAAAGCGAGCATGACATACTCAACCTTTCATACGAGAATTTCGCCAACGACATACACGTAGGCGACGACATCCTGTTTGACGACGGCGCCATTGACATGAAAGTCATCGGCGTCAACGGGCCTGCCGTCGTGGCGCAGGTGCAAAACGACGGCGTGCTTGGTTCGCACAAGAGTGTCAACGTGCCCGGCGTGCATATCGACCTGCCGGCCATCACAGAAAAGGACAGGCGTAACATATTGTTGGCGATAGAGGAAGACATCGACTTCATAGCCCATTCATTCGTCCGCAGCAAAGAGGATGTCATGGCCGTGCAGAAAATACTCGACGAGCATAATAGCGACATTAAGATAATCTCGAAAATAGAAAACCAGGAAGGGGTAGACAACATAGACGAGATTATCGACGCATCATACGGAATAATGATTGCTCGTGGCGACTTGGGAATAGAAGTGCCCATCGAGAAGATTCCGGGCATCCAGCGTATGATAATACGTAAATGCCGACTGGCTAAGAAACCTGTCATCGTGGCTACGCAGATGTTGCACACTATGATTAATAATCCGAGGCCTACGCGCGCCGAAGTGACAGACATAGCCAATGCGATATATTACCGCACCGATGCGCTTATGTTGAGCGGTGAGACCGCTACCGGCAAATATCCTGTTGAGGCCGTTAGGACGATGGCTTCGATTGCCGAGCAGGCCGAACAGGATAAGATGTACGAGCATGACTTTGATTTCCAGATAAGTGAAAATTGCAATGTGACAGAGTTCTTGGCGCGTAACGCCATTGAAGCTACTGAAATCCTCGGCGTGAAAGGTATCATAACGGATAGCAAAACAGGACTTACTGCGCGTCATCTGGCAGCGTTCCGCGGCCCCAACCCGGTATTGGCAATATGCTATAAGGAAAAGACGCAACGCTGGCTGGCCTTGAGTTACGGTGTCATTCCCGTAGCCCAGCATGAGCAAATAGGGCCTCAGGAGCAATTTGTTGCCGCCCTACGCATGTTAAGGCAGAAAGGCTATCTGAAAATGGACGACAAGATAGCTTACCTTAGTGGAAGTTTCGGCAAGGGTGGGGGAACCACTTTCTTGGAAATTAACAAGGTTCGGGAAGTGTTCGACCGTTCGTATGAGTTCCATTTGCCCAACACTTATAGGTAAAAGGAAAGAAATAAATGATAAAATAAAAAGGAACCGGACGTATGATGATGTCCGGTTCCTTTTTATTTAAGTCTTATTTAACTGGTATTTTCTCAACACGCCTTTGATGCCTACCGCCTTCAAAGGTTGTCTTGAAGAACACGTCAAGTATTTTTTCAGCAGTCTTGTTGTCAACAAAGCGCCCTGGCAACACCAGTACATTTGCGTCGTTATGCTGGCGGATAAGTTCTCCGATTTCGGTACACCACGCCAAACCGGCACGCACTCCTTGGTGTTTGTTCAACGTGATGGCCATTCCTTCACCGCTTCCGCAAATGGCAATGCCTGGATAAACGTCTCCGTTTTCCAACCCTTCGGCAAGTGCGTGGGCGAAATCAGGATAATCACAACTCATGTCGCTGTATGTTCCGTAGTCTTTGTAAGGATAACCTTTCTGCTCAAGATATTCAAGAACAAACTTCTTCAACGGATAGCCGGCGTGGTCGCTGGCTATTCCAACCGTTTTTATTTCCATAAGCTACTCCTCCATGAAAGTTTTTACTTGTTTATAAACATTCTCGGCTGTATATCCGAGCTTTTCATCCAAGACCTTGTATGGTGCTGAGAAACCGAAGCTCTGCATGCCAAAGACTTTTCCGTTTGCGCCGACAAGACTCTCAAGTGTTACAGGCAGGCCTGCCGTCATACCGAAAATCTTAGAGCCTTTTGGCAGTACGCTTTCCTGGTACTCCTTGCTTTGACTGCGGAACAAACCTTCACTTGGTACGCTTACAATACGTGTTTTTATACCGTCCTTGCGCAACAATTCCGCACCTGCGACAAGAGTTGATACTTCAGAGCCGTCAGCCAAAAGGATGACATCGAAGTTTTCGTCAGAACCGGCTACGACATAAGCACCCTTGCGAGCCTGCTCATAGTCATTGCCTGATGGTAATTTTGCTATGTTTTGACGTGAGAATATAAGGGCTGTAGGCGTTTCCGTGTTTTCCATTGCCATCGCCCAGCATACTGTTGTCTCGTCTGCATCGGCCGGACGGAACACGCGTACACTGTCTTTTCCGTGATGATTCTTGAGCTTTTCCATCAAGCGTATTTGGGCTTCTTGCTCCACAGGCTCGTGCGTGGGACCGTCTTCTCCGACACGGAAAGCGTCATGTGTCCAGATGAACTTGATTGGAACTTCCATCAAGGCAGCCATACGGACAGCTGGTTTCATATAGTCTGAGAATACAAAGAATGTTCCACAAGCAGGAATTACACCGCCATGGAGATACATTCCGATGCACATACAAGCCATGGTCAACTCGCTGACACCAGCCTGGAAGAATGCTCCGGTGAAATCATCCTTGACAAGGGATGTCGTCTTTTTAAGGAAGCCGTCGGTCTTGTCACTGTTAGACAAGTCGGCAGATGCGCATATCATATTAGGCACTTGCTCTGCCAAAACGCCGAGGCAGGCCGCCGAAGCCGCCCTTGTGGCCGCTCCTTCCTTTTGCACCAAAGCGCTCCAGTCAACCTTTGGAGCCTTGCCGCTGAACCATTCTTCCTTCAAAGCCGCCTTGTCAGGATTTGCTTCAGCCCATTTCTTTTCCGCTGCGTACCGTTCAGTTACGATTTTCTTAAGTTCTTCTGCGCGCTTCGCATAAAGTTCTTTGACTTCAGGGAATATCTGGAACGGGTTTTCCGGGTCTCCACCAAGGTTCTTTATCGTGTTAACGTATGCGTCGCCGCCAAGCGGTGCGCCGTGGGTCTTGATGCTGTGCTCGTAACTTGTGCCGTCTTCTTTCAGCGCGCCTTTACCCATAACCGTCTTACCGATAATCAGGGTGGGGCGGTGTTCTTCTTTTTGTGCGGCGGTCAAGGCGGCGCGGATTTCGTCGGGGTCATTGCCGTTGATGGTCATGACGTTCCATCCCCATGCCTTGTATTTTGCGGCGGTGTCTTCATCCATAACGGCATTGCATTCGGTTGAAAGCTGGATGTCGTTGGAGTCATAGAACATAATGAGATTGTTAAGTCCGAGTACGCCGGCTATACGTCCGGTGCCTTGTGATATTTCCTCCTCGACACCACCGTCTGAAATATATGCGTATATCTTATGTTGCATAACTTCCTTGCCGAGACGGGCTTCCAAGAACTTCTCGGCTACGGCTGCTCCTGCAGCAAATGTGTGCCCTTGTCCAAGTGGACCTGAAGTGTTTTCAATGCCGCGCTCGATGTCACGTTCCGGGTGTCCGGGCGTAGGCGAGCCCCACTGGCGGAACTCAGACAATTCATCCAGCGTGAATTTACCTTGCAAACAAAGTGCGCTGTAAAGCATGGGCGACATGTGCCCAGGGTCTAAATAAAAACGGTCGCGTCCCGACCAAGACGGATTCTCAGGATCATAGACTAAGAATTCAGAGAAAAGCACATTGATGAAATCCGCTCCACCCATAGATCCTCCAGGGTGTCCAGACTTGGCTTTTTCTACCATTGAAGCAGCAAGGATACGAATATTGTCAGCTGCTTTGTTCATTAAATTTCTTTCATTCATTACTACTTAGTGTTAAGAGTTAGTAAGCTAAGTTCCTATTTCATATTGATTATTAGCTGATGGCATTAGCCTGGCTGCATCAGGTTGAAGCCGCCAGTGTTTTTCTTCCGTGCATTTATCTTATGCAAAGATAATCATTTTTATTATAAAATGAAAGAAATATTAAACTAATGTTTGCCAAAACTTGCCGTTTTGAAAACAAATTATGCATTACTTAGTATTAAATCTTCCATATTTACGACTTGAGGCCTCCTTTTAACGTAAATTAAAAGAGGCCTCAAGTTGATTTTCCGCATAGGATGTCAGCACGTTTTAATTAAGCCGTTTATTTGCAAAACAGTTCCTTTTCGGTGTACAATCCAAGTTTGCGGTACTTCTCATAAATCTCAGCGTAAGCCTTGACGTTTTCAGGTTGCGGCTTGTACTCCTTGGAGAAGCCGCTGTTCATCTTCTCAATGGCGTCTTCCACTTTGTCGTAGATGCCGGCCGCGGTAGCCGCAAACATGGCTGCGCCGAGAGCGCAAGCCTGGTCGGTGTTGCACACCTTTATTGGCTTGTTGATGACGTCGCACATCGTCTGCATTACGAAAGGCGACTTCAAGGCGATGCCGCCTATGCCGATTACGTTGTCTATCACCACGCCTTCATCTTCGAAACGGTCAACGATGGCTTTTGTTCCGAAGGCTGTGGCCTCGACAAGTGCACGGAACACTTGCGGAGCGGTGGAGCCTAATGTAAACCCGGCGATTGTTCCTTTTAATAATTGGTTCGCGTCGGGAGTGCGGCGTCCGTTAATCCAGTCGGTAGCAATCATAGTGCTTTCGCTTACCGGTATCTTCTCGGCTTCTTCGGTCAGCTTAACTATTATCTTGTCGCACGTGTTTTCAACGATTTCGTCAATTTCTTCCTTTGACAATTTGCCTGAAATTGTTTGCGGCAAGATGTTGCGCACGGGGAATTCAAGTATTCGCCTGAACATGGCGTAGACGTCGCCGAAACTTGACTGTCCGGCTTCAAGGCCGACCATACCGGGTATCACGCTGCCGTCAACCTGTCCGCAGATGCCTTTGATGCACTTAGAGCCTATTTCATCGTATGACGCAACCATGACGTCACAGGTGGAAGTGCCTATCACACGCACAAGCGTATGCGGCGCAACTCCTGCTCCGACGGCGCCCATGTGGCAGTCGTATGCGCCGCCTGCCACTATGACATTCTCTGAAAGTCCAAGTCTTTCGGCCCATTCCTTGCATAGATGGCCGACCGGTTTGTCCGCTGTTTCGGTTTCGGTAAACAGTCTTTCGCGAAATCCCTTAAGGCACGGGTCTATCGACGTGAGGAACTCTTCAGAAGGCAGACCGCCCCATTCCTTGTGCCACATGGCCTTATGGCCGCACGCGCAACGGCTTCTCACGATGTCCTTTGCCGACTTCACACCGGTCAGGACGGCAGGAAGCCATTCACAGTATTCAACGATGGAATAGGCTTTGGCCGCAATCTGCGGGTCTTCACGGAGTACGTGCAGGGCTTTTGCCCAGAACCATTCAGCTGAATAAATGCCGCCTTCATACTTGGCATAGTTGATGTCTGATTTCGCGCAGGCGTTATTTATTTCTTCAGCTTCCTTGATGGCCGTATGGTCTTTCCACAAGACGAACATCGCATTCGGGTTCTCGGCAAATTCCGGCAACATTGCCAACGGCGTGCCGCTTTCGTCAGTGAAAGCCGGCGTCGAACCGGTTGTGTCGAAAGCAATGCCTACGACGTTCTCGGCCACGCCTTGTGCGCATTGGCTCAATGCGTCGGTCACGGTTGCCTCAAGCACTTCGAGATAATCCTTCGGGTGCTGTCTCCACTGGTTGAGCCTTGGGTTGCAGTACAGCCCTTTCTTCCAACGGGGATAATATTTGACGCTCGTCGAGAGGATTTCGCCGCTTTCGGCATTAACTACAAGCGCCCTGGCAGAATCGCTGCCATAGTCTAATCCGATTACATATTTAGGCATATCCTTTATTATTTTTGTTTGTAACATTTAGAGGCGGTCTTTGCAACGCAGGTTTGACGGTTATTGCGGACAAGAATGTCTCGCCATACGTAAACGCCTGATAATCAGCTGCTTTATGATTTGCCGCTTTTCGCCTTGCAAAAGATGGCCTTTCACAGGCTGAAAGACGGCAAATCGCAACCTGAAAGACGGTCTTTGGGAAATTGGGTGTTCCGCAAAAGAAATCCGTCAAACCTGCGTCAATGAAACCGGCAATGGCATGATGCTCGACGATGCCGTTCGTGCCAGCCTCTTAAGAATACTTCAAATTAGTTCAACGCCTTGTTGAGCATATAGTAAACTTCGTTGAAGCGCAATTCCTTGCGGAACTCGTCAACCTTGGTGTCCTCGTTGATGAACACGGCCTCGATGCCGGCTATCTCGGCATAGTCCTGCCAGTATTCGTCGGTCAAGTCGTATGAGAAACAGCTGTGGTGCGTTCCGCCGGCATATATCCAGCAGCCTGCGCCGACCTCGAAGTTGGGTTGCGGTATCCACAAGGCTGACGCAACGGGCAGTTTTGGCAGCGGTTTCGGCTCGATGCACTTCACGTCGTTTACAATCATGCGGAAACGGTTGCCCATGTCTACTACGGTAGCGGTGACGCCGGTTCCTACCTTTGATGTGAAAACAAGGCGCGCAGTGTCGCCCTTCCTTACGCCAATGCCGAGTACGTGCACTTCAAGGCGTGGCTTTGAAGCCGCGATGAGCGGACAAACCTCAAGCATGTGTGACTGGAGGATGGCACTTTGCTCGTCGTTGAAATTCAGAGTGTAGTCTTCGAGGAACGAGCATCCGTTCTTCATTCCTTGCGTCATAAACCATACCGTGCGGTAAAGGGCGGCGGATTTCCAGTCGCCTTCAGCGCCGAAGCCGTAGCCTTCAGCCATCAAGCGCTGTGATGCGAGACCCGGAATTTGGTCGAAGTGGCTGCCGTCTGTCTGGCCGAGGTCGTCGAAGTTCGTAGTAAAGCCTTTGGCGCCTTTCGCTTTCAGTATGGCGCGCAACGCAAGCTCTGCCTTGGCAGCGTTCCAAATGGCGGTGTACTCTTTTGAGTTCCCGTCGTTTTTGATGTCTCCGCAGTCATACAAACGGAAGTATTCGTCAACAAGGGCCTTAACTTCCTCGTCCTTCAGTTTGCTCTGGTATTCCATAAGTTCGCTGGCGGGGCAGTAGTCAACGTGGTAGCCAAGCACTTGCTCAGCCGCAACCTTATCGCCGTCGGTTACGGCAACGTTGTTCATCTGGTCGCCGAAGCGGATGATGAGCATGTCCTGTGCGTCAGCCCATGCGGCGCATACGCGCTCCCATACTGCGATGTGGTCTTGCGTGGCAGCCTCTTTCCAGTAGCCGACAACCAGCTTGCGGCGCAGCCTCATGCGTGCTATGATATGTCCGAACTCGCGGTCGCCGTGCGCGCTTTGGTTCAAGTTCATGAAGTCCATGTCTATCGAGTCCCAAGGAATTTCCTTGTTGAACTGCGTGTGCAGGTGGAGTAGGGGCTTGTGGAGTATCTGCAAGCCGTGTATCCACATCTTTGCGGGTGAGAACGTGTGCATCCAAGTGATTACGCCGACGCACTTCTTATCGTTGTTTGCTGCGGCGAACAAGTCTGCCACCTCCCTGCTGCTGTTGGCTGTGCCTTTATATACTACCTTGATTGGAAGCCTTCCTGAATTGTTCAGTCCGTCAACCATTTCTTTTGAGTGGCCGTCTACTTGTGCCACGGCTTCACCTCCATAAAGAAGTTGTGCTCCTGTTATGAACCAAACTTCAAAATTCTCAAATGCCTTTTCCATAGTTGTTGTTTTGTTAGTGTTTGATTGTTATTATGTTACTTTTTCTTTTGTCCGTAATATGCGTTAGGTCCGTGCTTCCTGCTAAAGTGTTTTTCAACAAGCAGTTGGTTCATCGTTGTTTCCGGATTTACGCAGAACGAAACAAACGCCATCTTTGCCACTTGCTCCATTACAACGGCGTTGTAAACGGCGTTGTCTGGGTTCTTGCCCCAAGAAAAAGGCCCGTGGTTCTTAACCAACACGCCAGGAGTGTGGACGTAGTTTATGTCCTTAAACCTTTCCACTATCACCGTACCAGTCTCTTTCTCGTATTCTGCCATCTGGTCGGCCGTCATATCTGCCGTGCACGGTATCGCGTCATGGAAATAGTCGGCGTGCGTCGTCCCGATGTTGGGAATGTCCTTGCCGGCCTGCGCCCATGCCGTAGCGTAAGTTGAATGAGTGTGGACGATGCCGCCGATTTCCGGGAAGGCGCGGTATAATACAAGATGGGTGGGCGTGTCGGACGAAGGGTTCAGGTCTCCTTCAACAGTCTCGCCTGTTTGCAAGTCCACCACAACCATGTCTGACGCTTTCATCTCGTCATAACTCACACCTGAAGGCTTGATTACTACCAAACCTTTCTCACGGTCTATGCCTGAAACGTTCCCCCACGTGAATATTACCAAATTGTGTTTAACCAAATCCAAGTTCGCCTTAAACACTTTCTCTTTTAATTCTTCTAACATGATTATTTATAATTTAAATGTAGAGTCAGCCAAATAAGCGTCTTTGTTGAAACGGTACAGGGCCGCTCCGCGTTTTGATGTAACTTTATCGACAAAATCAGTCTTCTCGATGTATTCCACGGCTTTTATCTTTTTCCTGAAGTTGCGCTTGTCTATCGCCTCGCCCAAAATGGCCTCATACACGTGCTGGAGCTGTGTAAGGGTGAACATATCAGGCAAAAGGTTGAAGCTAAGCGGCTCTGAAGACACTCTTCTGCGCAACAATGTTATGGCCTTGTCAACCATGTCGTTGTGGTCGGAGTAGAGGTCGGGCAGTTCTTCAAGGTTGACCCATTCCACTTCATGGGCCTCAAGCAGCCCTTTGTCGTAATCCTTTACGTTGATTAAAGCGCAATAAGCTATGGAAATGACTCGCTCGCCGGGGTCTCTGTCGATGGCTCCAAACGCCCCGACTTGCTTCATGTATATGTCCTTAAGCCCGGTCAGTTGGTATAAAACCCTGTTAGCCGCATCGTCAAGGCTCTCGTCCTTCTCTACGAAACCGCCGTACAAGGACCAGCTTCCGCGTCCCGGATCCATTTTTCTCTTGCCGATAAGCAACTTCAGTTTCTTGTTTTCAAACCCGAAGATGATGCAGTCTACGGAGACAAAGACTTTTGAATGCTCGTTGTAAAACGTCGTCATTGTTTATTAAAGTCAAAAACATAGAGCCGGATGTCCGGCCCTATGTCCGTTGATTACCAGAAATATGCGTAGAACGCGGCGCACAGGGCTACAACGCCCAATGTTGCTATAACGTCCCACTTGTTCCAACTCTTAACGATTGACGCCTTGTAATCCTTGGTGAAGGTTATGGCTTCGATTTGCTCCTTGCTCGGTTTCGGAGTGAACATGGACACTACCACCATCATGATGATGATGAAGACGAGGAGCCATATCTCGAATATAAGCCAGTTAGTCTGCCAGAACCATGCTGTGTTTTCCCAGAACGCACCTTCCATCGGGGCTTTGCCGGAGTTTGTGATGACGTTCGTCAACAAGCGCAACATGCCGATGAGGAAGCCTCCGATAAGGCCGTATTCTCCGGCTTTTGGTGTTATTCGCTTTGAGAAGATGCCGAGCGTGAACACTGCCACCATTGCGGGCGCGATGAGAGACTGTATGTCTTGCAAGTAAGAGTACAGGTTGCCCATGTTCATCATTATAGGCATCCATGCAAGTCCGAGGAGAACCACAACCACTGTTGCAATTCGTCCTACGAATACATAATGACTTTCGCTCATGCCTTTTTTCATCGGCTTGTAGAAGTCTTCGGTAAACAGCGTGGCGCAGCTGTTGAAGAACGCCGCCAATGACGCTACGAGGGCGCAGATGAAGCCTATGGTGACAAGGCCTTTTACGCCAGCAGGCAGTATGTTCTTGACCATCATTGCGAATGCTCCGTCGGTGTCGTGCGTATTGGTAATGTCCATTTCGATGCCGCTGCCGGTCTTTAATGAAAGGGCGTAGGCAACCATTCCCGGTATGAGGAACATGAAAACAGGCAGCAACTTGAAGTAACCGGCTGCTATTGTGCCGCGGCGGGCGCGCTTCATCACAGTGGCATTGTCTTCGCCTTTTGTCTGTCCGAGCACACGCTGCACGATGTGCTGGTCGGTACACCAATACCAGAAACCGATGATTGAAGCGCCGAAAAATACGACGTAGCCGGGGAATTGCGGGTACATTGGGTCTATTTTACCTTCTGCGTTTGGCGTGTCAAAGTGGAACATGTGCGTAGTGCCGAAGCCATCATGCGCCTGGTTGCAGGCTGCCATCATCTGTGACCATCCATCAACGATGCTTCCGTCGCCGAGCATACTCAGTCCGAGGAAGAGCACGAGGAACGAGCCGATGATGAGTATGGGGGTCTGAATGGCTGAAAGTGTCATCACGCCTTTCATTCCTCCAAACACAGTGAACACGGCGGTAATCACTATCAGGCCTATGGCACCGTACCAGAACGGAAGTCCAAGAAGGTACTCGAAAAATATGCCGCCCGTGAACGCCGTGACGGAAACTTTTGTCAAGACGTAGGCAATCAATGTTATTATTGACAACCATGAGCCTGTGCGTTGCGTGTAGCGGAATTTAAGAAAATCGGGCATTGTGATGATCTTGCCCATCTTGTTGTTCAGCAGCTGGTAGAACGGCACAAAAAGCCAACCGAGGATTAAGATCATCCAGCCCTGCATCTCCCAGTGGGCCATGCCAACGCCGTCTTTCGCACCTGTTCCGGCTAATCCGACAAGGTGCTCGGAGCCTATGTTGGCAGCGAAAATCGCCGCGCCTATAATATACCAAGGTTCACCTTTCCCGAAAAGGTAATCTTGGCTGTCAGCTCCTTTCATTTTCTCTTTGTCTTTCTTGATGGCTCGGTAAATAGCCCAAACGATGGCGACAACTCCCACCGCCAGGACAGTCCAATCGAGCCAAATGAAATTGTTTGTGTTCCAGTTCATTTTATTAGTTTGATTTGGTAAAGTTATTTATTATGTGTTTTTTCACTTTATGCTGAACTTATAGGCCACGTGGCTGTAATACTTTTCGCCCGGTTTCAAATAGGGCGACGGCCATTGCTTCTTATTTGGAGAGTCAGGATATTTCTGGCTTTCGAGGCATACGGAAACGTGTTTCGGATATTTGACGCCATGCTTGCAACTTACGCCAGTGCCCTGGAAGTTGCCGGTGTACACCTGTACGCCGGGTTCGTTAGTGAACATCTCAAGGAAAATTCCCGTTTTAGGCGAATAGAGCGATGCGGCAACGGTTGTGTCGTCGCCTTTGCCGTCCTTATATGTGTTCAGACACCAGTTGTGGTCGTAGCCAGAGGCGTTCCTGATTTGGTCGAATGTGGTGTCATTGATGGTTTCGCTTATTGCGTGAGCTTTGCGGAAATCCATCGGCGTGCCTTCAACAGGCTTGATTTCACCGGTTGTCATATACGTGGAATCCGCTGGTGTGTAATTGTCGGCGTTGACATACAACACCATGTCCATACCTTCTGTTGACGGGTCGCCGTTCAAGCTGAAATAGCTGTGGTTGGTCATGTTTACGACAGTTTCCTTGTCTGTCGTGGCTTCAAAAACAATATCAAGGGTATTGTTTGACAATAGTTTGTAAGTCGTTGTTGCCTTTACAGTTCCAGGGAACCCGTTGTCGCCGTCAGGTGAAACGATGCTTAGCTGCAATGTAGAATCGTTTGGCTGTGTTGCGTCATACACTTGGTACATCCATCCAGACGGACCTCCATGAAGGCAATGGCCGAAATTATTGGTGGGCAACTGTATCGTTTTTCCGTCAACAACGAACTTTCCTTTATTTATGCGGTTGGCATAGCGGCCCACGGACGACCCGAAATCGCTTGGACTGTTAACCGTGTCTGCATATTGTGCAATATTGTCGTATCCTAAGACAACGTCCGTAGGCTTGCCGTTCTTGTCAGGCACAACCAATGACACTACGCGCCCTCCGAAATTAGTAATGCAGACCTCCATGCCGTTTGAGTTCTTCAAGACATAAAGTTTTACGTCTTTTTTGTTGATTACTGTATCAAATGCGGCTGGATTGAGACCTGACTGCGTAAGGACACTCTCCGGATTCGTCGAGCAAGCTGATAAACCTATCAAGGCTATGCCCAGACCTAAAATGCTTAATTTTATGTTCTTCATACTTTAAACTGATTATCAAGTATTCTCAATGGTGTAAAAGTACAATTTATTTTTATTATAACAACTATTTCCTATAATGTTTTAGGTTATTAAAATGTTTTTTTACAACTTTTATAACAGTGCTAATGGCAAAGTTGCTCGTAAGTATAACGTTATTCTTGGTTCGCAACTTAATGTGAATTTTTATGAGAATTCACGAATGAGCATATAAAAGACCGCTATTTGGCGTGCAATTTGCCATCTTTTACGAGCCGAATGACGGTGAATGGGTACTTGTTGATTATCAGTGTGTTACAAATTTGTAAGGCGTCAGTTTTATTCATAGTCATAACGCAATGTATATGACTGATATGAAATTCCATTTGAGCGCAGATAATCCTCAAAAGTCCTATACCTGCCGATATGCAGCAAGTAATCTTCATAGGCTTTGTAATACCTGCGGCAATTTGCAATTAAGGTTTCACAAAGTGGCATATTCAGCTTTTTAGCAATACGTTCAAACGCATTTGCATCTTCCAACATTCCCGGAATGTCAGATGCACTTGTACCATCCATACCATTTAACACACAGGAAGGTATCTCATGTATAGAGAATTCAAGAAAATATTTGAGCGTATTATACTTATATTTGAGTGCATCAATGTTATCGTAGTCTTTTTCAAGTAAAAGGTTTGCCAGTTTAAACGGCTGATACTTATATCCGCTATATTCGCAAAAAATTGCGAGCGGACTGCTGGAGGATACATAAGAACCTTCATGCCCTCTGAAACATTGGAACAGGAATTTTAATCCTTCATATCCACCAATCTCTAAATCAGCTGCTATAGCAGGGCATATAACCTTGCTTATGAATGGTTTGTTCCAGCAAATACGATTGTGGCTATTCCAAAAATCCTGAATGTCACTGATATTTATAGGCTCATCGTCATACTCTGTTTTCTCCCATTCCGAGAGCAAAGTATGCCGTTGTTTCCTTCCCTATTCTTTGATGATTATACGCAAAGTTGTCTGCATAGTTTTCATTCCTATAAGCGGAATGCCGCATCGTACCTTTATTATACGCTATGCAGTGCGCTATTTCATGAGGCAGTAATCTCTCCAAATAATATCTGTTTGCAGAATCTTCTGTGAACATAGCAACCCATCCGTCTTTGTCCATACGAACATCCGCATATCCTTTATACCATTTCATTACACGAGGTGAAGGTCGTTCTTTACCCAGCCGGATTTTTCGGTCAATGGCGAGAGGGTAAATTATCACGGCGCACATTCCACTTCCCTTTACACTACGTGAGTTCGGCATAAGAAAACCATTAAAAAAGTTGTGGGAATGGAATATTTTTAGTACCTTTATAGTTGACAAT
>CALUGU010000032.1 GCA_944320255.1 uncultured Prevotella sp. | reverse complement strand
TCGATGAACCACTTCATGGAAGTGGCCAAGATGCGTGCGGCACGTATGCTGTGGGCAAAGGTCATAGAGCAGTTCGGCCCGAAGAACCCGAAGTCGCTCATGCTCCGCACGCACTGCCAGACGTCTGGATGGTCGCTTACCGAGCAAGACCCCTTCAACAACGTGGGCCGCACCTGCATCGAGGCCATGACTGCCGCCCTCGGCCACACGCAGAGCTTGCACACCAACGCCCTCGACGAGGCCATCGCCCTGCCGACAGACTTCTCGGCGCGCATAGCCCGCAACACGCAGATATACATCCAGAACGAGACGAAGATATGCAAGCACATCGACCCGTGGGCCGGTTCTTACTATGTTGAAAGCCTCACTAACGAGCTTGCCCACAAGGCTTGGGAGCACATCCAGGAGATTGAGAAGCTCGGCGGCATGGCGAAAGCCATCGAAACGGGCGTGCCAAAGATGCGCATCGAGGAAGCCGCGGCCCGCACCCAGGCCCGCATCGACAGCGGCGCGCAGACCATCGTAGGCACTAACAAGTACCGCCTTGACCACGAAGATCCGATTGACATCCTTGAGGTGGACAACTCGGCTGTGCGCAAGGAGCAGGAGGAAGGCCTCGCCAAGCTCCGCGCCGAGCGCGACAACGCCAATGTGCAGCAGACTCTCGACGCCCTGACAGAGTGCGTGCGCACGGGTGAGGGCAACCTTCTCGAACTTGCCGTGGAATGCGCCAAGGCGCGTTGCACACTCGGCGAGATAAGTGATGCCTGCGAAAAGGTAGTAGGCCGTTATAAAGCAGTAATAAGGACAATTTCAGGCGTGTATTCATCAGAAAGCAAGAGCGACCCCGACTTCGCCAAGGCGTGCGAGTTGACAGAGGAGTTCGCAAAGAAGGAAGGCCGCCGTCCGCGCATCTTCATCGCCAAGATGGGTCAGGACGGACACGACCGCGGAGCCAAGGTGGTAGCCACGGGCTATGCCGACTGCGGTTTCGACGTAGACATGGGACCGTTGTTCCAGACTCCGGCGGAGGCTGCGCGCGAGGCAGTGGAGAACGACGTGCACATAGTTGGCGCCAGCTCGCTGGCCGCCGGCCACAAGACGCTCATCCCGCAGCTCATCGAGGAGCTGAAGAAGCTGGGCCGCGAGGACATTATGGTGATAGCCGGAGGCGTCATCCCCGCCCAGGACTACGACTTCCTTTACAAGGCCGGCGTCGCCGCAATCTTCGGTCCCGGCACGTCGGTGGCCAAAGCCGCATGCGAGATGATGAACATCCTTATGGATAAGGAGTAAGAGCCTTTGACGGCGTAAAATGATAAGCCGGTGCGGGGTTGCCAATCAATTCCGCGCCGGCTTTTATTATCCCCATTGTCAATTATTCATTTCTCATTTCTTCATTATTCATTTATTATTATTATCTTTGTGCACAAACAAATAATTGGCAGTCATGGATGCGGATGTTAAAAATAAAGTGGCGTATGTTATCGCTGTAATTAGTGAGTTCGCTAAAGCCCATTCGTTGAACGCTTTGCAGGCATACAGGTATTTGGATAGGTTTAAAGGCATAGATTTCATAGACCGATTTTATGGCGTTGAGCACACTCTTTCGTTTGACGACGCCGTTAAAGACCTTACTTTTTATTGCCATAGGAATGGGGGAGGGCTTGTATGATTTTATTTCACGGCTCAAATATAGATATTAAAGCAATCGATTTGTCTAAGTAAAACGTAGGTAAGGATTTCGGTTGCGGGTTTTACCTGTCCGCAGAGAAGGAACAGGCTTTGGCACAAGCACGGCGTAAGGTGGAACTGCTTGGTTGCGGCGTTCCGACGTTGAATGTGTACGATTTTGATGAAAGTTGTTTAAATGGACGTGATATGTCTATTGCGCATTTTGACGGTTATAGCAAAGATTGGGCAGACTTTGTGTTGAAAAACCGTTGTAATTTCACGCGTAAACCGGTTCATGATTATGACATCGTGATTGGGCCTATAGCCGATGATGCCGTAGGATACCAGATAAGGCGGTATACGTCGGGGATAATCAGTATGGAAAAGTTCCTTGAAGAATTGAAATATATGAAAGGAGTCACTATGCAATACTTCTTTGGAACGGAAAAGGCTGTAAGTAATCTTGTAAAAATCGAGTGGCAATGACAAAAGAAGCATTTATGATAGAGGAAATATCCAAGGAAATAGTGTTGTTGTTAATGCAGTCTCACGGTATGATTATGGCCGAGGCTTTGCGAACCCTTTACACTTCAGACACATATTCACGGCTGATAAATGAGGCTACCGGGCTTTATACTCAAAGCACAGCTTATGTTTACGGCTATTTGTCAAACGAGCTGGCAACAGGCAAGATGGCTTGAGTTCAGACGCTCATCCCACAATTCATCGAATGACTGAAGAAGCTGGGCCGCGAGGACATCATGGTGATAACCGGAGGCGTCATCCCCGCCCAGGACTACGACTTCCTTAACAGGGCCGGCGTCGCCGCAATCTTCGGCCCCGGCACGTCGGTGGCCAAAGCCGCCTGCGAGATGATGAACATCCTTATGGATAAGGAGTAAGAGCCTTTGACGACGTAAACTAAAAAGCGGTTGAAACAGCCAGATGTTGTTTCAACCGCTTTTCTTTTTAGTATCAATATTTTTATTTGTTGATGCTTTATTTGAATATAAAGTTCAGTATTCCTTGCATTATCGCCGACCGTTTCTGTGCCGACGTTATGCACTCGAAGGGGAAACCCATTGTGAACGTGCGGTTGTTGCGGCCGTCGTAAGCTACGCATACGGAGCGACCGTCGGCGTCGGTGAGGGCGCAGAAGGCGGGAGCGAGCGGACGGATGCGGTCTATCGACGTTGCGGCGTAGTGGTCTTCGTTGAGGGTTGTGTAGATGTTGAACGACGTGCCCATGCCGCTTACGGTGTTGCGTAGGGCGGGATGCGACGAGCCTTCGGCCTCGACGTGCAGCACGTCGGCGAGAAATTCGGTGTCCTTACCAGTGTTCATATCGCTGCCAACGTAGGCTCCGCTGACTATGAGGTTGCCGCCGCGGCGTGTGTATTCGGTGAGCATTGACAGCATGGCGGGCGTAAACGTCTTGTAGCGGCGAAGCGACCATCCGTCGTTTTTCTCCAAACCGAGCACGAGGTCGATACAGCCGTATTTATCAAGGTTTGTGATGTTGCGGCCGAGTGCAGACTTCGAGCAGCTTGCTATGTTGTATTTGCGTGCGCCCATAATGGCTTCGGCGTGGGTCGCCACGTAGTTAAACTCGTTGCCCATGATTATGCGCCCGGCCATTTCGTTGCCGCAATAACCTAATGCGCCTTCGCCTTCAAGTCCGGCTTTTGTCTTGTCGAAACACATCTGTCTGCCTGCAAAGCCCATCGTTTTGCCGTAGCTTACGCCAGGGTCGGCGTCGAGGTCGAAGCCTTGGCGTGTGCCGTCGTTGACTACGGCTGGTGATGACAGGCGGTAGAAGCCGTTGACAATGAGCACCGTCTCCGTGGCGCGTGGGTTGTACGCGGCAGACAATGTTTCCGTTGGGAAGCTCTCGCCGCCTTCGTTGGCTGCCGTCAGGCGGAAGTTGTAAAGTACGCCCGGCTGTAATTTTATCTTGCAAGCGTTGCCGTGAACAGGTATGCCGTTGTCGAAACCAGAGCTTTCCGTTGCCGTATATAATATATAATAGGTGGGTTTGGCGGTAGACTCGGCTTCGTCGAGTTGTGCGTCCCACCTTAGTATCACGGTATCCGCTGCGGCGAAGTCAACGCTGAAGTTGGCAGGAGCGAGCGGTGTTACGACGTAAGGGCGGTTGTGCATTTCTGAGTTGAAGCGCAGTATTGACTTGTACAGGCTGCGGGCGAGCGTGAAACAGAAGTTTGGGTCGTGTCCCATCGTTATGTCGGGGAAGTTCTGGTGGGAGAGTGTCTCCATTATCGCCGCCGGCATGTCTGCGCAGCGGGTCTCGGCGTAGTTGCGGTCATATAGGTATCTTTTGTTCCATCTGCCGTAAGTGCGCCTGATGTCTTTCGTCGCGTTGTCAAGCAGGTATGAGGCGAATGTCTTTGAGTGACGGCGCGTCAAGCCCGAAGCGAGCAGCCCGCCTGAAGCGTTGGTTGTGCAGATTGCCAGTGAGCCGATGATTGATGAGAAGTCTTTTGCATAACCTGCGTCGCTATGCACGGCCAAAGCCAGTTCGACGGGCACGCCGAGACCTTCGGAGTAAGGTGCGAAACATGAACCGCCGGCAAGCCAGTTAGCCATATACGGGCGTGAATATATGTCTTCCTTATAATCGTCTACGCCGCCTTTCACGCGGTAGACGCTTTCCGGCGCGCCGGCCCATTGGGCGTAATAGCGCGCTCCTTCAAGGCATTTAGGTAGTCCGCTCGTAGAACCGTTCCTTTCAACAACGCCCATTCCGCCTCCGAAGCGCACGGCGTCGGCTGTGATAACGCCTTGGTATGCGCTGGCGTTGGTAAGGACAACGCGGTTGTCTTGGTTGCAACCTTGTGCGAAGTCGAACGTTCCGAGATAGGCCCATGTGCCACCGCCCATGCGTTGGTTGACGTTGAAGACGGTTTTTCGGCCTTTGTGGTAGACTATGTATTGCGCGTCGGGAACGCTTTTCGGAAGCGTTGCGTAGCTTACGTAGACGGCGTAACGTCCGCTTTTCGGGATGCGAGGCTGGTAAGATATTTCACATTCCTTGGCCGGAGACGCCTCCGCCATGCGCACGGTGCCGCGCTTGAACGGGTTTGTCCTGTTGCCGCATGGCTTTCCGTCGTCCGCAAATCCTTTTGTCCCGGCGTCGCGCCATTTGCGGTTGATGTTTACTTCGGTGTAATAGGGTAGGAGAGTTTTGTTGTCGTTGTCAACAATCACCTCGTTTCTTTGCCAGTCGCGCTCCCTCGGCGAGAATACGTTAGCCCCAGCGTTTTCGAGCATGGGTATAAGGTAAGGCACGACGATGGTCTGTGTGAACAGGTCTTCGTTTGTGCAGAACAAGTTGGGGCGTTGCCACGTCCATCGTCCTTTGTTATTGTTGTAGTATCTGCCGTGGCTTGCCCATACGGCCAAGTGCCTGTTTTGCAACCCTTTTGTGATGTTTATCGGGCTTGACACATTCTCAACCCACGGCAAGCCTTTATATTCAATGTTGGCTTTGACTTCTTTTTGGGGGCGTTTCTTTCCTTTTTCGGGTTGTGTTGATACGACGTGCTTGTGTGAGCCGCAGGCCGACAGAATGAGTATGAGTGATAAAATGGGTATGAATGGGATGTATTTTCGCATAAGGCAGGTTGTGGATAATCAGTAAATTCCGGTTGTGAACTTTTCAGGATGACGACCTTTGAAATCCTTAAAATAATATTTTATTTCAGCCATGTCGGCGTCGATGTCGCCGCTTGGTATGAAACTTTTCGTGCATTGTATCAGTTTTTTGCTGTAATCAAGCCCGTAAAGGAGTATCGGCAGGTGTGCTTTCAAGGCTATGTAGTAAAAACCTTTCTTCCATTCGGCGTTGAGCGAACGTGTGCCTTCAGGTGTTATGCAGAGGCGGAAGCCTGTTTGCGATGCCGCCGTTTCGGCAAGTTGGTCGGTCATTCGTTTGTGTTTGGAGCGGTGTACGGGTATGCCGCCAACTTTCCTGAACATAAGTCCGAGCGGCCAGAAGAACCACTCTTTTTTCATCAGGAAGTTGATGTTCATCCCTTCAGCCCTCATATACAGTTGGCCTATCAGGAAGTCGATGTTGCTTGTGTGTGGAGCAAGGCAGATTATGAATTTGTCAGGGTGTTCCTCGGTCACGTTTTTCATCCAGCCCATCCGTTCATACAATAGCCATTTGCAAAACTTTTGCAGCATGGTAAATGGAGGGTGTAATGTGTTAAATGTTGGCGATGTTGTCCGTGATTTCTGTTATTTGCTCGTTCAGCTTTGTTTTCAGGTCGTTGAAATAAGCCTTGGCCGTCATGCCCGGTTCAGGGTGCGACACACGGCGCACGTAGTTTTGCCTGATGATGGCTATCGAGATTAATATCGAGCTTAGTTCTTCTTTCTTCTTATTTCCGCAATACAAAGATAACGCCACGCACTCTGAAAACAGGTCGTCGCAGATGTAGTTTATTATTTTTTTCAAATCACGTTTGTTTGCCATAATCTTTAATTTTAAAATGTTTTGGAACAAATATAGGAAATAAATGCCAAACTTCAATGCTTTCGAGTGAAAAAACGGTATTATGCGCCCAAAATAACCCATTTATTTTCTCAAATTGACAATTTTTATTAAATTTGCACTTGCCGACGGCGTATGCCGCCGTCAGGCGCAACACCACAACTAACCATTAATTTAAGATAGTCATGGAAAAAAGCGTATTGCAAAAAGCCAGAGCGGCTTACGTTCCGCATTTGCCTGAAGCAATCAAAGGGTATGTTAAGGTAAAAGAAGGCGCTCCAACGGAGAGCGTCGATAACAAGGAGGAGATAATGAAATTGTTTCCCAACACGTATGGAATGCCTATCGTGGAATTTGAGCCGAGCGACAAGGAGAACGGACAACCAATTAACGTTGGCGTAATTCTCAGCGGCGGACAGGCTCCCGGAGGGCACAATGTCATCACCGGATTGTTTGACACAATAAAGAAAATGAACCCTGACAGCAAGCTGTACGGCTTCATCCTCGGCCCCGGCGGTCTTGTAGACCATAAATATATTGAGATAACCAAAGACTTTATCGACGACTACCGCAACACGGGCGGTTTCGACATGATAGGTTCCGGGCGTACGAAGTTGGAAAAAGTCGAGCAATTCGAGAAAGGTCTTGAGATAATACGCGAACTCGGCATCAAGGCCCTTGTGATAATAGGTGGTGACGATTCTAATACTAACGCCTGCGTCTTGGCGGAATATTATGCAGCTAAGAATTATGGCGTACAGGTGATAGGCTGCCCGAAGACAATCGACGGAGACCTCAAGAACAACCAAATAGAAACCTCATTTGGTTTCGACACAGCAACAAAAACTTATTCAGAGCTTATCGGCAACATCGAGCGCGACTGCAACTCGGCCCGCAAGTATTGGCATTTCATTAAGCTGATGGGCCGTTCGGCCAGTCATATCGCCCTGGAATGCGCTTTGCAGTGCCAGCCCAACATCTGTCTCGTTTCAGAGGAAGTCAAGGCAAAGGACATGACCCTCAACCAGATAGTAGAGCAGATGTGCGAAGTTATCGCTTACCGCGCGTCGAAAGGCGACAATTACGGTGTGATATTGGTACCCGAAGGGTTGATAGAATTCATCCCGTCAATCGGCAAGCTGATTGAAGAACTCAACGACCTTCTCGCTTCACACGGCGATGACTACAAGGGTCTTGACCCTGTGGCTCAGCGTGAATACATTATGAACCATTTGAGCGAAGACAACAAGCAGACGTTCTCAACCCTGCCGGCCAACGTCGCCCGTCAGTTGTCTTTGGACAGGGATCCGCACGGAAACGTACAGGTGTCTCTCATCGAGACGGAGAAACTCCTCTCCGATATGTGCGAAGCCAAGTTGGCAGAGTGGAAGGCCGCGGGCAAGTACACGGGCAAGTTCGCCGCGCTTCATCATTTCTTCGGTTACGAAGGACGTTGTGCAGCCCCGTCGAACTTCGACGCGAACTATTGCTACGCACTTGGCGCAAGCGCCGCACACCTGATAGCCAACGGCAAGACTGGCTACATGGCAATCGTGAAAGACACTACGCGTCCCGCAAGCGAATGGAAAGCCGGTGGCGTGCCTATCACGATGATGATGAACATAGAGCGTCGTAATGGCGAGATGAAGCCTGTAATCCGCAAGGCGTTGGTTGACTTGGATGGAAAACCGTTCAAGGAACTTGAGAAGAACCGCGACAAGTGGGCTAAGGATACGTGTTACGTCTATCCAGGCCCGATACAGTATTGGGGACCGTCGGAAGTTTGCGACAGGCCTACCAAGACCCTCGCCTTAGAGCAGGAATAACGTTGCGGCGGTTTAAGTAATAATTTTTAAGGTGTGCCTTTGATATGGAGTGCGCCATCGCTGCACTCCGTGCTTTGGCACACCTTATTTTTTTATCAATGTAAAATGCCTGGAAATAATAAGATACGTGCTGCAAGGCGCAAGCCTTCATCGCAAAGGCGTGGCGGCCGTCATTCGCATAACCGGCGCACGGCGCACGGCGGTGCGGTAGAGCGCATATTCCGCCGCTACCCCCGTTGGGCGTGGTGGGCGGGCGGTTTGTGCGTCGTAGTGTTTTATGTCTGGGTGTTTTATAACGTGTTTGTAGGGCCGTTCGGATTTCGCTGGAGGGCGTTGTACGGTGAAGCCAAGTATCCGGAAGGCTATGAAATCCACGGCATAGACATCAGCCATCACCAGGGCGACATCGACTGGGAACTGCTGCGCAACGCCATGATAGAGAAATGTCCCGTGCGTTTCATATTGATAAAGGCGACCGAGGGCACTACCATCGTAGACCCGAAGTTCAAGGAAAACTTCACCAACGCCCGTGAATACGGCTTCATCCGCGGGGCTTACCACTTTTGGAGCAACAAGTCGTCGGCCCGCGCCCAGGCTTATTTCTTTTTAGACAACGTGCTCCTTATAGATGGCGACCTGCCCCCCGTGCTCGACATTGAGAACAAACCGAAGGACGTCAGCGTAGAGGATTTCCAGCGTGACGTTCTTACGTGGCTTCACATCGTGGAGGACAAATACCATGTGAAGCCGATAATCTACACTTATTACAAGTTCAAGCTCAACTATCTGAACGACCCCGTCTTCGACGACTATCCTTATTGGATAGCCCATTACTACGTTGACAAGGTGGAGTACGCCGGCGAATGGAAGTTCTGGCAGCACACTGACGCTGGCCGTCTGCCCGGCATCAAGGGCTACGTTGATTTCAACATTTACAACGGCAGCTATTACGATTTGCGCAAATTGACGATAGGCAATTAGGTCGTTCCTTTCCGTTGTGTCGCCAATTTGTCACCGCTTGTATTTCATTTTGGAAAATATCATTTTTCAATACGTATCCTTTCGCTTTGTAATAGACCGTCTTTTACACGCTAAAAGGGCGCAAATCGCATTGCGATTTGCGCCCTTTTGCATTCCGTTGTGTAACCTGTTGGTAATCAGCAAGATAAAACGTCGGAGACAAAAGACGTTCCGATGGAAATAAAATGCAGGCCGTTTACCTTTAATTACTGTTCGGTGCGTATGGTGCTTATTTTTAATTTAGCCGCATTTTTGTAAGTGGCTTATTTATTTGCAAATATCCCAAACAGCCCTTGTTTACATCAGCATAATTATTCATTTGCCAACATTATTTGTTAACTACAGGCAACCTAATGCCAGATGTGATGGCTTCTTGTTTCCCTTTAATCCTGTCAAAATAGTCGCCGCACTCAAGCCCGATGCTGAATGTCCGTTCGCTGCCGTTGTCGTTTGGCGTTGCTGTTACGGTTATTTCCCAGTTTTCAACCTTTACCGTAAGCCATCCGCATTGTGCGGTGAAGTTGCCGGTCTCCGCAAGTTTCTCCATGTCGTCGGTGTTGCCGTCCATTGAGTAAAGCATCTCCCCGTCTACCATGATGTCCGTTATCCACCAGTGTCGCCCTTCGGCCTTTATAGTGGCAGGTTCGCCTTTGCTGTTGAGTGTCACTTCTTTTGTTGACAGCTTGATGTTGTCGTCCCAAATGCCGTCTAATATCTTAGGCTCTTGTTTCCCTTCAATCCTGTCAAAATAATCGCCGCACTCAAGCCCGATGCTGAATGTCCGTTCGCCGCCGTCTTCGTTTGGCATGGCCGTGACTGTTATTTTCCAGTTCTCAACCTTTACCGTAAGCCATCCGCACTGTGCGGTGAAGTTACCGGTCTCTGCCGTTTCCTTAACGTCGTCTGCATTATTGGTCATTGAGTAAAGCATCTCTCCGTCTACCACGATGTCTGTTATCCACCAGTGCTGCCCTTCGGTCTTTACGATTACGAGTCCGCCTTCCCCGTTAAGCGTCACACTCTTTGTTGACAACATTATTACGTCGTCCGATATTCCATCGGCTTTGGCCGTTTCCTTGCTGTTAAGTGTTTCGTCGATGATGCTTGCGTCGTTTGAGCACGCGGCCACGCATACCGATAAAAGTAAAATTATAAAATACTTGTACATAGTTATTCGACTTTAGTTGAAAAATATGATATGTTTCCGTATTGCTTGATAGGTTGTTAGTAACAGACAACTGTTTTTTTATATTATTGACAAATATAATGAAATAAACTTTGAATTTGAAATATTTATATATTAAAATGTAAAAGAATGAAGTGGTTTAACTTTTGTATTGACAAATAAAAACATATTAACTAAATATATAATGTGTTAGACTACTTTTCGCCAGAATAAAAAAGAGACGCAAAATTTTGCGTCTCTACAAAAAGGGTTTGTATAAATGCGTTACAAATTGCAGGCATTCATCCACAATAATAAGATGCGGATGAAGCGTATTTACGCCTCCGTGTTTTCCAACACCAACATACACCAGTCGTTCTTGACGGTGCGCTTGGTCTCTTTCAGGCCGAGGGTTGCGGCCTTGGCCACCAGCATATCGGCGTCGGAAGCGTAAAATCCGCTGAGTATCAGTGTGCCGCCTTCGGTCATGGCCTGTTTGAATGCCGGCATATCGGCCAGCAGGATGTTGCGGTTGATGTTGGCCAATACTACGTTGAATTTCACGTCGAGACCTTTTATTACGCTTGCGTCGCCTTTCACGACCCTGACGTTGGGCGTGCCGTTGATGGCGCAGTTGTGCGTTGTGTTCTCAACGCTCCATTCGTCGATGTCGTATCCCGTGACGCTTTCCGCCCCGGCCTTTGCCGCCACGATGGACAGTATGCCCGTGCCGCAACCGCAGTCGAGCACGCTCTTACCCGTCAAGTCGGTGCCGAGCAGCCGGCTTATTATCATGGCCGTGGTTTCGTGGTTGCCGGTGCCGAAGGCCTGTTTGGTGTCGATCGTTACATCCATAGCCCCGTCGGGGATGCTGTCAGGCAGGTGCATCGTGTCGTGCACAACGCACCGGCCGTCTATTGTTATAGGCTCGAAGCCGTGCTCCTCCCACGCCGAGTTCCAGTTTTTGTCCTCGGCGTCGGCGATGGAGTAAGATATTTCCACTCCGTCGATGGGGAATTGGCGAAGCGTTTCGCTTAGCACATCCTCGCTGAACAGTTCCTTTTGGGCGTAGCCCGTCACGGTAGCTCCGTCGTCTTCAAACGCTTCGAAGCCTGCGTTGCCGGCCAAGGCGCACAGCAAGTCCTTGGCCGCTTGTAATGTTGCGGCGTCGCAAGTTACATTGAATATTGCCTGGATATATTTCATATACTTGTTAAATTCTTCTGCAAATGTATAAAAAATAAGGGAAAGCCTACCGATGTTTATGGTTTTTCCGTATCTTTGCTAACGCGAAGATAGGATGAGGTTCGGCAATGTTCAAGCTAAAAACTGCGTTTTTGCTTGTCATTGCGCTCACCTTTCACTATTTTTGCAATACATTATTATCATATCTTTGTATTGAGAAATTACGTTTAAGGAGGTTACACTTATGAAAAGGATTGTTTTATTTGCCGCTTTGCTCGGTTTCATGTCATCCGGGGTGTCAGCCCAGGATGATATGTATTTCACGCCGAAGAAGCAAGACAAGGCTGAGGCCGTGCGGCAAAATGTGGATATTGGCGGCGGCGGATATGCGGCGGCCACTTACGGCTACAGGGACGTAGACGAGTACAACCGCCGCGGACGGTTTGCCGACAGCTATTCAGCGCATGGGATTGACACGCTGTATAGCGATGTCATCTTCATGGATACGATACCGGGCGACAGCGTTTGGGCGGACACCATGCTTGTGGCCGACGACTTCGACTATGCTTACAACCCGGAAGACGACTACACCTACAGCCGCCAGATGAGCCGTTACGACGACTTCTATTGGCACGACCCGTGGTATTACGGTTGGTATGGCTCGCCTTATTGGTACGGCCCTTACTGGTACGGCAGTCCCTATTGGTATGCCGGATGGTGGTACGACCCCTGGTGTGATCCTTGGTTCTACGGCTGGCACAGGCCCTGGGGGTGGTATTACCCGGTATATTCGTATTACCGTCCTTACCGCGGCGTGACCGGCACGGCCAACCACGGACGCCCGTATGGCCGTCACAATGTGGCGTCGGGCAATTTCAGGGGATACCGTGGCACGGGTAATGTGTCGGGACGTAACCGAGGTTTCAACAGCAACAGGTATTCGTCAGACCGCAACAATACGAATTACAGCAACCGCTTCCGCGGAAACCGGCAGAACACTTACAACAATAACAACAATTTTCCGAGCCGCTCGTTCAATAACAGCAATTCGTTTGGAGGCAACCGTAGCGGCGGCTTCCACGGAGGAGGCTCGTTCGGCGGTAGCCGTAGCGGCGGTGGAGGCGGCGGCTTCAGGGGAAGAAGATGACCTGTTTAATTCATAATTCACAATTCATAATTCATAATTGGCTACGCCGTGAAGGTTGGATTGTGAATTATGGATTATGAAATGAGAATTATGAATTGTGCATTATGAATTATGAATTAAAAAAGATGAAACGGTTAACATTAATATTCATATCTGCCTTCGCGGCAGCGTCTCTTGCAGCACAAGAGACTTATGAGAACGCAAACATCGCAACGGGCGACCTTAACGGAACGGCGCGTTACGTCGGCATGGGAGGCGCAATGGACGCCCTCGGTGCAGACATTTCAACGATAGGCACCAACCCGGCGGGCATCGGCCTGTTTCGCCATTCGGCTGTGAACGTGTCGTTCGGCTTCGTGTCGCAGCAAGGCGGGCACAGCTTTGCCGACGGCAACAAGACAAACGCAAGTTTCGACCAGGCCGGCTTCGTCTATTCACGCCGCACGGGGCGCAGCTCGTTCCTCAACTTCGCGTTCAACTACCACAAGAGCCGTAATTTCGACTACATCCTCTCGGCGGCCGACGCGCTCAACGGGGCTTCGCAAAACAAGCTCTCGTACATGAAGGGAGCCGAGGGCGTGTTCAGTATTTATGACAACGGCGGCTCTTACGTGGCTGACGACAACTCGTTCAACCAAGTAGACTACCTTTATTACAACGCCCTGTTGTCCGACGAGAACGGAGACTTTTATTTCAACGACGCCGACGGATACGTGTTCAACCGCGCCAACTCCGGCTATATCGGCGAATACGACTTCAACATCAGCGGCAACATCAACGACCGTGTTTACCTCGGCCTGACGTTCGGTATAAGCGATGTCAACTACAAGGCTTACAGCGAATATACAGAGACGCTCGTGGGCGGTGCCGGTGGAACGGGTGTAGGCAGCGTAACCCTTGCCGACGAACGCCGCATAGACGGTACGGGCTTCAACGTCAAGGCGGGCGTAATCTTCCGTCCCGTTGAGGCTTCGCCGTTCCGCATAGGCCTCTCGGTCGCCACGCCTACGTGGTATGACTTGAGCACGTCTAACTATACCGTGTTGTACAACAATTCGTCAGTCGGAATGTACGACTCTGGCGAAATCGGCGAAAGCTACGACTTCAAGCTCTACACGCCGTGGAAGTTCGGCGTCAGCCTCGGCACAACGTTCGGCAATTACCTCGCCGTAGGCGCGGGCTATGAGTATGCCGACTACGGAAGTCTTGACAGCCGCGTAAACACGGGCGGCGGATACGATTGGTATTACGACGAATACTATGAAAGTACGTCTGGAGACCGTGTGATGAACTCACACACGGAACGGACGCTCAAAGGCGTGAGCACGTTCCGCATCGGGGCTGAACTGAAGCCGGACAGCAAATGGGCCATCCGCTTGGGTTACAACTACGTTTCGCCGATGTACGACGAAGGCGGCTTCAAGGACGGAACCCTCGACTCGCCCGGCTCATATTACAGCTCGTCAACGGATTACACAAACTGGAAAGCCACAAACCGCATAACCTGCGGCGTGGGTTACAACGTCTCAAATTTCTCGTTCGACCTGGCTTACCAATACACCGTGCAGAGCGGCGATTTCAGTCCGTTTACGAATTATTACGCTTCGGCTGAAGACGGCCCGGAATACGACAACATCTGCAACGCCGTGAAGGTGGACAACAAGCGCCACCAGCTGTTGCTGACTTTGGGTTACCATTTCTAATTGCCATTTCTGCGTAAATGAAGAATAACAGCGGGCGGCTTTCAGGTTCACTGGAGGCCGCCTTTGCCGTATCTTCCATATACGTTTGAAACGGTTGGGCGTGTGACAACACCTATAAAAATAGGTGTAAACTTTTGCAAAGCCGATTTTTTTACTTAACTTTGCGCCTCAAATAATGTAGAACAAAACTTAGGATAAAATATATGTCTGATAAATTCGCCGAGCATAAAGGTCTTGACTTGACCGCTACAAACAAAGCCATATTGGAGGAGTGGAACAAGAACGACGTGTTCCGCAGGTCTGTAACCGAACGCGAGGGCTGTCCGCAGTTCGTATTCTTCGAGGGACCTCCCTCGGCCAACGGGCATCCGGGCATCCACCACGTGCTGGCGCGTACCATAAAAGACACCTTCAACCGTTACAAGACGATGAAGGGATACCAGGTTCACCGCAAGGCCGGCTGGGACACGCACGGACTGCCCGTGGAGCTTGGCGTAGAGAAAGAACTCGGCATAACGAAGGCTGACATCGACAATAAGGAGTCAGACAAGTATATCTCCGTAGAAGACTACAACTGCAAGTGCCGCGAGAACGTCATGAAGTTCACGGCCGAATGGCGCGACCTGACGGAGAAGATGGGCTACTGGGTAGACCTCGACCATCCTTACATAACCTACGACAACAAGTATATCGAGACCCTGTGGTGGCTCTTGAAGCAGCTTTACGACAAAGATCTTCTTTACAAGGGTTACACAATACAGCCGTATTCGCCGGCTGCCGGTACGGGCCTGTCGAGCCATGAGCTTAACCAGCCAGGCTGCTACCGCGACGTGAAGGACACGACGGCTACGGTACAGTTCGCAATGACAGACCCGAAGCCGGAGATGGCGGAGTGGGGCAAGGCGTACTTCCTGGCGTGGACGACTACGCCGTGGACGCTCGCCGCCAATTCGGCGTTGTGCGTGCGCCCGGACATAGACTATGTTGCCGTGCAAACCTACAACCCCTACAGCGGCGACCCCGTGACAGTGGTGTTGGCGGAAGTCCTTGTGCCGTCGTATTTCAACAAGGAAGGCGAGGGCGTGGACTTGGCTTCATATAAGAAAGGAGACAAGGTTATACCTTATAATATTATCGCACATTACAAGGGAGCCGACCTCGTAGGCATGAGGTACGAGCAGCTGATGCCTATGGTTCGTCCGATGACGGACGGCGCGTTCCGCGTGATATCTGGGGATTATGTCACAACCGACGACGGTACCGGCATCGTGCATATAGCTCCGAACTTCGGTGCCGACGACGCTAACGTGGCCAAGAAGGCCGGCGTGCCGCCGATAGTGCTCATCGACAAGAAAGGCGCGCAGAGGCCGATAGTGGATCTTGAAGGAAAGTATTACTTGATGGAAGACCTCGATGCGGATTTCGTTGAGAAATATGTCAACGTGGCGGAGTGGGGCAAGTTCTCCGGGCGTTATGTCAAGAACGATTACGACGACACCTTGACCGACAAGGACGAAACTCTCGACATATCCATCTGTATGGACTTGAAGGCGCGCGGCATGGCGTTCAAGATAGAAAAACACGTGCACAGCTACCCCCACTGCTGGCGCACGGACAAGCCCGTGCTTTATTATCCTCTTGACAGTTGGTTCATCCGCTCGACGGCTTGCAAGGACAAGATGGTGGAGCTGAACAAGACTATCAACTGGAAACCAGAAAGCACCGGCACTGGCCGCTTTGGCAACTGGCTTGAGAACCTCAATGATTGGAACCTCAGCCGCAGCCGCTTCTGGGGAACGCCGTTGCCTGTATGGCGTGACGAGGACGGCAATGAGATTTGCATAGGTTCTTTGCAGCAGCTTTATGACGAGATTGAGAAGAGTGTCAAAGCCGGGTTCATGCAGTCGAACCCGTTGAAAGACAACGGATTTGTGCCCGGAGATTATTCACAGGAAAACTATGACAGGATAGATCTCCACCGCCCGTATGTTGACAACATAACGCTTTGCAGCAAGGCAGGAAAGCCTATGAAGCGCGAAGCAGACTTGATAGATGTATGGTTTGATTCGGGCAGTATGCCATACGCACAAATCCATTACCCGTTTGAGAACGCCGACGCGATAGACAAGAGAACGGCTTTCCCAGCCGACTTCATCAACGAGGGCGTGGATCAGACGCGCGGATGGTTCTTCACGTTGCACGCCATCGCCACGATGGTATTTGACAGCGTGGCCTTCAAGAACGTCATTTCGAGCGGTCTTGTTCTTGATGCCAAGGGCAATAAGATGAGCAAGCGTCTCGGCAACGCCGTTGACCCGTTTGAAACAATAGAGAAATACGGAGCTGACGCTGTGCGTTTCTATATGCTGACAAACTCGTCGCCCTGGGATAACCTGAAGTTCGATACAAACGGGGTTGACGAGGTTCGTCGCAAGTTCTTCGGCACATTATATAATACGTATTCGTTCTTCAGCCTCTATGCCAACGTTGATGGTTTCGATTGCTCGCAGGAGGTTATACCTGTGAGCGAGCGTCCTGAGGTAGACCGCTGGATATTGTCAGAACTCAACTCGCTGATAAAGGGTGTCGATGGTGCTCTTACCGACTATGAGCCAACTAAGGCCGGGCGTCTGATTGATGCGTTTGTGAGCGATGATTTGAGCAACAGGTATGTGCGTCTCAACCGTAAGCGTTTCTGGGGTAAGGAGATGGACAAGGATAAACTTGCCGCTTACGAGACGTTGTACACCTGTCTTGAGACTGTGGCAAAACTGCTTGCTCCGTTCGCTCCGTTCTATGCCGACCAGCTTTATATGGACTTGACACGTGCCACTGGGCGTGCCGAAGCTGAATCTGTGCATCTTACCAAGTTCCCTGTAGCTGACGAGCAAATGATAGACACCGACTTGGAAGCCCGTATGAGTATGGCGCAGAAGTTGACTTCAATGGTTCTCGCCTTGCGCCGTAAGGTCAACATCAAGGTGCGTCAGCCGTTGCAGTGTATGATGATACCGGCTGTTGACGACGTGCAAAAGAAGCATATCGAGGACGTAAAGGCGCTCGTAATGGCCGAGGTTAACGTCAAGGAACTTAAGTTCGTTGAAGGCTCTGGCGTATTGGTGAAGAAAGTTAAGTGCAACTTCCGTACGATGGGTAAGAAATACGGAAAGCTGATGAAAGGTATTGCAGCCCGGATGTCGGAGTTGAGTCAAGACGACATATTGGCGTTTGAGCGGACAGGAGAGTTCAAGTTGGATGTTGAAGGACAGAATGTCGTTGTCGGCATTGACGATGTTGAGATAATCAACGAGGACATTCCTGGGTGGCTCGTGGCTAACGATGGCAACTTGACAGTGGCGTTGGAGGTTGAGCTGAACGACAGCCTGCGCAATGAAGGTATGGCGCGTGAGCTTATCAACAGGATACAGAACCTGCGCAAGGATTGCGGATTGGAGATAACCGACCGTGTGACTGTCACCATTTCGCCCGATGAACGTGTGAAAGCGGCTGTTGAATCCAACGCTGATTACATCAAGGGGCAGGTGTTGGCGGACACCATAACCATCGCAGACAACGACGGTGTGGAAGTAAGTCTTGACGAAACGCCTGTCAAGATAAAGGTTGAGAAAGTTTGATAGTCAGCCTGAAGCGTTGATAATGGCATATAAAGGAATTATCATTAACTTTAAAATATACATATTATGGCAGAAAAAACACGTTACAGCGATGAGGAACTTGAGGAATTCAAGGTAATCATCAATGACAAGCTGAAGCTGGCGCGGCGTGACTACAATCAGATGATGAAAACTCTGATGAACGCCGACGGCAACGACGTAGACGACACTTCGCCAACGTACAAGGTGCTTGCCGAGGGTAGTGCTACGCAGACAAAGGAGGAATTAATCCAGCAGGCCGAGCGTTTGCAGAAGTTCATACACGGACTTGAGGGCGCACTTGTCAGGATTGAGAACAAAACTTACGGCATCGACCGCATTACGGGAGAGTTGATACCGAAGGAGCGTTTGCGCATAGTTCCCCATGCTACATTGAGCGTGGCGTCGAAAAATGCGAGGAAGAAATAAGTGTAAAACAATAAAAGCAGTAATTACCTATGGCCTGTGACAGGGTGTATGGATGCGTCAGCAGGGCGTAACCGTGTTCCCTGTCACAGGTGAAAATGTCTTCCGAAAGGATGAAATTATTGGATACTTATAGTAAAAGGGGGCTTGCGGCAATATTGTTGGTGCTTGCCTTGTTGGTTGTTGACCAGGCGATAAAGATTTCAGTCAAGACAGGAATGTGTCTTCATGAAAGCATCCGCGTCACAGACTGGTTTTATATCAGTTTCATCGAGAATAATGGTATGGCGTATGGTATGACAATCGTCAACAAGTTGGTGTTGAGCCTTTTCCGCATAGTGGCTATAAGTGTTCTTGGCTGGTATTTGCACAGGCAGTTGAAACGCGCCGCCAGACCATTTTATATAGTTTGCCTCACCCTTGTTTTCGCTGGAGCTGTCGGCAATTTGATAGATTGTATGTTCTATGGCCTGGTGTTTAACGCGTCTTCACCGTATTATGTTTCTTATTTTGTTCCTTTCGGCCACGGCTATGCCCCGTTTTTGATGGGTAAGGTGGTTGATATGTTTTATTTCCCCTTGATTGTCACCACATGGCCTGATTGGATGCCCTTTGTCGGCGGTGACGAGTTCATATTCTTCAGTCCGGTGTTCAACTTCGCCGACGCCTGCATCAGTGTCGGCGTGATAATGTTGTTGATTTTTTGCCGTAAGGAATTGTCGCAAATATCGTTTACAAGGAAATGAGACCGTTTCTTGTCATATCGTTCATCGTGCTTTTGGCGCTGGTTTCCGCTTGCAAACCGAGAGTGCCGAAACAATATCTCCAACCTGACGAGTTTGAGGACATCCTCTATGATTACCATTTGGCTGACGCAATGGCTAATAATGGAGAACTTGACGGCGACGTTTCATACGAAGTCGCGCTTTACCGTCAAGCCGTGTTTCGCAAATACGGCGTAACGCAAGCCGAATTTGATTCGTCGTTGGTTTATTATATGCGCCATGCGGACCAGTTGCACCAGGTTTATGAGAACCTTGCAAAACGTTTTGAAGACGAAGCGATGGCTCTTGGAGCGTCGGCGAATGACATCAGGCGTTACGGCGATATGAAATCCTCACGTGATACTACTAATATGTGGGTCGGCGTGCCGGCGGCCATGCTTATGCCGAAAGCCCCGTACAATGTGATGTCGTTTGAGTTGCAGGCCGACAGCACTTACCGTGAGGGCGACAGGCTAATATTGAGTTTTAATTGCGACTTCCTTGACCGTGGCGGTTCCAGGTACGGCATGGCACTCCTCGCCCTGCAGTTCAAGAACGACAGCGTGGCAAGCAATACGGTGCGGATGTCAGGACGGTCGAACTACAGCATCACCGTGACCGACGGTTCGGGTAAAGGCATAAAAGCCATCCGGGGCTTCTTTTATCTTGGCGAAGACAGCCGCCGTGACGATGCCGGCAGTGGCGTAAGGCTGATGTTTATCAACAACATTCGTTTGGTCAGGATGCGCGGAAGCGTGGTTGAGGCCAAGGATGCAGCCGTGCCGTTGCGTCCCGTGCCGGGTGATACGGCGTCGCGCAAGACCCAACAAAAAGCTACGGACGTCAATAATCCGTCAGGTAAAAGGCTTTTGCCCTCCAATGGTGCTGTCATGCCAATGAAAGTCAACAACCTGAAGCCTGTCCGCAGCGTGTCAAATGCTAAACCGGCTACGAGATGACGGCACGGCGCATAGCCGCCAACAGGGTGCTTGTGGACGGCAAGGAACTGAAACAGTGTGTGGTAGAGCTTGACGCGCAAGGTTTCGTGACAAGCTATTACACCTTCATCCACGAGTTGCCTTTCACCGAGTGGCGCGGCGGTACGTTGCGGCTTCGCCGTGACGACGCCGGCAGGCTTGTGATAGTTGAAGGTTGACGGTTGCGGACATGAAACCAAACGGACAAATCCAACTTTACCCAGTGTTGAGGCTGGCGGTGTTTCTTGTGGCGGGAATTGTCGTCGGCGAGCAGTCCTACGGATTGTTGTCGGCCGCGGTTTGGTTCGCTGTTTTTGCCGTTGTGTTGCTGTCCGCCTTTTTTGTAAAGAAATCATGCCTTTGGCAGACAGCCATATTATTCTTTTCTTTTTTCTTCTTAGGAGTTTGCATAACGACATATAGCTTGGACAAAGTTAATGCCGAGATGCCCGAAGGGCGTGTCGGCTATTCAGCCGTTGTCGTCAGCAAGCCCGAAGCAAGGGGCAAGGTTGTGCGTTGCGACATTGTTGTCACCGATTGCGGACGCCCTTTCAAGGTGCGGGCCGCATTCTTCCGCGACAAGCGGAGTGAAAGGTTGCGCCCCGGCGACGGCATAACGGCCTGTTCGGTGTTGGAGAAGCCCCGGAATTATGCGGCTTCGGATTTCGACTACAGGCGTTACCTTCTTTACCACGGCGTGGCGGCTATCACCTACATTTACATCGACGACTGGCGCGGTGCAGCCGTAAGCATGGAGGGCCTGTCGTATGTCGGGCGGACGAAGATAGCCGCGCTGCGTTTCCGTGACGATTTGCTCGACGCATTCGGCAGCCTGGGCGTCAGCGGGCAAGAGTATGCCATCCTCGCTGCCATGTCTCTTGGCGAGCGTGTGGCAATATCTGACGAGCTGAACGACGATTACGCCGTTTCCGGCGCATTGCACGTGTTGTCGCTTTCCGGCCTCCATCTTAGCATAATTTACGCCATGCTGTCACTTGTGTTTTTCAGGCGAAGGAACTCCGTGGCGGCCCAAGTCCTCATAATTTGCGCGATATGGGCTTACGTGTTCATTGTGGGCCTGCCCGTCTCGGCCGTGCGCTCCGCAATAATGCTTACGGTGTATTCTTTTGTAACCCTGCTCAACCGCAATTCCATGTCGCTTAACACCTTGGCTGTGGCTGCCGTTGCTTTGCTTGTCGCCAACCCGTTGGATTTTTACGACGTAGGTTTCCAGCTGTCGTTCATGTCGGTTGCGTGCATCGTTGTGTTTTACCGTCCGCTATACCTTCTGTTGCCCCAGGCGGCGCGCGACGTGACCGTGGTAAGATGGTTGTGGCAGATGACGGCAGTCTCTGTTGCCGCGCAGTTGGGCGCCGCCCCGTTGGTGGCCTATTATTTCGGCCGCGTCTCGTGTTATTTCCTTTTGTCCAACTTTGTCGTCATACCTGCGTCTACGGTAATTCTTTACGGCGTGGTGCTCGTCGTCGCGCTTAATTGGTGGGCGTGGCTGCAAGCCTTGCTTGTCAAGCTGCTTGTCGTCGTTGTGTCTTTCATGAACGCCGGCGTGACGTTCATAGCCTCGCTGCCGGGTTCGAGCATAGAAGGTGTAAGCATTAATTTGGTGCAGCTGGCGATGGTTTACGTCATGATTTTTACCGTCTACGTGCTGTCGTTTTATTTAAGGAAAATGAGGTGGAACAGGGTATGACGCAGCCCCTCTGCCAAGTCACGGCTTTTCGCGCTGCGTTTTGCCGTATGCCGTAACGTAAAAGACGCCCTTTTGCACGGCAAAAAGGCGTCTTTTGGAAAACATGGAATTATTTGATAACTGATAAGTGACCCGGTATGGTGAAATATTTACCCAAAACCGGTCATTAGAGCGTAACACTCCTGATATTGTTGAATTGTATTTACTCTTTGCCTGTTTATGCGTTCCTGCCGTCATCTTGCTTTCCGTTCCGTCTCGACGTAGCCCGCTACGCTTTCGACGAAACGGGAAACAATCTGTTCGACATGAACACATAAACAGCCAGAAGTCCAATGGCCGATTTGGGGTTACTTATTTCGTGACCCTGAACCAGTCGGCGTCAAGGCATCCGCGGTTGGCCTTTCCTGCGGGTTCGGCGGCTACGAAGCCAATCTTTGCGCCGATCCACTTGCCCTCACGCATGGTGAACTCCTTGCCGGCCTGGCTGAACCGCTTGCCGTCAAGGCTGTAATAGAATTTGCACTTGCCCTCGCTGACTTTCATCCTGAGGTAAATGTCCTCGTGGATTGCCGGCTGGTAGTCAATCGTGTCAACGCTTGTCGGCTTGAGCGTGGCGATGGTCTCTACGGTTTCCGGTTCGCCCTTGTCCGCCTTGAGGCACGTCGTCCGTTGCAAGAGGAACTCGTCGCCCACACGTTTCACTATGAGCGTGGAATAGTCAAGCCCCATCATGACGATGCCTCCATACTGGTTCTGGTCTTTAGCCGAGAAACGCACCTTCGCAGTGGCGGTGAAATTGTCTGTCGGCGTCTTTTGCAGCAACAGGTTGGGCACGCTCCACAGGTTTACGGCGTCGCCGTCCATCTTGTGCGTGTAGAGCCTGAACGTGCCGAAGGCGGTCGGCATGCCGAACGTCTGTGAGTAGTTGGCGTGCCACTGCCATTGCTTGCCGAGCACGGGCGAGTTGAACTCGTCGCTCTCTTGCGGGTTCCGCACGGCCCAAGGCGCGGCGGTCTTCGGCTTGCGGAAGGTTGTCACAGGCTCGCCGCAGAAGTCGCCGTCCTTGTCGATGCCCATCACCGGCCAGTTGTCGCGCCAGGTCACCGGTTGCAGGTGTACTACGCGTCCGTAAGCTCCCTTGTCCTGGAAGTGGAGAAACCAGTCCTCGCCCAGCTCCGTGTGAATCCATGCGCCCTGGTGGGGGCCGTTAACCTTGGTGCCGCCCTGCGCCAGCACAATCTTGCTCTCGTAAGGCCCGTAGACGTTTTTCGAGCGCATCGCCACCTGGAAACCCGTAGGCACTCCGCCGGCGGGGAACATTATCCAGTACCATCCGTCGCGCTTGTAGAACTTAGGGCCTTCGCACGTGCGGCATTCAGTGCCGTTGCCGTCGAACACTATTACGGGGTCGCCTATGGCTTTGGTGCCGTCGGCCGACAGCTCCCTCACCACGATTATCGAAGCGAAGCGCGAGCGGCTGTTGGCGAAAGCGTAAGTCAGGTAGCACCGCCCGTCGTCGTCCCAGAGCGGCGTGGTGTCAATCATTCCCTGTCCAGGTATGACGCACAGCGGCTCCGACCATTCCCCGGCGGGGTCTTTCGTCTTCACCATCATCACGCCGTTGTCGGGGTCTCCCCAGTAGATGTAATATTCACCGTTGTGGTAGCGTATCGACGGCGCCCACACTCCGTTGCCGTGCGACGGGCGGTCGAACATCTCGCGCGGGTATTGCGTTTTCAGGGCGTGGCCTACGATTTCCCAATTCACGAGGTCGCGCGAGTGGAGCACGGGCAGGCCGGGAATGCAGTTGAACGAGCTTGCCGTCATGTAGTAGTCTCCTCCTACGGCGCAAGCGTCAGGGTCGCTGTAGTCGGCGTCGATTACGGGGTTTGTGTAAGTGCCGTCCCCGTTGTCGGGGCACCACACTTCCGATTTGTACTGCGCGGACGCCAACAATGGGGCGAACGCCAATGCTAATAATACTTGTTTTTTCATATAGTTGAGTTTTAGTAAATATTTTTTAGTAGATCCGGCTGACAAGAGGTTTTGTTTTAGCCGCTTGCCATTTGTGTGCTTTTTTGTCAATAAACTTTGACAAAACAATTCTCCAGCGTCTCGAATTTCAGTTTGTAGTTCACCTCGTGCACAATGCGCATCAGGCGTGCCGGTTCGGCGTCGGTCGGTTTCAGGGCGTTGGCCACGTGCCCCATCGTGCGGCGAAGGTTAATCTCCACGCACGGGTCGAGCAGGAAGCCGTCGCCGCCGTCGTTGGTCACGGCCATCATGTCTATGCCGAGAGGCCCTTTGTAAGCCCTGAACCCGCTTTCGCCCAAGTACCGTATGGCGCGTTGCTTCACTTCGCCCATAAGCTCCGGGCGTATATACCGGCTTATGGCGCGTTCCTTTTCAGCCTCCGTCGCCACGGCGTTTCCCGAATAGCTGCTGCCGTTGGTGAGGAAAAGCGACAGCCCGCAATAGTCAACCCGCCCGTCGCCGTGAGAGTAAAACTCCATGGCGAAGTCGCACACCTTTTTATAATACGGCTCAACCATGACACACCCCTGCCGTTTGGCGGTGTTGGCTATCCATTTCGCCGTTGTCGCCATGATGCCGCCGTCGATGTACCTTACGCCGCGGCCGCTGCTGCTCCAAGGCGCCTTGACGACAATTTTGCCGTGTTTCCGCAAGGCGTCGAGGACTTCGGGCAACGCCGTGCAGCACAGGCTTTCGCCGCACGTGGCGCTTTCGATGCCTTGGCGCAGCCGTATGAGCATGCCGGTAGTGCGCCGCCTGTCAGACAGGTTGCGCAGCATTTCCAAGTAATCAGGTGCAGGGAGGATGGCGGCGTCAACGCCGGCCTTTGTCAGGAAATTGCATAAAGCCTTGTCCCATCCCCAAGGCTCCACTTTTGAGAATACGAAGTTTTTCAGGTCAGAAGCCGTCACGAACAGCACGTCGGCGTGCCTTGCGCGCAACTGCGACAAGGCTTTCAGGGCGAACATCACGTCGTCAACAAGCACGAAGTCGCCGTCGTCGGCCCATAAGGCGGGCAGGAAGCCCAAGTTGGTCTTGAATTCCTGGATGGCGTGTGGCAGTGTGAAATGAGCCACGTCGTAAGCCAACGCCATGTCATGCTCGGCGTTAAAGATATGCAGTTTCACTTCAGTCGTGGTGTTAAGCGTTCAATTACGAGTGCAAAGATAGCGTAAGTAGAGTGAAATACAAAATAAAAGTGAGTGCAACGGCTTTTATTTTTATTTGTTATGAATGACTTGCAAATATGGCGAAAATGAAAAATAGTATAAATACTCGTTTTTTTGCAATGCGCAGTTTGCAAATAAAGAATAAAATGTTATCTTTGCATCTGAAAACTAATAACAAAAGGATGGAAGCCTTCTTTCGTACCCACACATACTTGGTGGAGCATACCGATGCGCCCGTGCGTCGCCTGTTGATGGACGAAATCAACTGGGATGACAGGATGATTGGCATCAAGGGAACGCGCGGCGTGGGGAAGACGACCTTCCTGTTGCAATACGCCAAAGAGAATTTTGACTCTACAGACCGCCGCTGCCTCTATGTCAATATGAACAACTTTTACTTCCAGGGGCGTGGCATCGCCGACTTCGCCGGCGAGTTCTGCAAGAACGGCGGCAAGGTGTTGCTCATCGATCAGGTGTTCAAGGAGCCTAACTGGAGCGGGGAGTTGCGTAAGTGCTACGACCTTTACCCTGACTTGAAGATAGTGTTCACGGGCAGCAGCGTGATGAGGCTGAAGGAGGACAATCCTGAGCTGAACGGCATAGTGAAGAGTTACAACCTGCGCGGGTTCTCGTTCAGGGAGTTCCTTAATCTCACCTGCGATACGGACTTCCGCGCCTATACGCTTGACGAAATATTGCACGGGCATGAGCACATAACGAGACAAATACTGCCAAAAATTTCACCGAACAAATATTTTCCATTATATTTGCACCACGGATTTTATCCGTTCTTCCTTGAAAACCGCAACTTCTCGGAAAACCTGCTCAAGACGATGAACATGATGACCGAGGTTGACATCTTGTTAATCAAGCAAATCGAACTGAAATACTTGACTAAGATAAAAAAACTGTTCTACCTCCTCGCCCTCGACGGTCCCAAGGCCCCAAACGTAAGCAAGCTGGCCAACGACATCGAGACGAGCCGGGCGACGGTGATGAACTATATAAAATACCTGGCTGAGGCGCGCCTCATCAATATGATTTACCCCGTAGGGCAGAAGTTCCCGAAGAAGCCCAGCAAGGTGATGATGCACAACCCGAACCTGATGTACGCCATTTACCCGATAAGGGTGGAGCGGCAAGACGTGATGGAGACGTTCTTCGTGAACTCGATGTGGAAAGACCATGTTGTCAACCAAGGCAACAAGGACAATTATTACGTAATAGACGGCAACAGGAAATTCAGGGTTTGCGACGCCGCCTCGAACGGGAAGATACGCATGAGCCTCGACACGGTGTATGCACGATACAACACAGAAATAGGTAAAGACAACCAGATACCTTTATGGCTTTTTGGATTCTTATATTAAAATAACAGATACACTAACATTAACGTTTTATTAAAATGGCTAAAGAAAAGAAGTTTATCACTTGTGATGGTAATGAAGCTGCCGCGCACATAAGCTATATGTTCAGCGAGGTTGCAGCCATTTATCCTATCACACCGTCATCTCCGATGGCGGAGCATGTAGACGAATGGGCCGCAAAAGGACGTAAAAACCTTTTCGGGCAGACTGTTTCCGTTCAAGAAATGCAATCTGAGGGTGGTGCCGCCGGAGCCGTTCACGGCTCGCTCCAAGCCGGCGCGTTGACAACTACGTTCACCGCTTCACAGGGATTGCTCCTTATGATACCTAATATGTACAAGATTGCCGGCGAGCTGCTGCCCTGCGTGTTCGACGTTTCGGCGCGTTCGCTTGCTTCTAACTCATTGTGCATCTTCGGCGACCATCAGGACGTCATGGCTTGCCGTCAGACAGGTTTCGCAATGCTGTGCGAAGGTTCTGTGCAGGAAGTCATGGACCTTACAGCCGTAGCTCACCTTGCTTCACTCAAGACCTGCGTGCCGTTCCTCAACTTCTTCGACGGTTTCCGTACTTCTCACGAGTATCACAAGATCGAGCTTCTTGAGAACGAGGACATCGCGCCGCTGGTTGACATGGACGACATCAAGCGTTTCCGCGACCGCGCCCTTACTCCTGAGCGCCCCGTAACCCGTGGCACAGCCGAGAACCCTGAGACGTTTTTCACGCATCGTGAGTCTTGCAACGAATATTATGACAAGGTGCCTGAGGTTGTCGAGCACTATCTCGGCGAGATCAGCAAGATAACAGGCCGCGAGTATCATTTGTTCTCATATTATGGAGCGGATGACGCCGAGAACATCATCATCCTTATGGGTTCTGCCACAGAGGCAGCCCGCGAGGCTATCGACTACCTGAACAAGAATGGTGAGAAGGTCGGCATGATTTCTGTTCACCTGTATCGTCCGTTCTCTGTAAAGCATCTGTTGGCTGCTGTTCCTAAGACAGTTAAGCGCATCGCCGTGCTCGACAGGACGAAGGAACCCGGAGCAGAGGGCGAACCTCTGTATCTTGACGTTAAGAGCGCTTACTACGACGTAGAGAACAAGCCTCTCATCGTTGGCGGACGTTACGGTCTCGGCTCTAACGACACCACGCCTGCCGTAATCATCTCAGTATTCAACAACCTGAAGCTGAACGAACCGAAGAACCACTTCACAGTTGGCATCGTTGACGATGTTACTTTCACATCTCTGCCCAAGGTTGAGGAGATGGCACTCGGCGGCGAAGGCATGTTCGAGGCTAAGTTCTACGGACTCGGAGCCGACGGTACGGTTGGTGCAAACAAGAACTCTGTGAAAATCATCGGTGACAACACCGACAAACACTGCCAGGCATACTTCTCTTACGACTCGAAGAAGTCAGGCGGTTTCACTTGTTCACACCTCCGTTTCGGTGATACTCCGATCCGTAGCACATACTTGGTTAACACGCCTAACTTCGTTGCTTGCCACGTACAGGCTTATCTGCACATGTACGATGTGACACGCGGTTTGCAGAAGAACGGAACGTTCCTGCTCAACACCATCTTCGACGGCGAAGAGCTGGTTAACTTCATACCTAACAAGGTTAAGCGTTACTTCGCTCAGAACAACATCACCGTTTACTACATCAACGCTACTAAGATAGCACAGGAGATTGGCCTCGGCAACCGCACGAACACCATCCTCCAGAGCGCTTTCTTCCGTATAACCGGCGTTATTCCTGAAGACCTCGCCATAGAGCAGATGAAGAAGTTCATCGTTAAGTCTTACGGCAAGAAGGGTCAGGACGTAGTTGACAAGAACTATGCTGCCGTTGACCGTGGCGGAGAGTACAAGCAGCTCGCCATCGACCCCGCATGGGCAAATCTTGCTGACGACGTGAAGGTTGAAGACGACGCTCCTGCATTCGTTAAGGAGATAGTACGTCCTATCAACGCACAGGCCGGAGACTTGCTGAAGGTGTCTGACTTCATCAAGCATGACACTGTTGACGGTACATGGCAGAACGGCACTGCTGCATACGAGAAGCGTGGTGTTGAGGCGTTCGTTCCGAAATGGGATGCTGAAAACTGTATCCAGTGCAACAAGTGTGCTTACGTTTGTCCTCACGCTGCAATCCGTCCGTTCGTACTCAATGACGAGGAGCTTAAGGGCTTCGACGGTACTACCATCGAAATGAAGGCTCCTGCGGCAATGAAGGGTATGCACTTCGTTATCGAGCCGAGCGTACTCGACTGTCTTGGCTGCGGCAACTGTGCCGACGTTTGTCCGGGCAACCCGAAGAAGGGCAAGGCTCTTACGATGGTTCCGTTTGCTGGCGACGATGCTGAGGCTGCACGCTGGGACTACCTCGTTAAGAACGTTAAGAGCAAGCAAGATTTGGTTGACATCAAGTCAAATGTCAAGAATTCTCAGTTCGCACAGCCTCTGTTCGAGTTCTCTGGAGCTTGTTCAGGTTGCGGTGAAACTCCGTATGTGAAACTCATTTCCCAGCTCTTTGGCGACCGTGAGATGATAGCCAATGCAACAGGTTGTTCTTCAATTTACTCTGCTTCAATACCTTCAACTCCTTACT
>CALUGU010000031.1 GCA_944320255.1 uncultured Prevotella sp. | reverse complement strand
AGTCAATTCAGCTCTTACGAAAAGTACCTGAAACAGGTACAAAGCGACAGGAAGAAACTTTATCCTTTCTCAAAGGCGTCACGCCAACCCGACCTGAAGAAAGACGGCAGCATACAGAACACGCTGAAGGTAGGCCAGGAGGTGATGGTGCAAATCGTAAAGGAACCCATATCGACAAAAGGGCCGCGCCTCACGGGCGAACTGAGTTTCGCCGGACGCTACCTTGTCTTGATACCCTTCAACGACAAAGTTTCAGTTTCTTCAAAAATCAAAAGCGGCGAAGAGCGTGCAAGGCTGAAGCAGCTGATAAACAGCATAAAGCCAAAGAACTTCGGCATCATTGTGCGCACAGTAGCGGAAGGCAAACGGGTGGCCGAACTCGACACCGAACTGAAGATTCTCTTAAAGCGTTGGGAGGATGCCGTTACAAAAGTACAGAAAACGGAGAAAAGGCCTCAGTTAGTCTACGAGGAGACCAGCAGGGTCGTAGCCTTATTGCGCGACCTGTTCAACCCTTCGTATGAAAACATTTACGTAAACGACGAGGAAATATACAACGAGGTCAAGCACTATGTCACACTGATAGCCCCTGAAAAGGCGGGCATAGTGAAAATGTACACAGGTAGCGTGCCAATCTTCGACAATTTCAACATTACAAAGCAGATAAAATCGAGTTTCGGCAAAATCGTAAACTACAAACACGGGGCCTACCTCATCATCGAACACACAGAGGCGCTCCACGTTGTAGACGTAAACAGCGGCAACCGCACACGTTCGGTAACAGGCCAGGAAGCCAACGCGCTGGACGTAAACCTCGGCGCCGCCGACGAACTGGCGCGCCAGTTGCGCCTTAGGGACATGGGAGGCATCATCGTCGTGGACTTCATCGACATGAACTTGGCCGAAGACCGCCAAATGCTCTACGAACGGATGTGCAAGAACATGCAGAAAGACCGTGCCCGGCACAACATTCTGCCGCTAAGCAAATTCGGACTGATGCAGATAACAAGGCAAAGAGTCCGCCCCGCCATCGACGTAAACGTTGAAGAAAACTGTCCTACTTGTTTCGGAACTGGAAAGATAAAGTCCAGCATACTTTTCGTAGACCAGCTTGAAAGGAAGATAGACCGCTTAGTCAACAAGATAGGCGTCAAGAAATTCTACTTGCACGTACACCCTTACGTTGCCGCGTACATCAACCAAGGCTTCATAAGCCTTAAACGCAAATGGCAACTAAAATACGGACGCGGCGTGCACGTGGTTCCTTCACAGAAGATGGCATTCTTGCAGTACGAGTTCTACGACAGCGAGAAACATTTTATCGACATGAAGGAAGAAATAGAGACTAAATGAAAAAGCGGCGGGATGTGCATTTGTTCACATCCCGCCGCTTTCGTTTTCGCTCATCAGTATAACGCATCAACTAAAAGTTAGTTCGGCACAAGGATAGTGTGAAAATAATCTCACAGGCAAGTTTTCAATTATATAAGTGGATTCTTTCTTTTACCTGGCTCACGTTAACCCAAGCACTCCTTGCACCGCACCCTTATCTGAAAATTCAGACAGTTTCACGCTGTAACCGAGGTCTGCCCACTCGGCATATAACTCCCCGTCGGCTATGTGCCTGGTGATTACCACTCTTTGCGAAGGATTGATTTCAGAAAGGAAACCGTATGCGCCGACGGCTATCTCATACTCACGCGCCGCCCCTTGGTGTTCGATTACGAGCGTAAGCGCCGTCCTGCTGATGTTCACGTCGGCTATGCGGTAAGCATCGCTTTCGTCGATTATTCCCGACAGGGCCTGACGCGCCTGCCTTAAAGCGTCGTCGCCGCACAGGCAGTCCCATTCTTCCATTATCCTCGCCCACACCTTCTCGTCCTTGTCCGCAGGACTTTCGATGTCAATCATTGCCAGCGTTCCGGGCAGTCCGAGCGGTTGCCCCATATCGGGGATTAGGTCGAAGCGCAACTCTTGCCGCTCATCGTCGTATTCGTAAACGTAGAAACACCACGTCCTTTCCGCACCGTAGCCCCTGAATACTTGCACCACAGGCAGGTCGTCCTCGCTTTCAACCAACCAAAATTGCAGCACAAGAGCGTCCTCTACGGTAAACGTGCGTATGTCGCCGCCGGCTTTCAGGCGCAAGGCTATGTAAAACCCGGAAGTGCACCGCCCGAAACTTTGGCACACTAAAAGCCACGCTTCACGACCTTCGGAGTAAGGCGTGGAGGGCTCACGCCAGTAGCTCGTCGTGCCGAACGGCAGTATTTGCATCACCTTAGTCACTTCGCTTCGGTAGTCGCTTTCCGTGTAAAGCCTGAACAATATGACGCAGGTGTGCACCACGTTCCACAGGCTCGGCGCAGTGTTGAGCCTTTTCATGTTGCGCGCGGCCTCGCGGGCTTCGGTCTTTTCTGGATACAAGCCAGCCAGGATGCCGTCAAACAGGTCGATTATTTTCCACGTCTCATCCTTGGCGATGTATTTATACGTGTCAATCCCCTTTGCGCGGAGATACGCCAACGTCACGACGCCCCAATACGTATCAGGCTCATCCGTGCGCAAGTCATTAAGCACGGCGGCGGTTACGGCCTTGAACTCGTCGGTGAAATCTTCAAAGTTCCCCGACGCAATGGACGCGACGAGGCTGTCAGCCCACTCCGCGCCACGACGGTTCAGCCCGCCTACGAGCGCATCGTAAAAATAATTCAGCCCGTAAAACATCCGTGCGATGCCGCAAAGGCCGTCGTCGTCAAGGCTGAAATGCGCTTTCAACAAACGCCAGACCTTTTCAACGGTAGCCTCTTTCGCTTCGCCGTTCATCAGCCTGTACACAGCCATTTTGCCCTTGTAGCCAAGCTCCTTGGCCAGTGCAGAATGTGACGGGGCGAAAGCCCTGTTTACTATCAGGCATTGCAGTATTTCCAATTTGTCCTTCATGGCGTATCGTTTTCTGTGCGTTTTGGTACTATCTTGTAATTTGTTGCCAAATGTATGATTTTATTTCGGTTTTAATCAAAGATTGTTATTATTTTTGCTGAAAAAACAGGAACCAATGCAAATATTCACATAAAAAGAGCGTCATGTCAGAGCAAAAATGTTGTCTTTAGACAAGATAAGCAGCATCACGTAAATGAAAATAAAAGCTCGTTTCTCTTGCTTTTTATTTTGCATTTACCTCGATTTGCATTATCTTTGCATTGTCAGGCCGGAAAAACCGCCTGATTATAAGGAAAGCGTTTTTGCTTTCGTCCTAAGGAACGAAATCGCCAAAATCAGAACCGGAAGGATGAAAGGACATGACGCTCATCCGTTTTTGAGTATGCCCGTGCGGCTCATGCCGCGTAAGCATATCAAGACGGCGTGGGAGCACTGTGTTTCTGTTCATCTCCGGTTAGGCGTTTGGCGATGCCTGTTTCTTGATGGATGGCAACAAGTCCTCACGCCTTTTCCTGTTTATTAACCTGAACGCCGACTTCGGAGGACTTATAGGTATGAAAAACTATAAGGAGGTATAATTATGCCATTATTCAGAGTAACCTTGAAAAGGATGAAAAATTCAAACGGTATCCGTCTTGAACCGGGAATGAGCGTAGACGTAGTTTCAAATTCATTCAGCAACCCTGTAAGCACCAACGGAGGCCAGCTCGTCGCCGACGCCTTCTATCGCGTCTATGGCGTTGACATCAAGCGCGCCGGCGCATTGAATATGGTAGACTTGGACGTGGAACGAATTGGGTGAGAATATGGAAACTTATGATCTTTTGGAAACAGCAACCAAATTAACCAAGTTGATGGGGGTGATTGATCAACAAGCGGATAAAATGCTTCCGCAGGAGATTGTTGGTGTTGTTAAACTGCACAGCAAACTCGCAGTCGGTGCCGCATGGATACCTGTACCTGGTGCAGACATTGCAGCTGGCGCAACCGCCATTTGGGGAATGTATGTCAGAATTAACAATAAAATAGGTCTAAAGGTTAAAGACAACATAATCAAGACCATAGCATCAGGCATTGGCACAAACCTTTTAAGTTATGTCGCAATGAGCGGAATAGCCAGTAGCTTGAAATTCATCCCTGGAATAGGCTCTATTGGAGGAGCTATTGCAATGAGCGCATCCCAATATGCCATCACTCTCACGGCAGGATGGATATATTTAAAAGCTTTGTGTCTCTTGGCTGAAAAACAAGGACCAAAACTCGATATGACCATGCTTAACAATGCCGTTAAAGATGTGCTATCACAAAAAGCGCTTATCAAAAGTATTTTTGAGCAAGCTAAAAAGGAAAGGAAAAAGTAGAAATCCGCCAGTGAAGGCGGTGGCAAAATGTTCATTTTAATAAAATCATTATACAGAAATGATAATATTTATTTAAAACCATAACAAACAGAAAGCTATGCCGAAAAATCTAATTTGCCCTCAATGTGGCACATATCAAAACAACGATAAGACAACAAGAAAAATTATTGCAGGCGCAAAGAATGTAGGAAAGACAGCCTTACGCGAAGGTGGAAAGATGGCCGTAAATGAGGGTATTGAAGCTGTTGGAAACAGCATTTGTCCCTATTTTGGCACAGGCGTCAAGTATGCGGGAAAATTTTTTGGCGTTGACAAAAAAATGGTAGATTCTGGATTTGACAAACTTGGCATTAAAAACCAATCGTTGAGTTCTATAAAATACCTTTGTCATAACTGCGGACTGCAATGGGATGGGTATGATGCCCCGGATACGTTCAACGACATCCAAAAGGCAACAGTGGAGAAGATGAAAAGAGATAATATGTCGGAAAAATATGCGACTTTTGGAGCATTTATGATAGTCACGATAATAAGCCTTATCTTTGTTGCCATTAGCTTTTGGATATATTCGTACCGTTATGTTGAGACTGAAACCATATCCACTTGGCTGATGGGCGATATGCAGTCAGTGACATATTCTTGGCACTATTACGTATTCTGGCCGCTGGTTATCATCACTGGTGGTATGTCGTTCGGCTTTTTGTGTGCTGCCTTAAATGCCTTAAACAAGTATTATACGGTAAAGAAATGTCCGCTTTCGCGTTATGCAAAGGAATATTTAGGGTTGTAAGCTGTTCTGAAGAAAAAAGAAATCATTAAACATAACAAAGAACCATGGTCACATTAATTATTATTTTATGCGTCATACTGTTCATCGCCAGCCTCCGCGCCCGCTACAAGCAGGAACAGATTGTGGGGCTGTCGCATGAAAAAATATTAATGAAACACCGCAACGCCTTAGCCAAATACCGTTTTTGGCTGATATTGGCTATCGTGATGTTTGTCGGCGGCTTTCTTTTAGCCAAATGTTACCCTATGTATGAAACCGAAGATTATGAATATTGGATCTTTAAAGGCACACAGAAAGTATTGACGGCAACGGCATGGTGGTCGTACATACTAAGAGGGCTGGCAATAATTATTGCGATACCTTCTCTTATTGGATTTTCTGATCGTTTGAAAGCAATAAAGAAGTATGAAAATATGTCCGTAACGGAATATTCAAACTTGCAACAACGCACCCTGCAAGAGATAAAAAGGGATGATGAATATGCTAAGAAAGCGAGAAGGGCGAGATCGGTAGCAAACATTATTGAAAAAATATTTAACATATAATATATGTAATTCATAAAACACCGCAAACAACAGGGAATAAAGCACACTTAAATAAATTGAAAAAAACGAAATCGGCGGAATGCAATAAATACGCACTCCGCCGATTTCGTTTATAAAAAGATTGTATGGGGAAATCAAACCAACATAAATGTGTTTAATTATGATTGATGCAAATTCCGAGCTTATACCAATCATAAAGTTTCTGCACACCGTCGTCTATCTCAACTTTATGATGCCAGCCAAGGGCGTGCAGCTTTGATACGTCAGTCTGCTTGCGTGGCGTGCCGTCAGGTTTTGAGGCGTCCCATCGCAGTTCGCCCTTGAAACCTACTGTCTTAATTACTTTTTCTGCAAGTTCGCGGATGCTTAGTTCCTTGCCAGTGCCTACGTTAATGTGGCAGTTCCTTACTTCCTTTTCCCCCGGCGCATAAGTATCCTTAAAGTCAACGTTCAACAACACGTGCACGCTGGCATCGGCCATATCCTCGCTCCAAAGGAACTCACGCATTGGACTACCTGTGCCCCAAAGGGTGACGGCCTCCGCTGTTATACCAAACTTGGCCAATTCGGCTGTAATCTCCGCCTCGGTGTTTTTGCCGGTGACACCCTCAACAGGGCGCAGGTCGAGGTCGCGCCGTAAATCATCCCACAGACCTTCGTTCAGGCACTTTGCCAAATGCGCCTTACGTATCATCGCCGGCAACACGTGGCTGTTCTCAAGGTGGAAGTTGTCATTAGGGCCGTAAAGGTTGGTCGGCATCACGGCCACGTAGTTGCAACCGTATTGCAGACTGAAACTCTCGCACATCTTCAACCCCGCTATCTTGGCTATGGCGTAAGGCTCGTTGGTGTACTCCAGTTCCGACGTAAGCAAGGCGTCCTCTTTCATTGGTTGCGGAGCCATACGGGGATAGATGCACGTGCTGCCGAGGAAGAGCAACTTCTTCACGCCGTGGCGGAAACTCTCGCCGATGACGTTCTGCTGTATCTGAAGGTTCTGGTAGATGAAATCGGCGCGGTAATTCAGGTTGGCCTTTATCCCGCCCACATGGGCTGCGGCCAGCACCACGGCGTCAGGACGCTCTTCATCGAAGAACTGTTTTACGGCGACAGGGTCAAGCAGGTCTAATTCCTTATGGCAGCGGCCTACAAGGTTTTCGTAGCCGCGCGCCTTCAGGTTGTTCCATATTGCCGAACCAACCAAGCCGTGATGGCCTGCAACGTATATCTTTGATTGTTTGTCTAACATTGTTTTTGCTTGAAAAATATAAAATGGATAATCCCTTGGATTAAAGAATGATAATGGAAAATGAAGAATGTACAACCTTTAAATAGGCGACTACACCACAAGGTATTTCCAATTCTTCATTTCCCATTATTAAATTATTCTGCCATTTGAGCCTTAATGTAAAGTTTCTTAACGAACTTCATATCGTGGCGAACCATTATCCTAACCAATTCTTCAAATGAAGTCTTCGTCGGGTTCCAGCCCAACGCCTTCTTCGCCTTGGCAGGATTGCCGAGAAGTTGGTCAACCTCACATAGGCGGAAATACTTCGGATCAACTTCTACAAGCACCTTGCCCGTCTTAACATCTATGCCCTTCTCGTTGACGCCTTCGCCTTCCCAACGCAACTCTATGCCAGCCTCCTTAAACGCAACCGTGCAGAACTCGCGCACCGTGTGCATTTCACCCGTGGCAATGACGAAATCGTCAGGCTCAGGCTGCTGCAATATCAACCACATACACTCAACATAGTCGCGGGCGTAGCCCCAGTCGCGGCGGGCGTCAAGGTTGCCGAGATAAAGTTTGTCTTGGAAGCCCTGCACGATACGGCAAGCGGCAAGGGTTATCTTCCTCGTAACAAAGTTCTCGCCGCGGCGTTCACTTTCATGGTTGAACAAAATTCCGTTACAGCAATACATTCCGTAGCTTTCGCGGTAATTCTTCATTATCCAAAAGCCGTACAACTTGGCTACGGAATACGGCGAACGCGGGTAGAACGGCGTAGTCTCGCTCTGCGGCACTTCCTGCACCTTGCCGTACAGTTCTGACGTTGACGCCTGATAAATGCGGCAAGTCTTGTCAAGACCGCATATGCGCACGGCTTCCAACAAGCGCAACACTCCTACGGCGTCTGTGTCGGCTGTGTATTCTGGGACGTCGAATGAAACCTTGACATGGCTTTGGGCGGCAAGGTTGTATATTTCAGTAGGCTTGGTCTCCCCTATTATGCGTATCAGTGACGACGAGTCTGTCATATCAGCCCAATGCAGGTTGACAAGGCGGGCTTTCTTCATATCCCTCACCCATTCGTCAAGATAAAGGTGTTCTATCCTTCCCGTATTAAACGACGACGAACGACGCAACAATCCATGTACCTCATACCCTTTCTCAATAAGGAATTCGGCCAAATAAGAACCGTCCTGGCCCGTTATTCCCGTAATCAATGCAACGTTTTTCTTCATTTCTGTGATTTTAAAGTTTTATTTATGTTGGTTGTCAGTTTTCACTCTCTGAAAACTGCTTGATGCGCTGTTCCTCTGACAGTTTACAAATAAGCAACTTGTCATCCTTTTCCGCCACGATGAAGTTGTCCAGTCCTTGGATTACGACTTTCTTTTTGCCCAATGTGTGGACGATGCAGTTGTGAGTGTCATAAAGCAACACGTTGTCGCCTATCACACCGTTGCCATAAAGGTCTTTCTTGGTTTGCACCAGGAGCGAGCCCCAAGTGCCTAAATCGCTCCAACCAAAATCCGCAGGACAGACGAAAATCTCCTCCGCTTTTTCCATTATCGCATAATCCACCGAAATGTTCTCACACTCCGGGAATCTCTTGTTTATCTCGTCTTGTTCTTCCGGCGTGCCGTAGACAGAGGACATATCTTCAAATACCTTACTTAAAGTAGGCTGGTAAATCCTAAATGCGTTAACAATGGTGTTGACGCTCCAAATGAATATGCCGGCGTTCCAAAAATAGCTCTTGTTCTTGACATACTTCTGCGCCGTTTCCAAATCCGGCTTTTCCTTGAATGAGTCAACCCTGAAAATCTCCTTATTGCGTGGCGAACTTGAAGAAAGGTCGGCTTGTATGTATCCGTAACCGGTCTCTGGGCGCGTAGGCTTCATACCGAGTGTTATGATGGCGTCGGTTTCACTTGAGAACTTGAGGCATTGTGACACCACCCGCCTGAACTCGCCAACATCGGTGACGATGTGGTCGCTTGGTGAGACTACGATGTTTGCGTTTCTGTCCTTTGTCTTTATTCGCCAACTGACGTATGCGATGCAAGGCGCAGTGTTACGGCGGCACGGTTCACACAGGATGTTGCCGTCAGGAATTTCAGAAAGCTGTTCCCTTACTAAATCTTTATACTGTGAGCTTGTAACCACCCAGACATTTTCTGGATTACACAAACCCTTGAACCTTTCATAAGTCAACTGTAACAAAGTACGTCCGACACCTAACACATCAATAAATTGTTTAGGCCTCTCCGCCGTACTCATCGGCCAAAAGCGACTCCCCACTCCACCGGCCATTATGACTAAATGATTATTTGAATAAGCCATAAAAACTACTTCTATTTGATAATAAAAGCAAAGGTAATAAAAATTTGAATATGTATAAAAGAAAACAATAAAAAAGGCGGAATAAAAATTCCGCCTTGAACAATATCCACAAATAAAATTATTTGCAATACCAACTTACGATCGTCTCGTAAAGTTCCTGCTTGCCTGACGTCTGCTTAGGTTCGCCGACTTCCTTTGCGTGTGCGACGATTTCCTCAAGAGAGAGCTTGCCTTCTTCGAAATCCTTGCCTTTGCCAGAGTCGAATGAAGCATAACGCTCCTTAACCATCTGGCATATCGGTGACTTCTCGATAAGGTTGGCCGCATTCTCCAAAGCGCGCGCCATAGCGTCCATGCCGCTGATGTGGGCGATGAACAGGTCTTCCAAGTCAGTAGAGTTACGGCGTATCTTGGCGTCGAAATTAGAACCGCCGTTGCCCAAACCGCCGTTGCGGATGATGTGCATCATAGCTTGGGTAAGCTCCCAGTTGTCAATCGGGAACTGGTCGGTATCCCAGCCGTTCTGATAGTCACCGCGGTTTGCGTCTATGCTGCCCAGCATTCCGTTGTCAACGGCTACTGCCAACTCATGTTCAAATGTATGGCCGGCGAGAGTGGCATGGTTGACTTCTATGTTAACCTTGAAGTCCTTGTCAAGCCCGTGGGCGCGCAAGAAGCCAATGACCGTCTCCGTGTCAACGTCATACTGGTGCTTCGTTGGCTCCATCGGTTTCGGCTCAATGAGGAACGTGCCCGTAAAACCTTTTGAACGCGCATAGTCACGGGCGGCCTTCAACATCGTTGCCAAATGCTCTTTCTCGCGTTGCATCTGTGTGTTGAGCAGGCTCATGTAACCTTCACGTCCGCCCCAGAACACATAGTTCGTACCTCCAAGTTTTATTGTGGCATCGATTGCATTCTTGATTTGAACAGCCGCACGTGCAACAACGTCAAAATCAGGGTTTGTTGCGGCACCGTTCATATAACGCTTGTGGCCGAACACATTTGCCGTGCCCCACAAGTTCTTGATGTTAGTGCCTTTCATTTTCTCCAAGGCATAGTCAGTGATGGCCTTCATGCGGGCTTCATACTCCTCAATGGTGTCACCTTCGTCAACAAGGTCAACGTCATGGAAGCAGAAGTATTCGATGCCGAGTTTCTCCATTATTTCAAAACCGGCGTCCATCTTGTCCTTGGCGCGCTCTACGGCGTCTTCCTTAACATCCCAAGGATACACACGCGTTCCGCCGCCAAACTGGTCGCTGCTTGCCGGACCGAGCGTGTGCCACCAAGCCATGGCGAACTTCAACCAGTCTTTCATTTTTTTGCCCATTATAACCTTTTCAGCATCATAATAATGATAGGCTAACGGGTTGGTGCTGTCAGCACCTTCATACTTGATCTTCCCGATTTGCGGAAAATACTCTTTTGCCATAATAGTTGATTTTAGTAGGTTATTGATTTATTTGTTCATAAGCCGTTGCAGCTTGTCTTTCCACAGTGAATAGGCTTCAAGATATTCAGCCCTGTGGGTCTCGTCAGGTTCAATCACCGAAAGTTTCTTCAATGTAGCGAAAGCCTCGTTGTTGTCTTTGTAAATGCCACATCCGATGCCGGCCCCCTTGGCTGCGCCAACACTGCCGTCCGTCTCATAAAGCTCTATCGTCGCCCCGCTGACTCCAGCCAAAGTGTTGCGGAATATTTCACTCAAAAACATATTCGCCTTGCCTGCGTGTATTTTCTTTATGTCCATACCCATCTGCTGCATAACCTCCATTCCGTAACAGAAGCTGAACACAATGCCTTCCTGCGCCGCACGCATTATATGGGCCTTGCCATGTTTATTGAAATTCACACCATGTACGGAGCAGCCTATTTCCCTGTTTTCAAGCACACGCTCCGCCCCGTTGCCAAACGGAATGACTGTAACGCCGTCGCTTCCTATCGGCACCGAAGCCATCATATCGTTCATCTCGGAATAAGACATACCGTCCGGTGCTATGTTCCTACGCACCCATGCGTTCAATATTCCCGTACCGTTTATGCACAAAAGCACGCCGAGGCGTGTCAGCTCTTTTGTGTAATTCACATGGGCGAACGTGTTTACACGGCTGCGCTTGTCATAGTTAACATCGCCCAGCACACCGTACACAACGCCCGACGTGCCTGCCGTTGACGCTATTTCGCCCGGATTAAATACGTTCAGGCTTAATGCGTTGTTTGGCTGGTCGCCGGCGCGGTAGCTTATCGGAGTTCCTTCCTTAAGCCCCAGTTCAGCCGCTGCGGCAGCCGAGACCTCTCCCTGTACGCTGAACGTCGGCACAATGTCTGCGATAAGGCTTTTGTCGAAGCCGAAATAATCAAGCAGGAACTTTGCCACGTCCTTATTCTTGAAGTCCCAAAACATCCCTTCGCTCAAGCCGCCTATCGTCGTGTTCGCAACGCCGCTCAAGCGCATGGCGATATAATCGCCAGGAAGCATTATCTTATAAATCTTATCGAATATGTCAGGCTCGTTCTTCTTGACCCATGCTAATTTGGCGGCGGTGAAATTACCCGGCGAATTGAGCAAATGGCTCAAGCAGGTTTCCGCCCCCAAGTCTTCAAATGCCTTTTCTCCGTATGGTACAGCCCTCGAATCACACCATATTATCGACGGGCGCAACACATTCATATCTTTGTCTACGCACACAAGGCCGTGCATCTGGTACGAAATGCCTATTGCCTTGATTTCGTCGCCCGCCACGGCTGCGTCTGCCATAACCTTTTTCAAGCTCAACTTGGCATTGTCCCACCACATTTGCGGGTCTTGCTCCGCCCAGCCGGCTTTCTCGGCAATTATAGGTGCCTCCTTTTCCGGATAAAAAGCCGATGCGACGCACGCGCCGCTATCCGCATCAACCAACGATGCCTTTACAGAGGAACTGCCGACATCAAAGCCTAATAAATATCTTCCTGACATAAGTATTTGTTTTTATAGATTCAGCGGTCGGTTAAGCCGCAACCGCATTTTCAGCCGTAGTTTTTACAAAACTTCATCAAAACAGCGACAACGACCTGTCCTCTTCTGCTTTGGCATAAGTGTTTTCTTCAGGCGTTTCGTCCTTGAAATCGAATTGTAATTGCCCCGACGTATTATTAAGGTTCAAGCGATACACTCCACGAATATCCGTCCGTTCTATCACCGAACCTGGCATCTTGCAGTTTTTAGCCAAGTAAGAAGCTACATAGCGATGCACGTCTTCAAGCGAAACAGCGTCAAAAAAGCCATTGCATTTATTAAATACGTGTATGGCTATTTTCCTTATGCTCAACCCCTTCGGACCGGCCTCATTAAGAACGAAAAGAATTTCGCTGTCGTAGTTCATAGGATTAGAATAAAGAAGGACCGGTAAGATTACACTCCCAGCCCTTCCTAAATATCATCTCGACGGATTATGCCAATGTTATCTTGTTGTCATCAGCCTTAACCTTGCCCTCCTTGAAGAGCCAGCCCATTCCCAGGAGCGTTTCGTCTTCACTGATTTTAGCAGCCTTGGCAATCTCAGTCACCGTAAGAGCCTTACCTGCCGTGGCAAGAGCCTGATACACGTCACCGGCCCTAAATCCAACACTCTCTGCATTGATTTCAATAGTCACTTTCTTTGCAGTACTTCTTTTCGGCGCTGCTTTCTTCTCTGCCGCTGCTTTCGCTGTAGCGGTCTTCTTTACTGTTTCTTTCTTTTCAGTCATAATCAAAGTAAAATCACATTAAAGATCACACTCTATGGACAACAATCTTTTCAGTTATCCGATGCAAATATAATGCTTTTATTCAAATATCAACCAATTTTTCCGAAAGAAATTCTAATTTAACAGGCTCGAAAAACTACAATCCTTATTTTTCTTGACTTAAATCAACCTTAATCTGTAATTCATCAAGCTGTTTCGGGTCGAGCGGCGACGGAGCGTCAAGCATCACGTCGCGTCCGCTGTTGTTTTTCGGGAAAGCGATGCAGTCGCGGATGCTGTCAAGGCCGGCCATTATCGACACGAAGCGGTCAAGGCCGAACGCCAAGCCTGCATGGGGCGGCGCGCCGTACTTGAAGGCGTTGATGAGGAAACCGAATTGGGCCATTGCGCGTTCGGGCGTGAAGCCAAGAATGTTGAACATCTTTTCTTGCAACTTGCCGTCATGTATACGCAAACTGCCGCCGCCGACCTCTATGCCGTTGCACACGAAGTCGTAAGCCTTTGCGCGCACGCGCTCCGGATGGGTCTCCAACAATGGTATATCGTCGGGATTAGGCATCGTAAACGGATGATGGGTTGACATCAGGCGTTGCTCCTCGTCGCTCCACTCAAACAGCGGGAAGTCGATTATCCACAGGCACTCGAACTTGTTCTTGTCTCTCAGTCCGAGCCGGTCGCCCATCTCCAAGCGCAAGTTGCACAGCTGCACACGAGTCTTGTTTGCACTGTCGCCGCTCATTATGAGAAGCAGGTCGCCCTCCTTCGCCCCTGTCGTTTCCTTCAGTTTTTGCATCACTTCCGGCGAATAGAACTTGTCTATGCTGCTCTTGATAGTGCCGTCCTCGTTGAACTTAACCCACACAAGGCCTTTCGCACCGACCTGCGGACGCTTTACGAAGTCTGTCAGCTGATCGAGTTGCTTCCTCGTATAGCCGGCGCAACCAGCCACGCATATTCCGCCGATGTATTCCGCACTGTTGAATACGCCAAACTCGCCCGTGCCTTTCAGCACGTCCATCAGCTCTATGAACTCCATGCCGAACCTCAAGTCGGGCTTGTCGCTGCCGAAGCGGCGCATGGCCTCCGCCCACGTCATCTGCTGGAGCTTCGCCGGCAACTCAACGCCGCGCACCTCCTTGAACAAGTGGCGTGCCATATCCTCGAACAGGTTGATCACGTCGTCTTGGTCTACAAACGACATCTCACAGTCTATCTGCGTGAACTCCGGCTGGCGGTCTGCGCGCAAATCCTCGTCGCGGAAGCACTTTGCTATCTGGAAATAACGGTCGAAACCGCTCACCATAAGCAGCTGTTTCAGCGTCTGCGGACTTTGCGGAAGGGCGTAAAACTGTCCGGGGTTCATGCGCGACGGCACAACGAAGTCGCGCGCGCCTTCCGGCGTGCTACCTATTAATATAGGTGTCTCCACCTCGATGAAGTCTTTAGAGTCGAGGAAGTTGCGTATGAGGATGGTCATACGGTGGCGCAGTTCCAAGTTTTTGCGCACCGCCGGACGACGCAAGTCAAGATAGCGGTACTTCATGCGGATGTCGTCGCCGCCGTCAGTGTTATCCTCTATCGTGAAGGGAGGCGTAAGGCTCTCGCTCAGCACGTTAAGTTTCGTTGCTATTATCTCAATCTCGCCAGTAGGCAGGTTTGCGTTCTTGCTCTCACGCTCGCGCACAGTGCCCTCCACCTGTATGCAAAACTCACGTCCCAGCTTGTTTGCGGCGTCGCAAAGGGCGGCGTCGTCATTTTCGTTGAAAACCAGCTGTGTTATTCCATAACGGTCGCGGAGGTCAACAAACGTCATGCCTCCCATCTTACGGCTGCGCTGCACCCATCCGGCAAGCGTCACCTGCCTACCGGCGTCACTGAGGCGCAACTCGCCACACGTATTAGTCCTATACATAAACTAAATTTACTAAAATTTAAGTGCAAAATTACAAAAATTGTATGAACACGCAAAAATTAATGGTTAAATGTTTTTATGAAGCACTCAACCTACAAGCCTTAACAGCACGTCAAGCCATCCGGCCAATGGCGACGGACAACTTAAAAGGCCATCATTAAACTGCAAGTTCAACATTGAAAAGCGCACACGATACTTCGGATGGTATTTTTTGTTGTATTCCGAAAGACTGTTCCCGCTGATGTTATTTTCCGCTTTCACTTCGATGGGAACAACAGCCGTGCCGTATTGCATTACGAACTCCACTTCAGCCGTAGCCCCCGACGTCCAATAAAACGGCAGTTGGTCGTCAGTCAATGGGATGAGTGACTGCAACACCACATTCTCCGCCATAGCCCCCTTAAACTCCGTGTAATTGGCTATCGGGTCTGTGACAACTGTTGCGGGCAGATGGGCCAGCCTGCGAAGAAGGCCGCAATCGCAAGCATACACTTTGAAAGCATCCGTCTCTTGGTATGCTGACAAGGGGATGCCTGGCTTGTTTACATTATAAACACGGTATATCATTCCGGCATCCTCAAGCCACATCAGCGCATCTTCATAATCTTTCGAGCGTGCACCGGCTTTCACCACCTTATATATAAACTTCCGGTTCTCTTTTGACAACTGCGCCGGGAGCGAATGCCAAATGGCATGGATACGCGGTATGTCACGCGCCTCGGCATATTTGGCGAAGTCTAACTCATAAAGGTCAAGTATGTCTTGCAGAGTTGCTTCCACGGCACCAAGTCCTTTGTCGCCAAGCAAAGCCACAACGGCTTCCGGCATTCCGCCTGACACCTGATAACGCCTGTACTCCGTACGCAGCTTGTTAAGGATTATTTCCGGCAGGCGTTGTATTTCCTGCAAAGCGTTGACATAGTTGTATGTCGCCGCATCGCTTGCCCTGAGAAACTCTTTGAACGTTATAGGGTACAATTTAAGTATCCTTACTTTACCCACGGGCACAGCCATATTCCGCCTTTTAACAGCGACGCCGAGCAACGAGCCTGCCGCTACGACATGGTATTCGGGCGCATCCTCGTAAAAATATTTCAGGCTGTTCAGAGCCTCCTCGCATTCTTGGATTTCGTCAAATATTATCAGCGTTTTGCCCGGCAATATCGGCACTTGGCAGTACAGCGTAAGCTCCTTGATTATGCGATCGGGATTTTTACTCGCTTGGAACACGGATTTCAGTTCCGGTTGTCGGTCGAAATCAAATTTTGCACAATACTCGAAACATTCCTTTCCGAATGTTTCCATCACCCATGTCTTGCCTGTCTGGCGTGCTCCTTTCAGCAACACCGGTTTTCTGTCGGGAGCGTTTTTCCAGATTTTCAGTGTCTGTATGATGTCTCTTTCAATTCTCATATCACATTAAACAGTTCGATTTTGTGCGTAAAAATACATTTTTCCTAACTATTTTGTGCAAATATAGTAATTTTCGGTGAAACCAAAGCAATCAAGAAGTTCTTTTTTTAATTACAAACAGAGGAAGTTGTAAAATATAGGACTGCAAATCTGAGGAGACGAAGAAACGGGAAAGCAGCAAGCCTTACTAAAAGCAAAGGTCTCTTTCTTACGCCAACCCAACGTTGTACCAAAATGATATAAAACAAAGACATTTACTTACATACTGATTTTCCTTAACGCTCCATAGCTGCGTTATTTGAAAATAAAAATCTTTTGTGCGGAAATATCGCAAGGAAAAGTGTGCAAACTTAACTCGCAACGGCACAAGGAGTTAGAGACACGCAATGCAGATGTGTGCAATAAAAACGCCGCAAAAACAGCCAAAAACGTTGAAAATCAATGACGGATACGGTAATTATCGATGACGGATACGGTATCCATCACTGACAATTACGGCTTTTCGCTTGGCAAAAAACGGCATTCCAACCTCCTTTTTGCCGTAATTTTGAACAATATCAGCCCTGTTTATACGACAAACAGAACAACTTACAAAAAGGCGTTTTTCTATTTCAACAAAAAAGTCTGACATTTTTCAAATGACATTTTGCAAGGTTCTTAGTGAAACGCAACGACACTTTGCATTGACAAGAAATTATATTCCTTGTTTTAAAGGCACGTCATAACGCGTTTATCGCAGGAAAGAAGGCGCTTACATACTGACATGGAGGCAACAGCGAAAATAAAAAATATTCAAATTAATGTAAAATAAAGCGCAATATATGGCCACGTAACGAAATAAGGTGTATTTTTGCACAGGATAATATTTAAAATCAAAGACAAAAATATGAAAAGAGTTTTATTCGCATTGCTGCTGACGGTGCTCACCTTCGGGTATGCGTCGGCGCAGAAAGAGGCAAAAATCAAATTTGACAAGACGACTTACAACTTCGGTGATTTTTCAGAAAAACAGCCTGTGCAGAAATGTACGTTCACGTTTACCAACGTAGGCGACGCCCCGCTGATAATCAACCAGGCTACGGCCTCATGCGGCTGCACAATACCTAAATACACGAAAAAGCCGGTGATGCCGGGACAGAAGGGCACAATCAACGTGACGTATAACGGCAAGGGCCGCTTCCCCGGACATTTCAAAAAAGCCATAACCGTAAGGACTAACGGCAACCCCGCGATGACAAGGGTGTACATCGAGGGGAAAATGCAGGAAGCGAAATAAATTTAAGTGAAGAGTTAAGAGTTAAGAGTTAAGAATTAAGAAAATATGCCCTTACGGATGAAAACATTTACAACAGCATATTTTCTTAATTCTTAACTCTTAACTCTTAATTTTTAAAACGAGTAAGCGAAGCCGACTGACAGGTATTCCTTGAATTGCCAATATCCGTGGTGGTCGTCGCGCGACGTGCCGTCGTCGAAACGTGGATAAATGAACAGGTTGGAAGATATGAACTTGTTGAACTGGAAGGTTATCGTGTTTTCCCATTCCAATTCCGTGCGCTTGTACGTTGTATATCCATAAAGGCGTGTCTTCCATTTTATAAGCTCGGAGAACTCCCAAGTCAAGTCAAAGGTGCATTCCGAACCAAAATCGTTCATCGTGTGTTCGCCTTCGTCAAGTCCGTACTGGGTGGCAAGCGACTTGCGCCCTACATACCTGAAGTTGTAAGCCAAGGGCGCAAGCTGTATGGAACCTGTCAACTTGTCGTTGAAAGCCTTGACGCTGTAACTCATACCGAGTGAGAGGTTCAGATTCAAAGGTGAAAGGATGTCTGAGTAAACCTTCGGGTCGTTACTCTTATAACCGCGCATAAACTGCGTGTAAGCTATCAGCTGCAAGGTGTAATACCAGTTTTTGGTAGCCTGAAGTCCCAGCTTGCCCGTATATCTAATAAGGTCTTCCGACGTCTTCAGGCTGTGCAGGGTGTCGCCGCGTGAAGTCTGGAAACCAAGTTTAAGCTCCAACTTGTTCTCGAACTTGACTTTCTGCTTGTTATTATAATTGGCCTGAAGCGTTGCGCTCGCCAGCATGGAGTAATTGCTTTCGCCTCCCTTATACCAGTTGCCGGAAACGAAATTCTGCAAGAATTGCAAATAATAATCGCCGCTGAAAGTCCAGAAGTTGGGTTTCTCAACCACAATGTCGATCGGGAAGTCAGGACTTTCATCCGGCACAACGTCGTCGTGCCTCACATATTCAACCGTATGCTTCAACGGCTTAGTCAGCTCCTCGTGCAACTCGCCGGCCTCGACAAGTTCGTCTTCAGTAGTGACAACCCTGTCAGGCCGCCGCAAATACGCCGCCATCAAGGCGTCGCCTACGGCAGTCTCCACATCGTCGCGGCCACTGTCGCCCAAGCCCATCATGTCCCCCGCCACGGAGTAATAAAAAGTAAGCGGCGCGAATATCTTGAACAAGCGGTTGTCGCGTGCCGGCTCAATATCCAAAGAGTCACGCAAACGGAACAAGGAATCTGATTTAGCCTTGTACGACAACAAAGAATCAACGTAGGCTGCAACAATCGAAGTGTCAGGCTTTTCTACGTGTGGCGCACGGCGCGCATGGCGCGATTGGCCGTGAACGGAACACACGGCGCACAGCAGGAAAGCCATCAAGAATAATCTGAAATTCATCTCGCAAAAATAAAAATTCGATGCAAAGTTAGCATTTATTTCATAAATATAATAGAGGTGGCAGTTTTTTCACCTAATAAAGGAGGTATAATTTTGGCGTATCAGCATTTTTTCTTAATTTTGCACGTCATATTTTTATTTTGCAATTAGTAATCAAAACATTATAATCGTGGCAGAAACAAAATACATCTTCGTCACAGGCGGTGTAGCTTCCTCGCTTGGCAAAGGAATAATATCGTCGTCTATCGGAAAACTCCTCCAGGCCAGAGGATACAACATCACAATCCAGAAATTCGACCCGTACATCAACATAGACCCAGGCACGCTCAACCCTTACGAGCACGGAGAGTGCTACGTGACAGTTGACGGGCACGAGGCCGACCTCGACCTTGGGCACTATGAACGCTTCACGGGCATACAGACGACAAAAGCCAACAACCTGACAACCGGGCGCATATACAAGTCTGTCATCGACAAGGAACGCCGCGGCGACTACCTCGGAAAGACAATACAGGTAATCCCGCACATCACGGACGAAATAAAGCGCAACGTCAAGATGCTCGGAAAGAGGGACAATTACGACTTCGTGATAACGGAAATCGGCGGCACCGTGGGCGACATCGAGAGCCTGCCGTTCCTTGAGAGCATACGACAGCTGAAATGGGAGCTTGGAAGGAAAGCCCTCTGCGTGCACCTTACGTACATCCCCTACCTCGCTGCGGCGAAAGAGCTTAAGACAAAACCGACACAGCACTCCGTGAAAGAGCTGCAAAGCGTCGGAATACAGCCGGACATCCTCGTGCTGAGAACAGAACACCCGATAAACGACGGCATACGCAAGAAGGTGGCAAACTTCTGCAACGTTGACTTCGACGCCGTAGTGCAAAGCGTTGACATGCCCACAATCTACGAGGTGCCAGTGCGTATGCAAGAGCAGAAACTCGACGAGACAATCCTCCGCAAAATGGGCGAACCTATCGGAGAGACACCAACGCTCGGTCCTTGGCGTTCGTTCCTTGAGCGCAGGCACAAGGCTACGGAGATTGTAAACATCGGCCTCGTAGGCAAATACGACTTGCAAGACGCCTATAAGAGCATTCTTGAAAGCCTGTCGCAAGCCGGGACGTACAACGACTACAAGGTTAAGACGACATTCATCAACAGCGAAAAACTGAACGAGACGAACGTCGCCGAGAAACTCGAAGGCATGGACGGCATCGTCATTTGCCCCGGTTTCGGCCAAAGGGGCATCGAGGGAAAGATTGTTGCGGCTCATTACACCCGCACACACGACATCCCGACGTTCGGCATTTGCCTTGGCATGCAGATGATGGTGATTGAGTTCGGACGCAACGTCTTGGGATACGAAGACGCCAACAGCCGCGAGATGGACGAAAAGACCGAGCACAACGTCATTGACATAATGGAAGACCAAAAGAACATAACGAATATGGGCGGCACTATGCGACTCGGCGCATACGAATGCGTGTTGAGGCAAGGTTCGCGCGTATTCAACATCTATAAAAAAGAACACATACAGGAACGCCACCGCCACCGTTATGAATTTAACAACGACTTCGAGCAGGAATACGAGCGGGCAGGTATGAAATGCGTAGGCCGCAACCCTGAAAGCGACTTGGTGGAAATCGTCGAAATACCAGGATTGAAGTGGTACATCGGCACACAGTTCCATCCCGAATACTCAAGCACCGTATTGCATCCGCACCCTCTGTTCCTTGATTTCGTCAAGACTGCCATTGAGAACAAGAACAGCAAGAATAAATAAGAATACATATTTATAAGAAATGGACAAGAATACGATTATAGGTTTTGTTCTCATTGCGGCCGTTTTGATAGGCTTTAGTTGGTACACAAAGCCTTCAGAAGAAGAACTTGCGCAACAGAGAATACAAGACTCAATAACCGCAGTAGCCAAACAAAAAGCCGAGCAACAGCTGAAAGCCGAGCAACAAAAGGCTCAAGCCAACGCAGCCAACCAAACCGCACAGGACACTACCGTAGCCTTTTACAAGGCATTGAACGGCAAGGCGCAGAAAGTTGTGCTGAAGAACTCGAAGGTGGAGCTTACGCTCAACACCAAGGGAGGTACTGTGGAAAAAGCCGTAATAAAAGGTTTCAAGGATAACAAGGGTGACAACGACCTTACTTTGTTTGACTCCAAAGACCAGTCATTGAAATTCATGCTGGCCGGGAAAGAGACAAACATAATAACAAGCGACCTGTACTTCACGCCGTCAAACGTGACAGACTCAACCGTTACAATGACAGCCGACGCCGGCAACGGCAAGTCGCTGGTGATGAATTACAGGCTTGGCAAGGACTATATGTTGCACTTCTCGATGCAGGCTAACGGCTTGAGCGGAATGTTCGCGCCGAATTATGACAAGATGGACATCGAGTGGACAGACCGCTGCCGACAGCAAGAGAAGGGCTTTACGTTCGAGAACCAGCATTCATCACTAACCTATCACAAGACCGAAGGCGGAACGAAGAACCTGAGCGAGACAAGTGAAAAGGTTGATGAGGAAATTGAAGATGTCATCGACTGGGTGGCTTTCAAAAACCAGTTCTTCAGTGCAGTGATGATTGCCAAAAACGATTTGGGCGCAAACTCATCATTGACAAGCATTCCGCAAGAGAAAGGCTCCGGCTACTTGAAGCATTATGCTGCCAAGATGAAGACGTCTTTCGACCCGACAGGAAAGCAACCCACAGAACTTGAATTTTATTTCGGCCCTAACGACTTCAACCTGTTGAAGAAGGTTGAGAAGCAAAGCACGTTCAACAAAGACCTTGAACTGCAACGCCTCGTTTATTTAGGTTGGCCGTTGTTCCGCATAATCAACCGTTGGTTTACGATTTACGTGTTTGACTGGCTGACGGACTTGAACATCAATATGGGCATCGTGCTCATCCTAATAACGCTGCTGCTCAAAGTCATTACATATCCTTTGGTAAAGAAAAGCTATATGTCTTCGGCGAAGATGCGCGTGCTGAGGCCGAAAATAGAAGAAGCGACAAAGCAATACAACAAGCCGGAAGACCAGATGCAAAAGCAACAGGCGATGATGGCGATGTACTCGAAATATGGTGTCAGCCCGTTAAGCGGATGTCTGCCCGTCCTCATCCAAATGCCTATCTGGATCGCGATGTTCAACTTCGTGCCTAACGCCATACAGTTGCGCGGCGAGAGCTTCCTGTGGATCAGCGACCTATCGACATACGACCCCATCATCGAATGGAACACGAACATTTGGCTGATAGGCGACCACTTGAGCCTTACGTGTATCCTGTTCTGCGGCGCGAACGTGCTTTACAACATCATGACAATGCGCCAACAGAAAGACCAGATGGTAGGAGCACAGGCTGAACAGATGAAGATGATGCGCTGGATGATGTACCTTATGCCCGTAATCTTCTTCTTCATGTTCAACGATTACTCGGCAGGCCTTAACTTCTACTACTTCATCTCGCTGTTCTTCAGCGCAGCCATTATGTGGACTTTGCGCAAGACGACGAACGACGAGAAGCTGCTCGCAATACTTGAGGCACGCTACCAGGAGAACAAGAACAACCCGCAAAAGATGAGCGGACTGGCAGCAAGGCTTGAAGCCATGCAAAAACAAGCTGAAGAGTTGAAGCGTCAACGCGAGCAACAAAATAAATGAAACTTATAATTTATCAACAACCTCGATAAGAGGTTGTATCATATTCTGAAGTTATCAGGAGTTAAAAGGAGTTAGGCTCGTTTCACTCGCCGGAGTTAACGGACAATACCCTATGTTACAACAACTTGGCATTTGTCCGTTAACTCCGGATAACTCCGACGCGAAGCGTCTAACTCCTATTAACTCCTTTTTGATACACCCCTTATCTTCAAAATCAAAATATTATGAATAAAGCCATAATGATTGCAGCAGCAATGGCTATTGGCTGCAATTCAGCCGAAGCCCAAAATCAAACTAACTTCATCGGGAAGAACAACATCACGCTGAAAAGCGACCTGATGACTCCTGAAGCATTATGGGCCATGGGCCGCATAGGCGGTTACCAGGCATCGCCCGACGGCAAGAAAATCGTCTACCAAGTAAGTTACTACAGCGTAAAAGAAAACAAAAGCCGCACTGTAATCTACGTTATGGACGCCGACGGCAAGAACAACAAGATGCTTACGACAAGCTCGAAAAGCGAAAGCGACGCTGTTTGGACAGCCGGAGGACAGAAAATAGCATACTTATGTGACGGCCAAATATGGGAGATGAACTCCGACGGAAGCAGTCGCAGACAACTGACAAACGACAAGACTGGCATCGACGGTTTCCTGCTTTCACCTGACGAAAAGAAGGTAATACTGATAAAACAAATACCTTACCACGAGACGATAAAGGAGAACCCATCAGACTTACCCAAAGCTACGGGACGGCTTATCACCGACATGAATTATCGCCATTGGGACGAATACGTTGAGTCCATCCCCCACCCTTTCCTTGCCGAAGTCACAACAGACGGCATAAGTGAAGGTTTTGACATAATGAAAGGCGAACCATACGAAAGCCCCGTGAAGCCGTTTGGCGGCATCGAACAGTTCGCATGGAGTCCGAACTCAAAGACCATTGCCTACACTTCACGCAAAAAAACAGGCATAAACTACTCCATCTCGACCGATACAGACATATATCTTTACGACACAAGCACGCAGAAAACCGTAAACATCTGCAAGCCGGAAGGATATAAAGAGCCTGAAATCGACCCTACAAAGTCGATGAAACACCAAGCCGTAAACTCTCCTGAAAATCTGAAAAACAATCCGGGATACGACACCAACCCGCAATATTCACCCGACGGACAATACATCGCATGGCTCAGCATGCCCCGCAACGGTTACGAAAGCGACCGCAACCGTCTTTGCATATACAACGTAAAGACCGGCGAAAAGACATACGCAACCGAAACTCTCGACACCAACGTTGACGCTTTCTGCTGGGGAGCAAATTCGGAAGACCTTTATTTCATTAGCGTTTGGCACGGATGCGAGAACGTTTACCAGACCAACTTGGCTGGCGAAGTAAAGCAGCTGACCGACGGATGGCACGACTACGGCTCGGTGCAGCTGCTCAACGACGGCAAGAAACTGCTTGCCGAAAGGCACAGCATGTCACAGGCATCAGAGCTTTACGTCATCAATCCAAGCAAGAAAGAGAAAGAGTCGAAGGCCGAACAGATAACGTTTGAAAACAAACACCTTTACGACCAGATGACTTTCGGCAAGATACAGCAACGCTGGGTGAAGACCACCGACGGCAAGGATATGCTGTATTGGATAGTTCTGCCGTCGCATTTCGACGAAACAAAGAAATACCCCACGCTGCTTTTCTGCGAAGGCGGGCCGCAAAGCCCCGTGTCGCAATTCTGGAGCTACCGCTGGAATATGCAGATTATGGCGGCCAACGGATACGTGGTAATAGCGCCCAACAGGCGCGGACTGCCAGGCTTCGGCAGCGAATGGAACGAGGAAATATCGGGCGACTGGACCGGCCAGTGCATGAAAGACTACCTTACGGCCATCGACGACGCCTGTGAAAACCTGCCCTTCGTTGACAAAGACCGCCTCGGAGCAGTCGGCGCAAGTTTCGGAGGCTTCAGCGTTTACTATCTCGCCGGGCACCACGACAAGCGTTTCAAGTGCTTCATAGCCCATGACGGAGCCTTCAACCTTGAGTCGATGTACACCGACACGGAGGAGGCTTGGTTCAGCAACTGGGAGTATGAGGACGCTTTCTGGAACAAAGACCAGTCTGAAAATGCACGCCGCACTTACGCAAACTCGCCCCACAAGTTCGTTGACAAATGGGACACTCCCATCCTTTGCATCCACGGAGAAAAGGACTACCGCATCAACGCAAACCAAGGCATGGGCGCATTCAACGCCGCACGTATGCGTGGAATACCGGCCGAACTGCTGCTGTTCCCCGACGAGAACCACTGGGTGCTGAAACCTCAGAACGGCATTCTCTGGCAGCGCACGTTCTTCAACTGGCTCGACCGCTGGCTGAAATAATTAAGAATTAAGAGTTAAGAATTAAGAAAATCACCTACAGAGCACATTTTCTTAATTCTTAACTTTTATTTTTTATCCCAAAGTAAAAACAATCAATATCAACAAAATATGACCGACAAAATTCAAAAGACACTTCGCGACTCAGCCGCCACAAGGTGGATGGTGCTGTTTTTCCTCGCGTTTGCGATGTTCTGTTCATACATCTTCATGGACATCCTATCGCCAATCAAAGACCTTATGCAGTCAACTCGCGGCTGGGACTCTACCGCCTTCGGCACGATGCAAGGCTCCGAGACGTTCCTCAACGTCTTCGTCTTCTTCCTCATCTTCGCCGGAATCATCCTCGACAAGATGGGCGTGCGCTTCACGGCTGTGCTCTCCGGCGCGGTGATGCTCGTAGGAGCTACAATCAACTGGTACGCCGTAACCGAAATGTTCATCGGCAGCAGCCTTGAGACATGGTTCAACAACAACCTCAACTACATCCCCGGCTTCGACGAACTCGGCATATCGCCCTTCTACCGCGGCATGCCCGCCTCGGCCAAGTTCGCCGCCATCGGCTTCATGATTTTCGGCTGCGGCGTCGAGATGGCCGGCATCATGGTGTCGCGAGGCATCGTCAAATGGTTTAAGGGCCATGAGATGGCCCTCGCCATGGGCTCGGAGATGGCCCTCGCCCGCCTCGGCGTCGCCACGTGTATGATATTCTCGCCCGTGTTCGCCAAGCTCGGCGGCGACATCGACGTGTCCCGTTCCGTCGCCTTTGGCGTGGTGCTCCTTATGATTGCACTCATCATGTTCATCGTATATTTCTTTATGGATAAGAAGCTCGACGCCCAGACCGGCGAAGCCGAAGAGAAAGACGACCCCTTCAAAGTGAGCGACATCGGCAACATCCTGCGCAGCAGCGGTTTCTGGCTAGTAGCCCTCTTGTGCGTGCTCTATTATTCGGCGATATTCCCGTTCCAGAAGTACGCCGTCAATATGCTTCAGTGCAACCTCACATTCACCGAAGTTTCGCCCGACTCGTTCTGGGCCGGCAACACGGTGACTGTCATCCAGTACGTCATCATGCTCATCGTGGCCGCGGCCGCCTTCGCCAGCAACTTCTCCAAGAAGAAGTCCATGCGCACGCTGATGCAGGTCGTAGCCGTAGTGGCGCTCGTTGTGTTCTGCTATATGGGCTATATGCGCCAGAGTGCCGAGACGGTGTTCGCCGTGTTCCCGCTGCTCGCCGTCGGCATCACGCCCATTCTCGGCAACTATGTTGACCATAAGGGAAAGGCGGCCTCAATGCTCGTCATTGGTTCACTGCTGCTCATCGCCTGCCACCTCACCTTCGCCTTCATCCTGCCTATGTTCAAGGGCAACGCCGTAGGCGGAGTAATCGTGGCTTACATCACCATCCTCGTGCTCGGCGCCAGCTTCTCGCTCGTGCCGGCGTCGCTCTGGCCCAGCGTGCCAAAGCTCGTTGACGCGAAGATCATCGGCAGCGCCTACGCCCTGATATTCTGGATACAGAACATCGGCCTCTGGCTGTTCCCCCTGCTCATCGGCAAGGTGCTCGACAAGACCAACCCGCAGCTCGTCTCCGACCTCGAAGCCGGCCTCATCACTCCGCAAGAGGCCGCCGTGTCTTACGATTACACCGCCCCGCTCGTCATGCTGGCCTGCCTCGGCGTGGCCGCCCTCATCCTCGGCTTTGTCCTCAAGGTGGTTGACAAGAAGAAGGGCTACGGCTTGGAGGAGCCGAACATAAAGGAAAGTGAAGAGTAAAAGGAGCCTCCCCCGCCCCCTCCAAGGAGGGGAGATGCGGAAAGTAAAGAATTTATTTACAACTACAAATAAAAAGATTATCACCAAGTCATTAACTCGTTAATAATCAACACATTACCAAAAGGGCGTGTTTTGCACTGCAAAACACGCCCTTTTACGTTCCCGTTCGTATCCTTTTACAAAACAAAAAGGCACAAATCACAATTTATTCAATCTAAAACATAATATTTGCAAGCCACGTTACTACATTTCAAAGAAAAATTCTTACCTTTGCGGTAATATAGGCTGACTATGGGATGGTAATAAAAAATCCCATAACACTGTACATTCTTTTGAACAAAGAGATGTAACAACAGTTAGACCTACTTATGTGTTACATTATAAATAACTATAAAATGTAGAAAAAGATGGATAAGCAAGAAAAAATAAATAAAAGGAAAACAATTAAAGGAGGAGGGTTTACGGATTTCCTAAAAGCCAAAAAGGCGCGGGACGGAAAACTGAACAAGCTGGGCGAATGGCTGCTTGCAAAAGGTGACACTGGACTTTACTTCCGGGAAGAGGACATGAAGTATATACTGAGATGAGATACTACATCGATACCAACATCCTTGTTTTTCTCATAACAGGGCAGAGGGATGAGATACATCCGGATATTAAAGAAATAATATTCGACTACGAGAATAGAATGTTAACAAGCACTGTCTGCGTGCAAGAGTTGATACATCTCTACAAGATTAACAAGCTCACATTCCACAAAGGCGGGAATACACCTGCCGCCAACGAAGTAGTAGAATGGCTTGATGAAATGGGCATTGACGTATTGCCTGTAAACAAGCTGCACTTACAAAGATATTCCGAGCTTTCCCTCTTACCTGATCACCACGACCCTAACGACCGCCTGATCATAGCGCAGGCAATGGCGGATCGCATTCCGCTCATCAGTTCCGACAGGAAATTCTCACGATACGGGCGTTACGGGCTTGATTTCATCTTCAATGAAAGATGACGATACACCTTACCTCCCGTTTGGTGTGGCATAAACATCGTTACAATAAATTAACATAAGACAATATTTAAGTTTAACCATTTAAAATAGGAGATTACAATAAGATAAACTGACAACAGACGAACCGGTGCGCGTTCCGGCAAACAGAGGCCGACAAGGGCGGCGGGGAGCTACGGGCGCATACGTTCAACACATACATATTTTACATATTGAGCTTTTAGCTCTTGTTCTAATCTTCTTGAATACCGCCAATATTCACTCACGAGAACAAGCAGTCTGGAGGTTCACGCTTATGGGTGTGGATTATTCTTTGCTTGTTGTGAGTGAGGTAACTTGGCGGTAACCTAAGAAGATGGCAAGTAAAATGAATGGTTGCACGCCTTTTCCGTATCCATGCCGTTGGCCGTTGCCAACCGGCGCATCGCTTCCGTTTCAAACAAAACAAGTTTGCAAATATTTGCAAAAATTTTTCAACAAAAGAGCGTCTTTCCGAGAAAATTGCCTATCTCTGCTTTGTATTGTGCGCTGCACATACAGACATACTAAAAAGAAAGCGCAATTTCGCTTTATTCCGTCGATGTAAAATTGGACACTTTACTGCGTAATATCGGAATAACATGGGAAAGGCGCTCTTCTTGGTTGTATCCGTACACGTATGCCCTTACGCGTTGTAAGGGCGTGGTGTATCCGTAAGTGACAAACATCCAAGCGGGGCTGTCAGTTCATCTTATCCATATTACAGGAAGTCCAAGCCTACATCGAGGATAAGACCGAATTTGGCGGTCCCGCTTATCTTTTAATGCCTTAACCTAAATAATTTATGAAATGCGCAATGGGCTGAAAGACGCAGAACGGATATACGACAAAGCAACAGGAAAACCTTTAAGCAAAGGAGAGACAAACTACTGGGACTCCTCCTGCCCAAAAATCAATTAATAAATAATATTTATGTAAATATAAAAAATCAGAAATATGGAAAACGATAATACAGTTTACAACGATATAATATTGATATTTTCAATATTAGATGATGAAACAAGGCTTGAATTCCTGCATGGTTTGAAGTGCATAAAAGATGTACAAATAGAAGGATTAACACCATCAACTTATACAATTAGAGGTGGAAATGTTCAGTTTGCTTATCAAGAAATTACAGAAATAATAAAAGAAATGAAGTTTAGTAAAACAGATTTCATTGTTCTTGTATGTTCGGCAACATTTGCAAGCGACAAAGTTAAGCCTGAAGATTGTAACAAGCTGGAAATAATAAATGTTGATTTACCATAAAATAATCTAAGGGTTTCGTCTTGACGTAAAATCGAAAATAATTTACGTCAAGACGAAATTATAACTTTAAACTCTACTGCATATCTAATTTTTAAAGAAAGAATTATGAAAATAACATTACGCATCCTTTGCCTATTATTGTTTACATCCCTTCAAACAACAATGTTGGCTGATTTAATAACGCAAACTCAAGATGTTAGGTATTATAAGGAATTTAAGGGGATAAAAGTTTACCTTGTAAGCGATGATGCCATAGGTTTTTATTGTGAGAATATTGGATTTCTTTTAATAAATGGCAAAAAAACTTTAGATGATAATTTGAAAAAACCTTTATAAGGCAACACATTTAGAAGAAGTGTAGAGTCCAACAGCAAATGCAAAATTAGTCGAAGAAATTGAAAAACCTGCATTTTGGTGTGTCGAAGTTTAATTTTTCCCTTGGCCTTGAGTTGAGTTTGTACTGCACTTTCTTGATGTATCGGTCAGTATAGTCACTGAA
>CALUGU010000030.1 GCA_944320255.1 uncultured Prevotella sp. | reverse complement strand
CGCATGTCAAGGCCCGGATAGCCGAACATGCGGCCTATGATGACCAGCTCCTCGTCGTTGATTTTCAGCACGTTGCAACGCCGGAGAGAGTCGCACAAGATGTCTTCGTTATAGAAATTCTGGCGCAGGTTCACGTCGAATATCTTCAGGCGGCGGCCGTCTGACGGCATAGCGTCGAGGAACTTGTGTATCGTCTCGCGCGAAACCACGTTCCTCTGCGCCAGCGAACCGAAGCACACGGCGCGGCAGTTGCGGGCAATCTCCTCAAGTTCGGGCGTGAAGGGGATGTTGTCCCACGCCACGTTCTCGCGTATGTTGTACGTCGGTATGCCGTTTTCGTCGAGCGTCACTTGCACCGTCCCGGTGGGGTAAGGCACACGTGCGATGTGGTAATTCAGGTTCTTTTCATCCAATGCGGCTATCGTCTCGTCGCCCAGCTTGTCCTCGCCCACCGCGCTGACGGCCATCGACTTCAGGCCGAACTGCCCGGCATGGTAAGCGAAGTTGGCGGGCGCGCCGCCCAGTTTCTTCCCTTCGGGGAGCACGTCCCATAACGCCTCGCCCAGTCCTACAATGATATCTGTTTTCATGATTGTAAAATTATAAGCCCCCACCCAACCTCCCCAAGGGGAGGTGACAGGAAGAATGAGGCAGTCACTGCTTCCCTCCTCCCCTTGGGGAGGCCGGGAGGGGGCTGGCCTTTTATTCTTTAATTCTCTTTATATAACTAAACAAGTACACCACTCCGACGGCCATCACAGCCACGGCACCGGCCTGGCCGGCGGCGTCGGAGGCAAATCCCATGATGAGGGGGAACACCGTGCCGCCGAACAAACCCATTATCATGAGGCCCGAAACCTCGTTCTGCCTGTCGGGGATGGCTTGCAACGCCTGTGAGAAGACTATCGAGAAGATGTTTGAGTTGCCGTAACCCACAAGGGCTATGGCCACGTAAAGCACGGCCTTTGACGCGCCGAAAAGCATCCCGGCCATACTCAAGGCCATCATCACGACGCTCACCGTGAAGAACGAACGGTTGTTCATCACGCGCAGGAAGAACGACCCGGTGAGGCAACCCACGGTGCGGAAGATGAAGTAAAGGCTCGTGGCGAAGGCCGCCTCGTTGAGAGTCATGCCCAAGCGCTCAATCAGCAGCTTCGGCGCAGTGGTGTTGGTGCCCACGTCGATGCCTACATGGCACATGATGCCGATGAACGACAACAGCACTATCGGCCGTCCGAGAAGGCGGAAGACGGCCCCTCCTAACCTCCCCAGTGGGGAGGAACATGATTTGCCTTGCCCGCCGTCAATGGTAGCCTCGCCCCTCCCCACGGGGGAGGTTGGGTGGGGCTTCTCCTCCTCTATCGGCGTAATGAACAGCAGCACGGCGGAGATGACGCCCACTACAAGGTAAATCAGGAAGAGCACTTTCCAGTCATAGCCGAACGAGGGGATTATTGCCGTGGAGCCCCACATCGCCAGATAAGGCGCAAGGAACGACGCGATGGCCTTGACGAACTGGCCGAACGTGAGCGTGCTGGCAAGGTTGCCGCCCTTGACGACGGTGGAAATCAGCGGGTTGAGCGATGTCTGCATCAGCGCATTGCCTATGCCGAGCAGGCAGAACGAGGCCAGCATCACGTAAAAACCGTCGCCTAAAAGCGGCAGCACGAGCGAGATGATGGTGACGGCGAGCGACAGCAGCACCGTGTTCTTGCGCCCTATGCGGTTCATCAGGATGCCCGTGGGCACCGAGAAGATGAGGAACCAGAAGAACACCATCGACGGGAAGACGTTGGCCACGGAGTCGCTAAGCCCGAGGTCGGCCTTGACATAGTTTGAGGCTATGCCCACAAGGTCAACGAAGCCCATGGCGAAGAAGCACAGCATCACGGGCAGGAGCTTCATATAATCAGTCTTGTTGTTCATTGTTATCAGTTTTTGGGGCCGCTCCCTCCTGGCCTCCCCGAGGGGAGGAGCAAGGTTTGCACATCACCTCCCCTGCGGGGAGGCCAGGTGGGGGCTTTTATTTCAGCTTATATATCTCCATCTTTTTCACCGTGAACGAGCCGCGCACGGACTCGAACTTCATCGAGTTGTAAGGCTCGGAGGGGAACACTATGTTAGTCATTACATACTTTCCGCCGTCTACAAAAGCCTCGATGCTGGAACGGTCGACGAACAGGCGCAGCCTGAAATCATCTCCGCCGGTCGCAGGGGACACCGTCATGGCAGGGAAGTCACGGCTGAACGAAGTCTCGCCGCTGTTGCTCCTGTCCATGACAAACTGCCTCGTGGCCGCATCGTAGTACATAACGACGCTCTCGCCCTTGCCGTTCTGCAACGTGAAAGCAAGTTTCTCGGCACCATTGTTGCGTATTTCAAGCTCTATCTCGTAAGCTCCGTCGTTGCCGTCGAGCAGGTTGTCAATGCTGTAAGCATCGCCTACGCGGAACTGCGGCACGCTTTTCTTCTCCTCGCGTGCTGCCTCTATTTCCTTTGAAGGCGCGCTCTTGAGCAGCAGGTCGCCGTCCTTGCGGAACAGGGAGAGGTCGCGTGCAATGGTGTTAGCCGAGCGGTATTGCTTCGTGGGCACTTGTGCGGCATACTGCCAGTTGCTCATCCAGCCGAGGGCTATGCAGCGTCCGTCGGGCGCATTGCTGAAAGTCACGGTGGCGTAGTGGTCCTTTCCGTAGTCCATCCACTTTGTCTTGGTGGGAAACTCGTTGGTGAACTTCCGGCCGTCGAACGTCCCCACGAAGTACTGGGTTGCGCTTCCGCCGAACGGGCCGCCGGGGTTGATGTTGCATATTAGCACCCAACGCTTCTCGTTTGTGCCCTCTACGGGCAGCTCAATGAGGTCGGGGCACTCCCAAACGCCGCCGTGCGAACCGTGCTTCAGGCCGAAGCTGCTCTCGTAGCGCCAGTCTTTCAGGTTTGTTGACGAGAAGAACTGCATCTCCTGCCCTACGGCGAGCGTCATCACCCAGTGCTTGCCGGGAGCATACCAAAACACCTTCGGGTCGCGGAAGTCGCGCTCCGTGGATGTCAGGATGGGGTTGCCGGCGTACTTGGTGAACGTCTTTCCGCCGTCAGTGCTGTACACCAAGCTCTGCATCTGGACGTCACCCCACGGCGAAGACTTGGCCGACGTGTAGAAGCCTACTATGGCATCGCGGCCGAAACCGGCAGTGTTGTCCCTGTCTACTACGGCCGAACCGCTGAACACCGTGCCCCAGGCGTCGGGCAGAATGGCGTCGCCCTCGTAGTTCCAGTGCACCAAATCGGTAGAGGTTGAGTGCCCCCAAGTCATGTTTCCCCATGTAGAGCCGTAGGGGTTGTGCTGGAAGTAGAGGTGGTAAGTGCCGTCCTTGTAGAACATACCGTTAGGGTCGTTCATCCAGCCGTAGGCCGGCGTGTGGTGGTAAACTGGCCTGAACTTCTCGCGGTTGGCCATGTCGAACGTGTCGGAGAGGCGCATTTCCTTCCAGCAGAGCGAGCCTTCGGGTATGCCTTGCACGTCAACCTTTATGTCGCGCCCCATGAACGCCGACAGGTCGAGCGGCACGTAATAGTCCACACGCTCACGAGCTAAGCGCACGTTCATCGTCGTCGTTGCAGGCATATTGGCCTCAACGATGCACAGCTTGGCCTCGGGCGCATCGTCCTGCACGGGCAACAGCAGGTACTTCTGCGCCCCGCTTACGGCCACTATGTTCTGTTGGTTGGCCAAGTGGCTCACCGTCAACCCGTCGGCGGCCTGTGCGCCGAGGGCCGTAAGGCCGAGGGCTGCGCCGAGCAGGGCTGTGTATAGATGTTTCCTTGTGTTCATCATTGTCGTTGTTTATGGTTGTCAGTATTATGTCTTGGCTCATCCGCCGCAACGGGCCGAGGCCTCGGGCGTTGCAAAAGGTGCCCTTTCGCCGCGCAAAAGGTGGCCTTTCGGCCTGTAAAAGACGGCCTTTTGCGGGCCAAAAGGCCGTCTTTTGTAGCGCAGGTTGTAACCTGTTGAGCCTCAACAGCTTACGAACGCATCAGTCGTAGTTCTGGTTCTGGGTGTAAAGTCCAGGTATGTAGAACATCTGGTTGTACGGCACGGGGAAGTATTCGTTCTTGCCCGGCGTGAAGTGGGCGTCCCTGTAATACTCTCCGTGTGGCAGGTTCGGGTCGGCAACGCCGCTCGGTGCGCCCTCCATCAGGTTGCCGTTGTGGTCGTATATGCTGTAAGTGGCACCGTTCTCCTTCTCGTAGTAGGCGTTAATGGTGGCCGATGCTATGCCCCAGCGGCGCAGGTCGAAGAAGCGTCCGTTCTCCATGGCCAGCTCAAGGCGGCGCTCCCAGCGCACGCACTGGCGCGCTTGTTCCTTTGTTGCGAAGTAAGACGCCGGGTATTCGGCTATTTCGCACTGGTCGGCAGCATAGCTTATGTGCTTCGTTATGGAGTTGGCGGCACGGCGGCGAATGTCGTTCACAATGGTGCGCGCTTCCTCAAGGCGGCCAAGCTCCACAAGGGCCTCGGCGCGCATGAGCATCACGTCAGTGTAGCGGAACACGTAGTCGTTCATTGCGAAGGCCTGCCATGAGCCGTTGTAGGTCTCGCCCTGCGAGCGCTGCGGCACTTCCTTGAGCGATGTGTAGTAACCGTAGTCGTGGGCGTCGCGCGAGTTTGCCATCGTCTGCGTGTACTCCTCCTCGTACTTGTAGGGGAAAGAGGGCATTCCTACGGTGTGGAAAAGCCTCGGGTCCCACTTCTGGTCGGTGGGCTGTCCGTTGATTGGGTAGTCCTGTTCGTCGTCATATTCGTCGAACATCGGCAGCCCGTTCCTCGTCTTGAAGGCATTAACCAAGTCTTGTGAAGGCTTGTGGAAGTCCCATCCGCACGACCACATACCCCAGCATCCGTTAAGGGTGTTCGACCAGTTGGCGCGGCCGTATTTGGTGCGGTCGTCCTCGTAGTCAGACGTCTGCACGGCAAACACCGACTCCTTGCTGTTCTTGTACTCGGGCAGGAATATGTCGCCGAAGTCCTCAAGGTATCCGTAGCCGGAGCTTACGAAGTCGTCGGTATATACCACCACGCTGTCCATGTAGTCCTGGTTGATGTGGGCAATGCCCGTGTTGGCCTCGTAACCGTCGCCCCAGGCAAGGTTAAGGTAGCACTTTGCGAGGTAGGCCGACGCTGCATACTTGTTGGCGCGCCCGTCCTCTCCCGGCCCTTTGGCGGGCAAAACGTCGTAGGCGGTCTTGAAGTCGTCGATGATTTTATGGAACAACTGGTCGTAAGTGAACTCGTCGTTCCTTGTCTGCTCCTGTGTGGCGTTGGCCTCCACGGTCTCGTCAATCCAAGGTATCTTGCGGAACACTGTCAGCAACTTATAGTAGAAGTGGGCACGGAGGAACTTCACCTCGGCCACGCGCTGCCTCGTGGTTTCGGCCCCAAGCTCGCTCTCGCCGTACTGGTCGAGCGACAGCAAGGCGCGGTTGCAGCGCGAAATTGCACAGTAAAGACGGTACCAAAGCTCGTCCATCTCGCCCGGGGTGGTGGCCGTCAGCGTGTTCCAAACGTCCATTGCGTTATATCCGGTGTCGCCAGTTCCGCTGCCGCCCTTAAGGCAATCGTCAGAGGTTATGTCCCCGTAAGGGAACAGGTTGAACGGATACGTGTACCAACAGTCGCCCAACATGGCGTAGGCCGACGTCACCATACCCTCCGGGTCGGAAAAGGCCTTGTCCTCATCTACCACCGCCGTAGGCGTATAGTCAAGGAAATCGTTGCAGCCCGCGAGCGTCATGCCCATTGCGCAAGCCGCCAATATGCTATATATCTTTTTCATTGTTGTTGCCGATTAATGTTAGAATGTTAGTTGCAAGCCGAACGATACCGACGTTGACAGCGGGTAGTTCCAGTCCGGGTTCTCCGGGTCGGGACAGGTAAGGCTACTGCTCTTGATGGTGCAAAGGTTCTGCCCGGAGAGGTAGACACGTGCGTTTGTCATCTTGAGCTTGCTTATCAAGCTGGCCGGGAAGGTGTAGCCGAGCTGCAGGGTGCGCAGTTTCAGGTAAGAACCGTTCTCCACGAAGTAGCTTGAAGCACGTCCCTCGTCGGCATTGTTGTTAGTGGTCAGGCGCGGAATGTTCGAGTCCGTGTTGTTCGTATTCCATGCGTCGAGCAGTCGGTTGCCCTTGTTCGAGCCTGGGTCAGTGATTGCCCAGAAGTCGGTCTGGAACTTCTGGTTATTGTAAACGTCCTTGTCGCACACGCCTTGCCAGAACATCGAAAGGTCGAAACCTTTGTAGCTGAGGGCTATGTTGATGCCGTAAGAGAACAGCGGGACGGGGTTGTATATCCAATCTTGGTCGTCTGCGTTGATTATTCCTTCACCGGTAAGGTCTTTGTACTTAAGTCCGCCGACACGGGCGTTGGCCTGTCCCGATGCGTCCACTTCCTCCTGTGTCTGGAATATGCCCTCAACCACGTAGCCTACGATTGAACCGTAAGGCTCGCCTGACTGTACGAGGTTCTCTTTCGTGGTGTGAGCGTAAGAGCCGGTGGCCTGCGACGGAAGGTAAGTAACCTTGTTACGGAAGAAGTCGGCATTCGCGCTGACGTCCAAACCAAGGCCGCAGGGCAGCGTTTTCCTGTACCCAAGCTGAAACTCCATACCCCAGTTGCGCAGCGAAGCACCGTTCATCCAAGTTGCGCCGCCCTCGCCTTTCGTGCCGATATATGCGGGGTTGATGAGCATATCGTCAACGTCCTTGATGTACCAGTCGATAGAACCATACAAGGAATTACCCAAAAGGGTGAAGTCCGTACCAATGTTCCACTGTGTAGCTGCCTCCCATTTCAGGTTGGGATTTGCCAACTGCGTGGCGCGGTAGCCTGAGAGGAACGTGCCGGAGCCTTGCAACAGGATGTCGTAAGCGGTCGAAGTGACACGGTCGAGACCGTAATCCACGACGTAAAGGCCGAACTGTGCGTTGTTGTCGATGGCCTGGTTGCCGGTCTTTCCCCACGAAGCGCGTATTTTCCAGTCGTCAAGCCAGTCGGCATTGATGAGCTTCGACACGCGGACACCGAGCGTAGCGGCGGGGAAAGTACCCCAACGGTGGTCCTTGCCGAAGCGTGACGAACCGTCGCGGCGCACGGTTACGGAGGCCAATATGAAGTCATCGTAGTTGTAATCCACCTTCCCGAAGAACGAGGCAAGGCGATAACCTACCTTCGCACCGGTAACGCGGGCAGTGCCCGTGGCGGCGTTCGGCCACATATAATCAGGGTCTTCAAGGGCGTAACCCTCGTTGTAGCCAGACCAATCGATAGAGCTTTGCTTTGACATCTCGGCTCCGAGGAGCACTTGGAAGTCGTGTTTCTTGGCCACGGTGAAGTTGTATGTTGCCGTGTTAGACCACGTCCAGTTCATGTCGTTCTTGTTGGAGAGGGTGGTGCTGGCTATGTCGTTGTTGACAATATCGGAGTGGAAGGTGTGCGTCATCGACTGTATGAACGACGTGTAGTAGTCGATGCCGAAGCTGGAGCGCAGCGTCAGGCCCTTGATAGGCGTCAGCTCGACGTATGCGTTGCCGAAAAGCCGCCAGTAGTCGAGAGCGTTGTCCTTGTTCATGTACATCTCGCGCAGGGGGTTCTGGCGGTCGCTCATACTGCCTACGGGGCCGCCGAAGGTCTCGCCGTCTATCTCGTAGACCGGCACGGTGGGCGCCATCTTGAGGGCATTCTCCATCGGTGCGCTGTCAACTTGCTTCGACCAAGTGAGCGTGAAGTTCTCGCCCACCTTCAAAATCTTGTTGATGTTATAAGAGGTGTTCATCCTCGCAGAGATGTTCTCGAACGAAGTGTACTTCAGGATGCCCTCGTTCTTCTTGTAACCGAGGGAGAACAGAGCCGAATACTTGTCGGTAGCGTTGGAAATAGAGAGGTCGTAGTTCTGCGAGAAACCGGTGCGGGAAATCTCGTCGAGCCAGTCGGTGTCGGAGTACCTCATGGTCTTGTCGGCATTGATGAAGCCGTCATAACGGCCGTTCACGGTGTAGTTGACATACTGGTTGGTGGCCGGGTTCCATACGGTTATGGGCGTACCGCTGGCCGCGTTGAGGTCAAGACCGTAGTTGGCGGCGTAGGTCACGGGGTCGATACCGTCGTTGAGGGCGGCCTGGGCCATAGCCGTTGCATACTGGGAGGTGTTGCTTAGCTTCATGAGCGACTGCGAAGTGTAGAACGACGCGGTAAGGTTGGCCGAGAAGTCCACCTTGACCTTGCCTCCCTTCTTGCCCTGCTTAGTGGTGATGATTATGACACCGTTGGCAGCGCGCGAACCGTAGATTGAGGCTGAGGCGGCGTCCTTGAGCACCTGCATCGACTCGATGTCGTTAGTGTTGAGCGAGTTGAGCGACGCCGTGGTGGGCACTCCGTCGATGATGAACAGCGGGTCTTGCGACGAGTTGATTGAACCTACGCCACGGATGCGCACCGTTCCCGTGCCGATAGGCGAGCCGTTGCCCGTCACCGTCATGCCGGGCACGCGGCCTTGCAGGGCGCGCATCGGGTCTGCATCGGGACTGGTCTTAAGCTCGTCGGTCGAGACCACGGCCACCGAACCCGTCAAGTCGGCCTTGCGCTGCGTGGTGTAACCCGTCACGACGAGTTCGTCAAGCTCGGCGTTGTCCTCCTCAAGCACGATGTCAAGGTTCGTGGCGGCCGTCACAGTCACCGTCTTGTAACCGATATAAGAGATTTTCAACTTGGCCTCTTGAGCCGTTTTCAGGCGGAAATGGCCGTCGAAGTCGGTAACAGTGGCGTTCCTCGTGCCTTCCTCCATTACCGTCGCGCCGATTATGGCCTCGCCTTTGTCGTCTTTCACAACGCCGCCCACGTCTATCTGTTGTGCGAAGGCGGTGGCACCAAATGCGATGAATACTGCGTTGAGCAGCATACGCTTAATGTTTTTCACCATAATTTTTTGTTCAGATTAGTAAAACTTTCAATGATTAAATTTCTTGCCGCAAAGTTATCTCGGACGTCTCCTTTAATATATAAAAAACCTTTCATTATCTGTAAAAAAACGTTCATGAAACAAATTTGACATGGTTTTGAACGATTTTTGCAAACATCGCCAATGCCTGACGTCAGCACTTCGCGGCCATGCGGCACGCAGCCGCGTTGCGAAAGGACACCTTTCGCAACGTAAAAGGATACCTTTTGCACGATGAAAGGACACATATTACACGACAAAAGGGCACCTTTTGCAACGCAAAAGATGCCCTTTTAGAATATCGTCCGTAACCGGCTGACCGGCAGGTTATCCGCGCACGTCGCCCGGGGCGATGCCGAAGTAGTCCTTAAAGCACTTTGAGAAGTACGACGGCGACGAGAAACCGACGTCGTAAGATATTTCCGATACGGTGCGCCCGGTGGTCTTCAGCAGGTGCTCGGCGCGCGTCAGGCGCGTAACCCGTATTATCTCGACGGGCGACTGGCCCGTAAGCTGCTTCACCTTGCGGTACATCTGCACGCGCGAAAGCCCCAAGGCCGCGCTTATAGTCTCGACGCTAAGGCTTGAGTCGGCCATGTGCTCACCCACCACGCGGCGGAAGTCGGCCATGAATTGCCCGTCGGCGTCGGCGGGTTCGGGCTGCGGAGCGTCGGCCGCCGTGGCGTAAATGTATTTCAGCCGCTTGCGGTTCTCCAATAGGTTGCGCACGCGCGAGAGCAGCACTTTGCTTGAGAAGGGCTTTGTGATGTAAGCGTCGGCGCCGCAGTCGTAGCCCTCGGCGCGCTGGTTTTCCTGCGCGTTTGACGTCAGCAGGATTACTGGCACATGGCTCGTAGCCGTCTCCCGCTTCACGCGGCGGCACATTTCGAGACCGTCCATGACGGGCATCATCACGTCGCAGACTATCAGGTCGGGCACGCTCTCAAGCGCGGCGTCGAGCCCTTCCTTGCCGTCGGCGGCATAGTGCACGTCGTAATGGTCGGCCAGCAGCCCGCCGACGTACTGGCGCACGTCGGCGTTGTCATCGACAACGAGGATTTGGGGAGGGGACACCGCTTCCCTGTCAGACCCTGACACCGAACCATCAGCACCTGACACACACACCAACCCTCCCGAAAGGAGGGGGCTTGACGTGCCTTGCCGATTGCCGTCAATACCATCGTCTACGTCTTCTGTCCATGCCTTTCGCTGCTTTTGCATATCCGGCTCCCTCCCTTCAGGAGGGCAGGGGTGGGTGTCGGGTGTCGTAGGCTGAGCGTCGGTTGGGCTGGCTTGCTTGTCTGCTGAACTCAACGGCAACTCAACGGTGAACTCCGAACCTTCTCCCTCGGTGCTCTTCACCGACACGCTGCCGCCGTGAAGCTCGGCGAACGCCTTGACAACGGCCAGCCCCACGCCCGTGCCTCCGCCTCCGTGACCGGCTCGGAAGAACTTGTCGAACACTCGCCGGGCGTTGTCTTTCGACATTCCTATGCCCGTGTCGGCCACCGAAATGACGGCCTTGCCGCCGCGCGTGGCCAGCTTCACCGTGACGCTGCCGCCCTGACGGTTGTATTTCAGGGCGTTGCTTATCAGGTTGTAACAGATGCGTTCCACCTTATAATAATCCGCCTTCACCGTCAGGTCGGCGTCTCCGGCGTACTCGATGCTTACCTTGTAACTCTCGGCGAGCGGCCTGAAGCCGTCAACCCACAGCCTAAGGTAGTAGCCGAGGTTGAACTCCGTCACCGTAAGTTCCATCTTCCCCTCCTGTATCCGGCGCAGGTCGAGTATCTCGCTGACGAGCCTTTGTAGCAAGGCAGCGTTGCGTCTGACTACGGCGAGCATCTCCCGCTGGTGCGGAGTGAGGTTCCCGTCGTCGAGGATGCGCTCCACCGGGTCGGCGATGAGCGTCAGCGGAGTGCGCAGGTCGTGGCTCAAGTCGGTGAAAAACGACAGCTTTGCGTCAGCCGTAGCCCGCTCCATGCGCCGCTTCACGACGGCCATGCGGTAGAGCACGGCCAGCACCGCCGCCACAAGCACGAGTATGACGACGCTCAGGATGAAGTAAACTTTCTGGTGACTGTATTGCGTGAAAAAGAAGTCAACGCGCCCGTGGAGGGTCTCAAGCTGGCCGCTGATGTGGCTCATCTCCTCCGCTTGCAATAGCATTGTTTCCGCGTTGTCCTTCGTTACGAGGGCTGCCTTCATGTAATTGTCGCGCCCGTAAGGCTTGCCTTCAAGTATGTTGAGGGCCAGCTGCATCACGATGTCGCCGCGCGTGGGGTAAATGTACGACGCCTCAAGCACCCCGTCGCGCACCAGCTCGATGCCTCCGCCCTTGCCGGGGAGCGCGTCCACGCCCACGAATCGTATCCTCCCCTCCAGCCCGCAGCGCTTGGCCGCCTGCCAGGCGCCGTGCGCCATGCGGTCGTTTTGCGCGAAGATGTAGTCCGGGACTACGCCTTCAGCGAACATCCCCGCCGCCACCTCGTCGCCGCTTTGCTGCAACCAGTTGCCGCTTTCGCTGGCTAACAGGCGTATGCCGGGATGCTTCTTGATGGCCGAGACGAACCCCCTGTGACGCTCGATGGCGGGCGACGAGCCTTCAAGTCCGCGTATCTCGGCCACCGTGCCACGGCCTCCGAGCCTCGCGGCGACGTACTCCCCGATGGTGCGTCCTATCTTTTCGTTGTCCGCTCCGACGAACGCCGTGTACTTGTCCGAGCCTGTCTTGCGGTCTGTAAGGATTACGGGTATGCCGCGATCGAAGGCCTTGTCTATGGCCGGAGTCACGGTGTTCATCTGGTTAGGGGAAACGATGAGCAGGTCAACGCCCCCGTCGGTGAAGTCGTTTATCTGCCTTGTCTGCAACTTGTCGTCGTCATTGGCCGCCACGACGCGCAGCTCCACGTTGTCGTAGAGATACGTGGCGTCGCGCAACTCGTCGTTGAGCTTCTTGCGCCAGCTGTCCTCGCTGCATTGCGAAACGCCGACGACGTAGGTCTTCTTGCTGTTGGAGCAGGAAAGAAGGAGGGATAAAAAGAAAATAAGAAACAAGCGCGAAGCCCCTCCCAGCCTCCCCGTGAGGGGAGGAGTTAGGATGGCTGTGCAGATGTTTCTCACCTTCTTCATATATGTATAACCTTGAATTACGGCCACGCTCCTCCCCACGGGGAGGTCGGGAGGGGGCTGCCTACTTGTCGAGCCGCCACACGCAGCCGTCCTTGGTGTCTTTCACCTCGAAGCCGGCGGCGGCCAGTTCGTCGCGTATGCGGTCGCTCGTGGCCCAGTCTTTGGCGGCTTTGGCCTTGGCTCGCAGGTCGAGCACCATGTCAACCACCTTGCCGAAGGCTTCCTCGCGCTCCTTCGAGCCGCCGGCGTCGGCCTCTTTCAGTCCTAGGATGTCGAACGCGAAGAGGCGCATCACGGCCTCAAGCTCGTCAATGTCGGCGGCCGACACGGCTGCCTTATGGTCGATTACGGTGTTGACGAGATGGCAAGCCTCGAAGAGGATGCTTATCACTATGGGTGTCTGCATGTCATCGTTCATGGCGTCGTAGCACTTCCGGCGCAGGGCGGCTACGAACTCCTTGACCTTGGCGTCGCTGTCAGCCGAGGGCTTTACGCGCTTCAGGTCGGCTATGCCTGTCATCAAGCGGGCCAGCCCCTTCTCGCTGGCTTGCAGGGCTTCGTCGGAGAAGTCCACCGTGCCACGGTAGTGGGCGGAGAGTATGAAGAAGCGTATCGTCATGGGCGAGTAGGCCTTTGACAGGAGCTTGTGCCCGCCCTTGAAGAACTGTTCGAGCGTGATGAAGTTGCCGAGGCTCTTGCCCATCTTCTGGCCGTTGATGGTTATCATGTTGTTGTGCATCCAGTATTTCACCATCTGGCTGCCCTGCGAGGCCACGGCCTGGGCTATCTCGCACTCGTGGTGGGGGAACACGAGATCCATTCCGCCGCCATGTATGTCGAAATGCTCGCCCAGATACTTCCTGCCCATTGCCGTACACTCGCAGTGCCAGCCCGGAAAACCGTCGCTCCAGGGGCTGGGCCAGCGCATGATGTGCTCCGGCTGGGCTTTCTTCCAGAGAGCGAAGTCGGCCTGGTTGCGCTTCTCCCCCACTCCGTCGAGCTGCCGGCTGGCGTCTTTCACGTCGTCGAGGTTGCGGCCGGAGAGTATGCCGTAGCGGTGGTCTTGGTTGTATTTTGCCGTGTCGAAGTAGACGCTGCCGTTGCTCTCGTATGCGTAACCGTTGGCCAGGATTTGCTTAACAAGCTCCTCCTGCTCGATGATGTGGCCCGTGGCGTGCGGCTCGATGCTGGGCGGCAGCACGTTGAGGGCGCGCATGGCGTCGTGGTAGCGGTTGGTGTAATACTGCGCAATCTCCATCGGTTCGAGCTGTTCCAGGCGGGCTTTCTTCGCTATCTTGTCCTCGCCTTCGTCGGCGTCGTGCTCCAGGTGGCCCACGTCGGTGATGTTCCTTACGTACCTTACCTTATATCCGAGGTGCTTCAGGTAGCGGAAGAGCACGTCGAACGTGATGGCGGGGCGGGCGTGCCCCAGGTGCGGGTCGCCGTAAACGGTGGGTCCGCAGACGTACATGCCCACGTTGGGGGCGTGCAGCGGCTCGAAGCGTTCCTTCCTCCTCGTGAGCGTATTGTAGATTAAGAAATTCTGTTCCATGTCGTTTTAATGTTTACCTAATATGCAATAAATATCTATAAAGACAAAACTTTACCTATAAAAAACGGGAATAACCAAGATTAAGATGGCTAAATCTTACGGTCAACAAAGTTTAAACATATCAGCACGCCCGAAGAAAATGTCAGTATCCTCGGTCTCTGCCGACACCACCGTTCCAACAAACGGATTATCTTCTACCTGTATCACCTTGCCTTTCCGCCATTCATTACATCTTGTCAACTCTGGCGATATAAGCACTTTGTCGCCCAATTTAAAGTCCATAATCCATTAAAATCTTTTAAAGACAAGACAAAATTAATGAAAACTTACGGCATATCAAAATATAATCGAAATAAAATGCGAATGCGTGTCAAAATCCACGGTTCGGCAAAAGACGGCTTTCCGTCGTGCGAAAGACGGCAAACGGCGGGGCGGGAAGCCGTAAATCGCAAGGCGAAAAGCCGTGACTTGCAGCGCGGGGCGTAGTCTGTTGACTGTCAGCGAGTTACGATTGTATCAAAAATCAAGGTTCTCTTATTAGGTGCCAGGCGCACGCGGTTTGGCAAAATTTTTGTAACTTTGTCGCAAAATACGAACCTTATGACAGTAAAACCTTAAATATTCGGATTATGGCATACAAACGGATAACGGCGGCCGAAGCCGCCGCGATGATACAGAACGGCGAGAACATAGGCCTCAGCGGCTTCACGCCCGCCGGCACGGCGAAAGCCGTAACCCACGAACTGGCCAAGCGCGCCGAGGCCGAACACGCCGCCGGGCGCGACTTCAAGGTGGGCCTGTTCACCGGAGCGTCAACGGGGCAGAGCGCCGACGGCGACCTCTCTAACGCCGGGGCGATAAAATACCGCGCGCCGTACACCACGAACGGCGACTTCCGCCGCCACGTCAACGCCGGCGGGATAGCCTACAACGACATACACCTGAGCCAGATGGCGCAGGAACTTAGATACGGCTTCATGGGCCGGGTGGACTGGGCGATACTCGAAGTGTGCGACATCGACGAGGGCGCCGACACCTGCCGCGCCTACCTCACGGCCGCCGGCGGCATCAGCCCCACGGTGGCGCGCCTGGCCAAGCACGTGATATTGGAGCTTAACTCGTTCCACAGCCCGGAGGCGAAACACCTGCACGACGTCTACGAACCGCTCGACCCGCCGCTGCGCCAGCCCATACCCATAACCCGCGTGAGCGACCGCATAGGCACGACTTACGTCGAGATAGACGCCAGGAAGATTGTGGGCGTGGTGGAATGCAACCTGCCCGACGAGGCGCGCGCATTCAAGGACGCCGACCCGACGACCGACCAGATAGGGCACAACGTGGCGGAGTTCCTCGTCGAGGACATGAGGCGCGGCATCATACCGCCCTCGTTCCTGCCCCTGCAAAGCGGAGTGGGCAGCACGGCGAACGCAATACTCGGCGCGCTGGGCCACGAGAAGAGCGTGCCCGACTTCAACATCTACACCGAAGTGCTGCAAGACAGCGTGGTGGGAATGATGCTCGAAGGCCGCGTGAAGGACGCCTCGTCGTGCTCGCTGACGGTCTCCAACGAGTGCCTCAAGCAGATTTACGACAACATCGACTACTTCAAGCAGCACCTGACGCTGCGCCCAAGCGAGATTTCCAACTCCCCGGAGGTGATCCGCCGCCTCGGCGTCATAGCCATCAACACGGCCATCGAGGTTGACATCTACGGCAACGCCAACTCCACGCACATATCGGGCACCAAGATGATGAACGGCATCGGCGGTTCGGGCGACTTCGAGCGCAACGCCTACATCAGCATCTTCACCTGCCCGTCAACGGCCAAGGGAGGGCTGATAAGCTCGATAGTGCCCTTCGTGAGCCACCAGGACAGCTCGGAGCACGACGTCAACGTAATCGTGACCGAACAGGGCGTGGCCGACCTGCGAGGCAAGTCGCCCGCCGAACGCGCGCGCCTCATCATCGACAACTGCGCCCACCCGGACTACCGCCCGCTGCTGCGCGACTACCTGAAGATAGCCGGCGGAGGACACACCCGCCACTGCCTCACCGCCGCCTTCGCCATGCACGACACGCTGGCGCGCAAGGGCGACATGAGGATGACTGACTTCGCGGAATACGTGAAGTAAGTGTATAAGGGTAAAACGGTAAAAAAGTAAAAAGGTAAAGCCCATAAATAAGGGTAAAAAGGTAAAAGAGTAAAAAGGTAAAAAAACGGCTTGTTTGCCGACAAGTGTTGTTGTTTTTACCTTTTTACTTTTTTACCTTTTTACCTTTTATTATCTTTGCACCCTGTAACACGATTTTAACAGATGAAACAACCGAAAATATTGATAACCGGGGCGAGCGGCTTCATAGGTAGCTTCATCGCCGAAGAAGCCTTGAAGCGGGGCTTCGAGACGTGGGCTGCGGTGCGCAAGGGCAGTTCGAGGAGATACCTCACGGACAGCCGCCTGCACTTCATCGAGCTTGACCTCGGCGACCCCGGCGACCTGCGCGACAAGCTCACGGGCAGCGGTTTCAACTACGTGGTGCACGCGGCGGGCGCGACCAAGTGCCTGCGCAAGGACGACTTCTACCGCGTTAACACCGACGGCACGGCCAACCTGGCCGCCGCCGTGGTCGAGACCTGCCCCGGATTGGAACGCTTCGTGTTCATAAGCAGCCTCAGTGTGTACGGTCCCGTGAGGGACGACAGCCCCGGCACGCCGATAACCGACGGCGACACGCCACGCCCCACCACGGCTTACGGGGAGAGCAAGCTGATGGCCGAAGACGCGCTCGACGGCATACGGGGGCTGCACTTCAGCGTGCTGCGACCCACGGGAGTGTACGGGCCGAGGGAGAAAGACTATTTCATGATGGCCAAAAGCATAAAGAGCCACGTTGACTTCGCCGCCGGGCTGAAGCCGCAGAGCCTCACCTTCATCTACGTGAAAGACCTCGTGCAGGCCGTGTTCCTCGCCCTTGAGCGCGGCAGGGACGGCGCACGATACATCCTGAGCGACGGAGAGACCTACTCGTCGCGCACGTTCAGCGACCTGATACGCCGCGAGCTGGGCGGCCCTTGGCTGCTGCGCATAAAGTCGCCGCTGTGGCTTCTGCGCGTGATAACGGCCTGCGGGGAGGCTGTTGGACGGCTCACGGGCCGCATGACGGCGCTCAACAACGACAAGTATAAGATAATGAAACAGCGCAACTGGCGGTGCAACATCGCGAAGGCCGTGGCCGAACTGGGTTACAAACCGGAGTACCGGCTCGACCGCGGGGTGCGTGAGACGATGCAGTGGTACAAGGACAATAAGTGGATTTAACAGGAGCCACTTCCTGTCTCACCTGCTGGGAGGAGACTGTTCAGGCTAAAACCTTGCACTTCCACACAGTGGAGGCAGGGAGAGAGTACATACATCATACAACAGAAACTGACGACAATGAAGTTTGTAAAGCAACTTTTCACGATAGACAAGCATCCGAAACGAGGCCTCCTGGCGATGGAATGGGTAATGGCAGGCTACCTCGTGCTCACGCTGCTGATAGTTTTCTTCACTTATACGAAGGCCGCCAACCCCTACGAAATGATTTGGGGGCGCGTCAGGATAGCCGCCGTCACGGCCGGGATGTGGGCCGTCTACCGCATGGTGCCTTGCCGGCTGACGCTCTTCTTGCGCATAACGGTGCAGCTGGCGTTGCTCAGCTGGTGGTATCCCGACACTTACGAAATCAACCGGATGCTGCCAAACCTCGACCACGTGTTCGCCCAATGGGAGCAGGACGTCTTCGGCTGCCAGCCCGCCTTGCTGTTCTGCAAGGCCGCGCCGTGGCCCTTTTTCAGCGAGCTTATGAGCATGGGCTACGCCGCTTACTACCCAATGATAGTGTTCGTGGTGGTGTATTACTTCCTGTTCCGCTACAATGATTACGAGCGCGCGGCGTTCGTAATCCTGTCGGCGTTCTTCGCTTATTACCTTATTTACATCTTCCTGCCCGTCACCGGGCCTACGTTTTACTTCAAGGCGGCGGGCCTCGGCAACATCACGCAGGGCGTGTTCCCCAACGTTCACGACTATTTCAACTATTACCAGGACTGCCTCACCACGCCGGGTTACGCCGACGGACTGTTTTACCAGATGGTGGAGGGTGCCAAGGCGGCGGGCGAACGCCCCACGGCGGCGTTCCCGTCGAGCCACGTGGGCATAAGCACCGTGCTGATGCTGCTGGCTTGGCACACGGGCGACAGGCGCGTGTTCTACGTCCTTTCGGTGCTTTACGTCCTGCTGTGCCTGTCAACCGTTTACATACAAGCACACTACGCCATCGACGTGGTGGCCGGACTTGTCACCGGCGTGGCGTTTTATTTCACGCTGATGAGGGTCGGCAAGCGGGTCTGCCGGTAGTTTTTTAGAAGTTAAAGAAGCACTTTTTAGAAGTTAAAGAAGTATTTTTTAGAAGTTAAAGAAGTTAGAGAAGTTAAAGAAGTTATAGCCAAATGCCTTTTTTCTGTAGTCAATAAAGGTAATGGCTGTAACTTCTTTAACTTCTCTAAATTCTTTAAATTCAAATGACTATAACTCCTTTAACTTCTCTAAATTCTTTAAATTCCAATGGTCGTAACTTCTTTAAATTCTCTAACTTCTTTAAATTCTGAAGACTATAACTCCTTTAACTTCCCTAAATTCTTTAAATTCTGAAGGCTCTAACTTCTTTAACTTCAATAATATCCTTATCTTTGCAGCCATGACAAGGTTACTTTTCTTCATAATCGCATCACTGCTGACGCTCATGCCGGCCACGGCCTGCGCCCAGAACGGCGCGGGGACGGACGGCGTGAAGCCCGAAGACAAGGAGGTGGACATGGACAATCCCACGTTCGCCCCTATGGTGAAGGTGGGCAAGGTGCTTGTTGACGGCGACAGCATCCAGTACGTAGAGCTGAACAATATTTACGTCTACCCGCAGCCTACGTTCAAGAACGCCAAGCGGCGGGCGGCCTTCAACCGCTTGGTGTACAACGTGAAGAAGGTGCTGCCGATAGCAAAGGAGGTGAACAAAATCATCATCGAGACTTACGAATACCTACAGACGCTGCCCAACAAACGTGCGCGCGACGAGCACATGAAGCGCGTGGAGGAGGACATCAAGCGCCGGTACACGCCGAGGATGAAGAAACTCTCCTTCTCGCAGGGCAAGCTGCTCATCAAGCTCGTCTACCGCGAGTGCGACTCTTCGGCGTATGACCTGATACGCTCGTTCATCAATCCCGTGCGCGCCGGCTTCTACCAAGCCTTCGCCTGGGCGTTCGGGGCAAGCCTGATGAAGAAGTACGACCCTGAAAAGACCGACCGTATGACGGAGCGCGTGGTGCTGATGGTGGAATCAGGACAGATATAATACATAAAGGCATTTAGGCAGAAGCATAACAGCTTGGCATCCAACAGGTTACAAAAAGCCGTCTCTTGCAGCGCAAGAGACGGCTTTTTGCATTGCAATTCACGGCAAACGGCAACGCAAAAAGCCACCTTTCGCAGTGCGGAAGGTGGCTTTTTGCATAATAGAAGTAAATGTTACTTTTCCGAATAGAGCACTTGCACGACGGTCTGCCCTACCGCGCCGAGCGTGGCTTTGTCGATGTTCTCCATCGTGTCGTTGACGGTGTGCCACGTCGGGCCGAAGCTGCTGGCCTGGCAGTCGGGGTAAAACGGTATGATGTCGATTGTCGGTATCTTGGCTTTTTCGTTCACCGGCACATGGTCGTCGGTGACGTAGCCGCCGTCACGGTCGATGAAGTAACTGCCGAAGCCTACCGTCTGTGCCGCCGCCCAGACGCGCTTCACAAGGTCGGGGGCGTACTGCATCGACATCCCTTCGCGCCAGAACTGCGCGCCCTGGCCGCCCACCATGTCCAAGAGTATGCCGAACCGGGCCTTGTAGCCCTGCTTGTGGGGGTTGGCCGACCAGTATTGCGCGCCCAAGGCCCACGAGTCGCCGTTGTCAGAGGCGTCGCTCCAGCGCGGCACTCCCCAGTCTTCGGCGTCGAAACAAACAAAGTCAACGCCCACGGCGAGCTTCGCGGTGTCGGCGGCGAGCAGCCTCGCCACTTCCAAGAGCACGGCCACGCCGCTGGCTCCGTCGTTCGCCCCCATGACGGGTTTGCGCCAGTTGGCGCTGTCAGGGTCGTTGTCGGCCCAGGGGCGGGTGTCCCAGTGGGCGCAGAGCAGTATGCGCTCGGCCAGTTCGGGACGGTAAGAGGCTATGATGTTGGTGCTCCGCAGGGGCGTGCCGTCATATCCGTCGAGCGTCACCCGCTGTGGCGTCACAGTGCAACCGAACTGCCTGAACTTCGCCATTATCCAATCGCCGCACCGGTCGTGGGCCTCGCTGTTCATCGTGCGCGGGCCGAAGTCGCACTGCGTTTTGCAATAAAGATACGCGCTGTCGGCGTTGAACGCCGGGCCTACCGGCTCTTGGACGATGCCGTCACCGCCGCCGTCGGCAGCCTTCTTGTTGCTGTTGCACGACGCAAGAAGCAGCGGCAAGAATAAAAGAATGATTGCTTTAAAGGTTTTCATATTAAGAATTTTGTTGCTTTCAGTGGTTAAGCGGTTATGCTGCTGATGATTTAAGGCATAACCGCTTAACTCCTGATGAATGACTATTGAAGTTTGGATTTCTGCACTTCGGCCATCACCCTGAGCCAGTTGCCGCCCCAGATGCGGGCCATGTCGGCCTCGCTGTAACGGCGGCGGAGCAGGTTCATGGTGAAGTTCAGCATCTCCGACGAGTCAGCGAAGCCGCGTATGCCGCCGTCGCCGTCGAAGTCTGTGCCTATGCCCACGTGCTCTATGCCCATCACGCGGGCCGCGTGCTCAAGGTGGGCGATGGCGTCGAGGACCGTCGCCTCTTGCTCGTCGCTGCGCAGGAAACCGTGGTAGAGCGTGACGTGCACCACCCCGCCCTTGGCCGCAAGCGCACGCATCTGGTCGTCGGTGAGGTTGCGCGGCACGTCGCAGAGCGCCTTGCAGTTGCTGTGACTGCACACTATGGGCTGCGTGCTAATGTCGAGCGCATCGTAAAAGCTCTTCTCCGAGGCGTGGCTCATGTCAACCATCACGCCCAGTCGGTTCATCTCGCCGATCACCTGTGCGCCGAACTCGCTCACGCCGCCGTGCGTTTCCGTGCCGCGGGCACTGTCGCAGATGTCGTTGTCGCCGTTGTGGCAGAGCGTGATGTACACCACTCCGCGCCCGGCGAAGTGCTCCACGTTGGCCAGGTCGTGCTCAAGGGCGAGTCCGTTCTCTATCCCGAACATTATGGAACGCAGTCCGGCGCGCTTGTTCTCATACAGTTCGCCGGGCGTTTCGGCAATGGCCAGGTAAGAACTGTTCTCGTTTGCGATGCCCTCCAGCGTGTCGAAGATGTGGTCGGCGTATGCTTTCGGACTGTCAAACCTCGGCTCCACCTTGTCGGCGAACGCCTCTCCGGGCTTGGGTTGTGGCAGGTAGGCGGCCATGATGACAGCATCCTGGCGGCCGTCGGCCATCTTGTGCAGGTCAACGAGTATGCGCGGGTCGCGCCGGTCGAAATGAATGCCTTGGGGGAAGAACATCGGCGTGTCGCAATGCGTGTCTAAAATGAGCGTCCGCCGATGGATTTTCTTGGCTTGTATGAACGTCTGCGCCTCGCCGACAAGCCATTTGAACAAGGGCTGGCCGTCATCGCCGAGCCATTCGGGATGCCACTGCACGCCCATCACAGGCTTGAACTCGGCGCTCTCAATGGCCTCGATAACGCCGTCGGGAGCCGTCGCCGATACCGTAAACCGCCGTCCGCAGGAGCGCACGGCCTGGTGGTGCATCGAGTTGACGGCCATCCTTTCCTTATAATATAATGCGTAAAGGGTGGAATATTTGGTTATTTCAACGGTGTGGGTAGGTTCGCTGCGGTCGGCGTCCTGGCTGTGCTTCAACAACGCATGGCGGCTTTCCTCGCCGTCGGCAGGCTTCAACCGTCCCGTTGAAAAGCCCTCGTCGATGTCCTGCTCCACCTCTCCGCCAAGGGCGGCGGCCAGCACCTGTATGCCGCGGCATATCCCCAGGATGGGCATCTGGCGGTTGTAGGCAAGGCGGACAGTCATCAGTTCCGCCTTGTCGCGCTCACGGTTGATTGAATGGAGGCGCGGAGACGGCTCCTCGCCCACCCACAGCGGGTTGACGTCCCCGCCCCCGGTGAGCAGCAGTCCGTCAATACGGTCGAGCGTGTTGATTATCTCGTCCTTGCCGGCCAGCGGCGGAATAATCACCGGCACGCCGCCTGCCGCAGCCACGGCCTTGTAGTATCGTTCGCTAAGGCGCGCCTCGCCGTCGGCGTAGTTGGCGGTAATCCCGATTACGGGCTTACGTTCCGCTTCGGGATATTGCTTGTAAACGTCGTCAAGGCAACCTTTCAAGTCAAACTGTTCCATCGTCAACGGCGGTTACTCATTTCCTGAACTCCTGCGGCACGGGCACTTCCCTCTTGATGCTTTGCTCAAGGGATATGAGCGTCTCCGTGGCCACCACGCCCGGAATGCCTTGCATCTGGTTGTTGAGCAGGTCCATAAGCTGCTCGTTGTCGCGGGCGTAGAGCTTCACGAGCATCGTGTAAGGGCCGGTGGTGAAGTGGCATTCCACGATTTCGGGTATGTGCTCAAGACGCTCAACCACCGACTTATACATGTTTCCGCGCTCAAGCGTTATGCCCACGTAGGTGCACGTAGAGTAGCCGAGGCTTTTCGCGTTGACGTCGAAGCCGCTGCCTGTTATCACTCCGTTCTCGATGAGATGCTGCACGCGCTGGTGTATTGCGGCGCGCGACACACCGCACTCCGCCGCCACGTCCTTGAACGGTATGCGGGCGTTCTTAGACAAAATGCTAAGGATTTTCCTGTCAAGACTGTCTATTCTTTCCATTTCCCGATGATTATGTTACTGTCGTGTTTCCAAAAGTTATTAACTCGTTACATTTATGTTAATGTGAGCAAATATAGGCATTAAAAATGAAACTTGCAACACTTTGACATAAAAGAATGGAAAATTAACGCATTTTGAAATGAAAAAGGGAGACTTTTAACAGTCTCCCTTAACTTTTGATGGCGGTGTGTTGCTATTTGCCTTGTTTCGTGCCAACGTGAGCCGCACCTTTAGACTTTTCCGCCGGGGTGTCGATGCCTATCAGTTCAAGGTCGAAAATGAGCGCGCTGCAAGGGTTGATCTTGCCTGTCTTGCGCTCGCCGTAAGCCAGTTGGTAGGGGATGTAGAGCTGCCACTTGCTGCCTACGGGCATCAGCGTGAGCGCTTCAGTCCATCCCTTGATGAGGTTGTCGGCGCGGAACGTGGCCACGCCGTCCTTCTGGTGGCTGCTGCTGTCAAACACAGTGCCGTCAACCAGGCGGCCTTCATACTTCACCTTAACCCTGTCAGTAGCCTTGGGCACAGGCCCGTCGCCCTTCACGAGCACCTTGTATTGCAGTCCGCTGGGCAGCGTCACCACTCCGGGCTTGGCCTTGTTGGCGGCGAGGAAGTCCTCACCGGCCTTGCGGTTGGCGGCGTTGCGGTCGTCAACGGCGCGCTTGAAGGCAGCGTCGAAGTAAGCAACGGCAAGCGTGTCGGCCATAATCCGCCGGTCTTTCTTCAGCGCGTCAACGAAGCCGCGGTTGAATACAGCCTCGTTGATTGAGTCGTTGCGGCCCGCGAACTCTTCCTTTACAACGGGCAGTATGCGCTGCACCATCATCTGGGCGATTTGTTCTCCGGCGTAATAAGCCTTCATCTCGTCGCCGAAACCTTTGCCCATGGCGTCTTGATAACCACGGATGAAGTCGGCCATGTAGGCCGTGTCAACGCCGAAACTCTGCGTGAGGAAGGGCAGCAGGCCCTCGGTGCGCACCATGCCGGCGGCATAGCTCAGCGAGTCTGACGGCGTTTTCAGCTCCATGGTGGCTTCAGCCACGGCCTTGTCGCTGTCTTTCTTTTTCTTTCCCGCGGCGTCGGCCACATTGAAAAGAACGCCCGCCGCGACGGCGAGCGTTATAATGGTTGTCTTGTTCATTGGTTGCTGATACATTATAAGCCCCACCCGGCCTCCCCAATGGGAGGTGAATGGACGCTTGCCCCTCCCCTTTGGGGAGGCCGGGTGGGGCTTTCTTTCTCCTAAGTTATCACTTACCTGCGCCCAAACCTACAAGCTCTATCTTGAAGATGAGCGTAGAGAAAGGCTTGATTTTCGGTGTCTGACGCTCGCCGTAGGCCTGGTCCTGGGGTATTACAACCTCCCAAACGCTGCCGACGGGCATATTGGCGAGAGCCGTGGCGAAGCCGGGAACCATCTGGTTGACGCGGAACATGACGGGCTGCTTGTTCTCGTAAGAGCTTTCAAACACCTTGCCGTCGATGGTCTTGCCCTCGTAGTGAACCCTCACGAGCGACGTGTCTTTAGGCGTCTCGCCCGTTCCGGCCTTGATTACGCGGTAGAGCACACCGTCCTTGAGCTTCTTCACGCCGGCCTTCTTGGCGTAGTCGGCAAGGTATTTCTCGCCGGCCGCCTTGTTGGGACCGTACTGTTTCTGAAGCTCGCGCGCCCTGATTGCGGGCACCTTGGTGCTGAGCACGGCCTGCGCCTGCTCCGCCGTCATGAGGCTCTTCTCGCCCTTCGCGCCGGCGAGGAAGGCTGCCATGAAGTTCTTGAGCGATATTGTCTTGGTAGAGTCTTCGCCGAAGAGGTCGTGGTTGATGCCTTTAAGCATCTGGTTTGAAATCTGCTGGCCTATCTGCAAACCGAGGTAGTAGGCCTGCTTCTTCTTGTCGTCGCCGACGTTGATGCCAGAGTTGAGTCCGCGGAAGAACTCGTCGATGTAAGCGGTGTCGATGACGTCGCCGCGCATGATGTAGTCCCTGAACCCTTGTGTGTTCACAACGCCGAGGGCGTAGCTCACGGTGTCGATGTCACTCTTCAAGTTTGCCTTCGGCGTTGAGTTGCCGCAAGAGACCAAAGTCATTGCGCCAACGGCCAAAGCTGCTACGAATGTAAGTTTTTTCATTGTTGTATTTTGTTTATGTTAATCTTTTATCTTATAGGAGTTAAGGAGTAATGGAGTTAAGGAGTTAAGACAAATGTCTTATAAAATGAATGATTAAAAGGTGAAAAACGGATTATCCAACACCATCTGACATAATACTTGCCTATTCAGATTTCATCATTTATTATTCATGTGACGAAGGTATTGTCTTAACTCCTTTACTACATTACTCCTTAACTACAAAACTTTCACACCACCTCTATAAGCTCAACGTCGAACACGAGCGTAGCGAACGGGGGTATCATCGCGCCCGCGCCGCGCTCGCCGTAGGCCAGGTGGTAAGGTATAAAGAAGCGGTACTTGGCGCCTTCCTGCATGAGCTGCAGGCCTTCCGTCCACCCGGCTATCACCTGGTTGAGGGGGAATACGGCGGGTTCGCCGCGCTGCACGCTGCTGTCGAACACCGTGCCGTCGATCAAGAAGCCCTCGTAGTGGCACTTCACCTTGTCCGTTGCCTTCGGCTTGCGGCCGTTGCCTTCCTTGAGCACCGTGTATTGCAGACCGCTGGGCAGGGTCACTACGCCGTCCTTCGACGCGTTCTCGGCGAGATACTTCTCGCCATCGGCCTTCGCCTGCTTGCCTTTTTCGGCCATTGCGGCGTTGGCTTTCTCCTCCTGCTTGCGGAAAAATTCCTGTACTATTGTCTGCGCCTCGCTGTCGTTAACCTTCGGCTCCGCGCCCGCCAAGACGTCCTTGATGGCTGCGGCGAAGTCGTCTATGTCCAGGCCCGTGGCTCCCATCTGCGAGAGTTGGCGGCCTATGCCGAGGCCCAAAGCGTAACTTAACTTGTCCATTTCTTTCTGATTGATTATTCTTTTACCTTATATTAAAAACCGTGCAAAGGTAATGTTTTTATCCGATTACGGCTGCATTATTATGGAATTTTCACTAATTTTGTGGAGGATATGACAAAAATGCAGAATTTAAAGAAGTTATAGAAGTTATCGCTCACTGCGTTCGCTAAGAAGTTATAGCCGAATGCTTATATTGTGTTGATGCAGTTGACCCGTTGACTATCAAGATATGTGTCATAACTTCAATGTCAAGGCTATTGGCTTTAACTTCTTAGCGAACGCAGTGAGCGATAACTTCTATAAATTCTATAACTTCTTAAGTGAAATAATATATGAAAAAACTCTTTGTCCTTACCGGTGCGGGAATGTCCGTGGAGAGCGGGCTTAGCACCTTCCGCGACGCCGACGGCCTGTGGGAGAACTACCCCGTGTCGCGCGTGGCCACGCACGAGGCGTGGCTCGACGACCCCGTTTACGTGAACAACTTTTACAACATGCTGCGCCGCAAGCTGCTTGAGGCCAAGCCTAACGAGGGCCACCGCCTCGTGGCGGGGCTGGAACAGAAGTACGACGTCACCGTGGTAACGCAGAACGTTGACAACCTGCACGAGGCGGCGGGCAGCTCACGGGTGGTTCACCTGCACGGCGAACTGATGAAGACGTGCTCCAGCCGCGACGTCGATAACCCGCGCTACTGGCGCACGATGACACCCGGCGACCTTGACGTCGCGCCCGGCGAGAAGGCCGGCGACGGCTCGCTGCTAAGGCCTTACATCGTGTTCTTCGGCGAGGCCGTGCCCAACATCAGCGTGGCGGCCGACTACGCGCGGCAGGCCGACGTGTTCGTCATCATCGGCACGTCGCTCAACGTCTACCCAGCCGCAGGCCTCGTGCAATATGCGCGCCCTGAAACACCAATATATCTCATCGACCCCAAGCCCGTGATGGCGGCCGGGCGGCACAACGTGACGCACATACAGAAGGGCGCGTCGGAGGGCATGCGCGAGCTGTCGGCCATCCTCTTGAAAGACGAATGACGGCGCATTCCACAGCCGTTCGTAACCATCTGTAAACCAGCAAGTTGCAAAACGCCTTGTAAAAAGCCGTCTTTTAGCTCCTAAAAGACGGCTTTTTAGCGTGCGATTTGCCGTCTCTTGCAAGCCAACCGAACCTGACACACGACACAACCACACCTGACACCCACCCCAACCCTCCCTAAGGGAGGGAGCTTAAAATGCCTTGCAGCGGCGTATCCGGCTCATTTGGCTCATCCGGCTCATTGGCCTCATCATCCCATTAGGCTCATTTGGCTCATCCGGCTTATTGGCCTCATCATCCCATCAGGCCCATTTGGCTCATTAGCCCAACACCTGCTATCCTAAGACAAATATGCCGCCAAGCTGAAAAATACCCGTTTTATTTTCCTGATAAACGATATTTTTCTTAATTTTGCGCCAATGTAAAAAAGCATGGCGATAAGGCCATGCCACACAACTGACAAACAATAAAAACAAACATAACTATGGAAAACTTGGAAAAAGACGGCGTGCGGCTGCCTGACAACGCATTCCGCGAACTGAAAGAGGGCGAGGAATACCGCCCCGTGATGGACCCGCAAAAGGCTTACCCGGAAGTTAACGGGTGGTCGGTGACGTGGGGCGTGCTCATGGCCATACTGTTCTCGGCCGCCGCCGCGTACCTGGGACTGCGCGTGGGGCAGGTGTTCGAGGCCGCAATACCCATCGCCATAATAGCCGTGGGAGTGTCAACGGCGGCCAAACGGCGCAACCCCCTCGGCGAGAACGTCATCATACAGAGCATCGGCGCGTGCTCAGGCGCGGTGGTGGCGGGCGCCATCTTCACCCTGCCGGCCATCTACATCCTCAAAGCCAAGTACCCCGAAATGGGGGCGTCGTTCATCGAGGTGTTCCTAAGCTCGCTCCTCGGAGGCATCCTCGGCATACTGTTCCTCATCCCCTTCCGCAAGTATTTCGTCAAAGACATGCACGGGAAGTATCCCTTTCCCGAAGCCACGGCCACCACGCAGGTGCTCGTCAGCGGGGCCAAGGGCGGCAAGCAGGCCAAGCCGTTGCTGCTGGCCGGGCTGGTTGGCGGACTGTATGACTTCATCGTGGCTACCTTCGGATGGTGGAACGAGAACTTCACCACGCGCGTGATAGGCCTCGGCGAGCAGCTCGCAGACAAGGCCAAGCTCGTCTTCAAGGTGAACACGGGCGCGGCGGTGCTGGGCCTCGGCTTCATCGTCGGCCTCAAGTACGCCCTCATCATCTGCCTCGGCTCGCTGTCGGTGTGGTGGCTCATAGTGCCGCTTATGAGCGTCTTGTTCCACGGCGACGTGCTCAACCAGTGGGATCCGGCCATCGCCACCGCCGTGGGAGACATGTCGCCTGAGCAGATTTTCAACTCTTACGGCAAGTACATCGGCATCGGCGGCATCGCCATGGCCGGCATCATAGGCATCATCAACTCGTGGGGCATCATAAAGAACGCCGTCAGCCTGGCGGCGCGGGAGATGCGCGGGGGCAAGAACGCGGGCAAACAGGTGGCCCGCACGCAGCGCGACATACCCTTCAAGATTATCGCCGTAGGCGCGATAGCCACGATATTGATAACCTTCGTGTTCTTCTGGGCAGGCGTGATGGACGGCAACCTGCTCTTCGCCGTAGCCGGCATACTGCTCGTTGCGGTGATAGCCTTCCTCTTTACCACGGTCGCCGCCAACGCGATTGCCATCGTGGGCAGCAACCCCGTGTCGGGAATGACGCTCATGACGCTCATCCTCGCCTCGGTGGTTATGGTGGCCGTAGGCCTCAAAGGCACGGGAGGCATGGTGGCCGCGCTCATCATGGGCGGCGTGGTCTGCACCGCGCTGTCGATGGCGGGAGCGTTCGTCACCGACCTGAAGATAGGCTACTGGCTGGGCACCACGCCCAAGAAGCAGGAGACTTGGAAGTTCCTCGGCACGCTGGTGTCCGCCGCCACCGTGGGCGGAGTGATGATATTGCTCGACGAGACTTACGGTTTCGCCAGCGGACAGCTGGCCGCGCCTCAGGCCAACGCTATGGCGGCGGTCATCGACCCGCTGATGAACGGCGTTGACGCGCCGTGGATTCTCTACGGCATTGGTGCGCTGATAGCCATCGTCTTGACGCTCTGCAAGGTGCCCGCGCTGGCTTTCGCCCTCGGAATGTTCATCCCCATACAGCTCAACATACCGCTGCTCGTGGGCGGCGCAATCAACTGGTATGTAACGTCGCGCTCTAAAGACCCTGAAGTTAACAAAGCGCGCGGCGAGAAAGGCACGCTCATCGCCAGCGGCTTCATCGCCGGAGGCGCGCTCATGGGAGTAGTAAGCGCACTGCTGCGCTTCGGCGGCGTCAACCTGATGAACAACGAGTGGCTGGCCAACCCGATGTCTGAGGTGTGCGCCCTCGTGGCTTACGTGCTGCTGATAACTTACTTTATAAAGGCAACGAAGAAGGCTTGAAAAGGTAAAAAGGTAAAAAAGTAAAAAGGTAAAATAGTGAACATAAAGGTAAAACGGTAAAAAAGTAAAAAGGTAAAAACAACCGCAAGCCTTTAGATACAAACTATACAGACATAAGAAAGACGGGAACGCTGAATTTCATCAAGCGTTCCCGTCTTTTTATATGATTTCCGCTGTCAGCGAAGTTTTACTTTTTTACCTTTTTACTTTTTTACCTTTTAAACTATGCGTCGATGTTAGCGTAGGTGGCGTTCTGCTCTATGAACAGACGGCGCGGCTCCACGTCGTCGCCCATGAGCATTGAGAACACCTCGTCGGCCTCGGCCGCGTTCTCGATGGTTACTTGCTTCAGGAGGCGCGTTTCGGGGTTCATTGTTGTCTCCCAGAGCTGTTCCGGGTTCATCTCTCCAAGACCTTTGTAACGCTGGGTGTGGATGTTCTTGTCGTCATCTACGCCGTTGCCGTACTTGTCGAGGAACGCCTGGCGCTGCTGGTCGGTGTAGCAGTACTCCTTAACCTTGTTCTTATACGTGCAGAGGTAAAGCGGCGGAGTGGCGAT
>CALUGU010000029.1 GCA_944320255.1 uncultured Prevotella sp. | reverse complement strand
TCGTGGGGCACTGACAATCCTTACGGCGGACTGGTGTTCATATCGCTCCCGTATTTCAGGCTGAACACCGTGGCCGTGGTGATGAAAGATATAAAATTAACAAGCAATGACAAATAAATTCAAGGCCGTCATTCTTGATTTTGACGGCACGATAGCCGACACGCGCTCGCTGATTGTGCGCACGATGCAGCAGACGATAGCCGAACTCGCGCTGCCGGCGCGCACCGACGACGAGTGCGCCGCGATGATAGGGCTGCCCCTGAAGCAGACGTTCACCGACCTGATACCGATGGACGACACCACGGGAGACCGCTGCGCCGAGATTTACAGGCGGCTGTTCTTCCAGAACAACGTGCCCGGAGCCGTGCCCATGTTTCCCGGCGTGGGCGACATGATACGGCGGATGCACGCCGCCGACGTGCTCGTCACCATAGCCAGCAGCCGCCTGAGGCCGTCGCTCACGGCGTTTGTTGACGAGATGGGGCTTGCGCCTTACATCCCCTACATCCTCAGCGTGAGCGACGTGGAGCGCGCCAAGCCCGCGCCGGAGATGGTAGAGAAGACCCTCCGCGAGCACGCCCTGCTCTCCAGCGAGGCCGTCGTGGTGGGCGACACGGCGTTCGACATACGTATGGCCCACGCCGCCGGCGTCAAGGCCGTTGGCGTGACTTACGGCAACGGCAGCCGAGCCAGTCTCGAAGCGGAGCGCGCCGAGTGGCTGATCGACAGTTTCAGTGAGTTGGAAGGGATTGTATGGAACCACCCCGACACTCCCGAAGGGAGGGCGTTTGATATGTAAAATATCAATATTGCCAAAACATCCGGTAATCGTCATTCAACAATTTTATGCAGAACCCAGCCCTGCATGGAACTATGCCGATTACCGGATGCTTTGTTTTATATCAGCAAAACATGCCAAGCTCCCTCCCTTTGGGAAGGTTTGGGAGGGTGTAAAAAACGTTTACTGTTCCCCGAACGCCGCGGCTTCGGCGGCTGCGATGATGTCCTCCCTCGACATGGGGCGGTCGAAGGCCTTGATGTCAGACAGGTCGAACTCGTCAACCTCGTCCTTCTTTTGCGTTTTCTTTTGCGCCTTGCCGGCGTTTGCCGTCTTGTTCACGGCTGTCTCGCTTGCTGCGGCCGGCGCGTTCTCGATGTCGTGTGTCACGATGAAGTCCTCCTTGGCGTCGATGTCGGGCGCGGCCTGCACCGGCTCTTCCTCCATCTTCGTGCGCTCTGTCTTGGCGGCGAACACGGCGTCGATGAACTGCGGCTTGCGCCTCAGGCTTTGCAGGGCGGTCTTGCTGGCCGCCTGTTGGCTTTCCTTCTTGGTGTAGCCTTCGCCCGTGCCGCCATCCAGTCCCTCGATTAGCACCTTGTGCACGAACACCGGGCTGTTGTTCTCGTCGCGCCTCTGGCTCGTCAGCTCGAACTTCAGGTTCACCTTGTTCTTCTGGCACCATTCCAAGAGTTTGCTCTTGAAGTTCACCTCCTTGTAAGCCACCTTGTCAAGGTTGATGATTTGCGACAGTATGCGTCGCTGCATGAAGCGCATGCAGGCGGCGTAGCCGCGGTCTAAGTAGATGGCTCCCACGAGGGCCTCGAACGCGTTTCCCTCCATGTAACTGTTGTGAGCCGACATGTGTCCGTGCGAAACGATGAGGCGGCTCACGCCGATTTCGTTGGCCAGTCGGTTGAGCGTGTCGCGCTGCACGATTTTGCTGCGCGTGCTGGTGAGGAAGCCTTCGCGCTTGCCCTCGAAGTGGCGGAACACTATGTCGCCGACGATGGCGTCGAGGATGGCGTCGCCGAGGAACTCAAGCCGCTCGTTGTTGACCAGCCTGCCCTTGGCGTTGCGCTTGTAGGCACTGCGGTGCATCAGCGCCTGCTTGTAGATGCTGATGTCGCGGGGGTAAAATCCGAGGATGGCGTACAGAGACGAATAAAGCTCCTTTTCCTTGCGGAAAGGGAGCTTCATACGGTCGATGATGTTGTTAATCTTCATACTTCTTGAATATGACGCAAGCGTTGTGTCCGCCGAAACCGAACGTGTTGCTCATCGCGGCGCGCACTGTGCGCTTCTGTGCCTTATTGAATGTGAAGTTGAGGTTATAGTCTATTTCTTCGTCCTTGTCGTCCTCGTCGTGGTTGATGGTGGGGGGAACGATGTCGTTCTGCACCGAGAGGACGCTCACCATGGCCTCCACTGCGCCGGCTGCGCCGAGCAGGTGGCCCGTCATCGACTTCGTAGAGCTGATGTTGAGCTTGTAAGCGGCGTCGCCGAACACTTCCTTGATGGCCTTGGCCTCTGAAATGTCGCCGACGTGCGTCGATGTGCCGTGGACGTTGATGTAGTCTATGTCTTCAGGTTTCATGCCGGCGTCGTCAAGCGCTGATTGCATCACGAGCTTGGCTCCGAGTCCTTCGGGGTGCGAGGCTGTGATGTGGTAAGCGTCGGCACTTTCGCCTTCGCCGACCATCTCGGCGTAAATCTTGGCTCCGCGAGCCTTTGCGTGCTCCAGTTCCTCAAGTATGAGGCATCCTGCTCCCTCAGCCATCACGAAGCCGTCGCGGCTTGCGCTGAACGGGCGCGAGGCCTTTTCAGGCTCGTCGTTGCGCGTAGAGAGGGCGTGCATGGCGTTGAAGCCGCCCACGCCGCAGGCGCAGATGGCCGCCTCGGCGCCGCCGCTGACGATGACGTTGGCCTTGCCCAGGCGGATGAGGTTGAACGCGTCGGCTATGGCGTTGGTCGAAGACGCGCAGGCGGACGTGGTGGCATAGTTGGGGCCGTGGAACCCGTAGTGGATTGAAATCTGGCCGGCTGCTATGTCGCTGATCATCTTCGGGATGAAGAACGGGTTGAACTTAGGGCCGTTCTCCTTGTTCAGCGCGTAGTAAGACACTTCGTCCTCGAAAGTCTTGATACCGCCGATGCCTACGCCGAAGATGACTCCGATGCGGGTCTTGTCCTCCGTCTCCAGGTCCATCGCGCTGTCTTTCACGGCCTGCATGGCGCTTACCATGGCCAGCTGTGTGTAGCGGTCGAGCTTGCGCGCCTCCTTGCGGTCGATCCACTCGGCGACGTTAAGCCCCTTGACTTCGCACGCGAACTGCGTCTTGAACTGGGAACAGTCGAAACTTGTAATGGGGGCTGCGCCGCTGACTCCGGCCAAGAGGTTCTTCCATGTCTCCTCGACATTCAGTCCCACCGGCGTCACTGCGCCCAGTCCCGTTACTACTACTCTCTTTAATTCCATTTATATGTTATTGGAATTTGTTATTTTGCGTTCTCTTCGATGTACTTGATGGCGTCGCCTACAGTAGCGATTGTCTCGGCCTTGTCGTCAGGTATTGAGATGTTGAACGCCTTTTCAAATTCCATGATGAGCTCAACTGTGTCGAGTGAATCTGCGCCGAGGTCGTTTGTGAAGCTTGCTTCGGGCTTTACTTCTGACTCTTCAACACCAAGTTTTTCAACGATGATTTTCTTTACATCTGCTGCAATGTCTGCCATGATTTTAATGTTTTAAAAGTGTTTGTAATTATATTCTAATCTCAAAAATCGCTGCAAAGGAACGAATTTTTATTCAAGTTTGCAAATTTTTTCAACAAAAATGTGCTTGTTTTTGCACACAATATGGCTATGTGTGCAATAATTTGGTGTAGAAAAGACAATTTGACAACCAACAAACCATCCCGAACACCCAACCAACCAGACCTGACATCCACCACAGCCCTCACTAACACCCACCCCAGCCCTCCCAAAGGGAGGAAGCCTAAAATGCCTTGTTGGGTTTGGCAATGGCGTATTTGGCCAATCAGGCTCATTGGGCTTATTTAATGAAATGCCGCAAACGGCCTTGCGAAAAGCCGCAAACGGCAACGCAAAAGGCCGCTTCTTGCAAGGCAAGAGACGGCCTTTCGTAAAACATCTGATTGTCAGGCGGTTAGCAATCGGGGTTGCTGGGAGGCCTGGGAGAGCTGGGAGTTCTGGGAGGTATGTGAGAACTGCAACCAACAAAGCATATTTGGGAGTTCTGGGAGAGCTGGGAGTTCTGGGAGAACTGCGCCAACCACAACCAACAAAGCATATTAAGCCCCTCTTCCAAAAGAGGGTTGGGGTGGGTGTTTTACACCCACTCCCTCCTCAACGGGTAGTTGCCGCGCAGCTCCTCGAACTTGCCGGGGTCGGCTTTCAGGCGCGCGCTGTCGTCGAGCGGGTTGTAGAGTTGCAGGCGGAGGGCGTCGTCGCCGTCTGCGGGGACGAACGTCGAGGGCAGCTGCGGCGGCGTGATCAGCGGCGGGCGGCGGAGGCCGAAGTGGCGGCAGAGGCCTTCTATCACCATGTTGTCGGCGTTCACCTTGCCGTCCGCACTGTAGCCCGCTATGTGGGGCGTGCCTATCCACGCGCGGCGGAGCAGCGGCAGGCTGATGCGCGGCTCGTTTTCCCAGGTGTCGATTACGGCGTCGGCCACCTTATTATATATTATGGCGTCGAGCAGGGCGTCGTTGTCAACCACCGCGCCGCGGCTCGTGTTGATGACGACGGGCTTCTTGGCCAGTCGGTTGAAGAACGCCGCGTCGGCGAGGTGGAACGTGGGGTGGGGGCCGTCTTTCGCCAGCGGCACGTGGAATGTCACCACGTCGGCCTCGCGCTCGATGTCGGCCAGCGTGGCGAACGCCCCCTCGTCGCCGCGCTCCTGCCGCGGAGGGTCGTTCACGAGCACGCGCATCCCGTACTCCTCGGCCACGGCCTTGACCTTAGACCCTACGTGGCCGCAGCCCACTATGCCGAGCGTCATGCCCGCGAGGCGCGCCCCCCGGTCGCGGCGGAGCAGCAGGAGCACCGACCTGACGTATTGCGCCACCGAGGCGGCGTTGCACCCCGGACAGCTCATCCACTCGATGCCCGCCCGCCGCAGGTAGCCGGCGTCGATGTGGTCGAAGCCTATCGTGGCCGTGGCTATGAACTTCACGCTGCTCCCCCGGAGCAGACGTTCGTCGCAGCGGGTGCGCGTGCGCACCACTAAGGCGTCGGCGTCGCTCACGTCGGCGGGGCCTATCTCCGAGCCTTTCAGGTACACGGCGTCTGCGGTGAGCCTCGCCATCGCCTCGCGGATGTACGGGATTTTGTCGTCGATTACTATTTTCATCTTTTTATTATTTTGTTAAAAAACGATGGGAACCATGGCAACTATGAAAACCATAGCGTCCATGGCATCCGTCAAAACTTCTCCTTTTTATTGCAAAAATACAAAAAAATACAGCGTTTTGGTTGGATGTCAGGAAATAAAACACTATCTTTGTAAACTTAAAGTTAAATCTTGTTTGTCTTAAACGAAAACTTAAAACGATGACATTCACCGAGAATTGCAACACGATATTCAACCGTGCGATTGACGACTACCACGTAGCCGACAACGTTGACACACCGATAGCCAACCCCTACGGCGAGGGGACGATGGACGCCGCGCTGTACCGCAAGTGCTGGATTGACACCGTGCAATGGCACTTGGAGGACATCATACGCGACCCTGACATCGACCCGGCCGCCGCCTTGCTGCTGAAGCGGCGCATAGACCGCAGCAACCAGGAGCGCACCGACCTCGTGGAGGACATCGACACGATGCTCCGCGAGAAATACAAGGACGTGGAGCCGCTGCCCGGCGCCACCATCAACACCGAAAGCCCGGCGTGGGCCATCGACCGCCTGTCGATACTCGCCCTGAAGATTTACCACATGAGGGAGCAGGCCGGGCGCGCCGATGCCGCCGAGGAGCACCGCGCCAAGTGCGCCGCCAAGCTGGCCGTGCTGCTCGAACAGCAGCAAGACCTCGGCACGGCCATCTGCCAGCTGCTCGACGACATAGCCGCCGGCAGGAAGTACATGAAGGTGTACCGGCAGATGAAAATGTACAACGACCCCGCCACTAACCCGATACTTTACGCCCGGAAGGACAAATGAGGATTGACCACATACTGATAATAAGGTTCTCGGCGATGGGCGACGTTGCCATGACGGTGCCCGTGGTGGACTGCTTGGCGAGGCAATACCCCGACGTGAGGATTACCATGCTGAGCCGCCCCTTCGCCCGTCCGTTCTTCGAGTACATGCCGCAGAACGTGGGCTTCATGGAGGCCGACCTCAAGAACGAGTATTACGGCGTCAAGGGCCTGAACGCCCTCTACCGCCGGCTCACGGCTAAGAACTTCACCGCCATTGCCGACTTCCACAGCGTGTTGCGCTCCGACTACCTGCGCATGCGCTTCAACATCGACCGCTACAAGGTGGCCCACATCGACAAGCACCGCTCAGCAAGGCGCGAACTCGTCAGCCAGACTAACCGGCGGACGCAGCCGCTGCCGGCGGCGTTCGAGTGCTACGCCGACGTGCTGGCGCGCCTCGGCTACCCCGTGCGGCTCGATTTCCGCTCGATATTCCCGCCCGGCGGGGGCGACTTGGGCCGCCTGCCTGAAGGCTTCAACAAGCCTAAGGCCGACGGCGAGAAGTGGATTGGCATAGCCCCCTTCGCCGCCCATCCCGGCAAGGTGTACCCCCTTGAGATGATGGAGCGCGCCGTAAGGCTCGTGGCCGGCCGCCATCCGGGCTGCCGCCTGTTCCTTTTCGGCGGCGGAAGGGAGGAGACCGCCGCGCTCGACGCCCTGGCCTCGCGCCTCGACGGCTGCGTGAACGCCTCGGCGCAAGTGGGCGGCATAGCCGGCGAACTTATCCTGATGAGCCATTTGGACGTAATGGTCTCGATGGACAGTGCCAACATGCACATGGCCTCCATCGCCGGCACGCCCGTCGTCAGCGTGTGGGGGGCCACGCATCCGCTGGCCGGCTTCATGGGCTGGGGGCAAGACCCGGCCGACGCCGTACAGGCTGACCTGCCCTGCCGGCCGTGCAGCATCTATGGCAACAAGCCCTGCCTGCGGGGTGATTACTTGTGTATGAAAGACATTTCGCCCGAACAGATAGCAGCCCGCGTAGAGCTTGTGCTTGAGCGTGGAAGGCGTCTGGAGGACTGTAGGGCGTGATGATAATTATTAATCCCTAAAAAATAAGATTATGAAAAAGTACGTATGCGACACTTGCGGTTATGTATATGACCCGGAAGTGGGAGACCCCGACAACGGCGTTGCTCCCGGAACAGCGTTTGAAGACCTGCCCGATGACTGGGTTTGCCCGCTCTGCGGCGTAGGCAAGGACGACTTCAGCGTTGAAGAATGACTTTCTGAAAAAGGAAGGATGATTTGACTTCAAGGAGAAAAAAGAAGGCACGCCGTGCCGAAAGGGCGGCGTGCCGATCTTCGATAGGTTTAGTTTTACTCGCGGCTTCGTGTGACTTGGTGTCACTGCGGAGCCGTTTCTTTTATGCCTTTTGCAGTGGTTTCTTGGCCTGGAGGGCGTGCATCCCGTGCTGTTAGGGCGTAAGGCTCACACGTGGTCGCCGCATTCCACCCTGCCGGTGTACATCCTCCGCGCCGCGAGATAGGCCGTCTCGGCGAGTCGGAAGGGGCATTTGCCGCGCATCATGGCCGCCAGCAGGCGGAAAAGCGGGCCGCGCGGGCGGTAATGGAGCAACGTGTCGGCCTCCGTTTGGCTGAAACCGTTGGCGCGGACTACGCGCAATGCGTTGACAAGTCCGAATTGCAGGGGCGTCAGGTAGCGGCCTCCGGCGTCGTTGGCGGTGAAGAAGTCGAGCACGGCGCGGTTGGCCTTGAGCATCGAGCGGATGTGTTTCGCCGACACGGTGTGGGTGTACGACTCGGCGTTCTCGTCGCTGTAATAATACACCGTGTCGTCGATGAACGCGCGGCTGGCGTAAAACATCAGCCGCGTGATGAGCGAGTAATCCTCGCAGTAGTCAACTCCGGGGGCGAGGCTGACGCCGTTCCGTGTGAACAGCGTGCGCCGGTAGAGCCGTCCCCAGAGGCGGTTCGACACGATGTTCTGGCACAACAGCAGGGCGAGATACCGCCGTTCGTCGGTCTCTTGGCACGGTGGCGTGGCGGCGGACAGCCCCTCGGCCGTCACCCTCTGCCACGCCCCGTCAACTATGTCGGCGCCGCTGCGTGCCTGTTCGGCGGCCATCAGCTCCACGGCGCGTGGCGGCAGATAGTCGTCGCTGTCAACAAACGTCAGGCAGTCGCCCGTGCAGTTGTCTATCAGGGTTTGCCTTACGGCCCCTATTCCGCGGTTTTCGGCGTGTCGGATGATTTTGATTTGCCCCTCGCGCAGGGGGTGACGGCGTGCCACTGACTGCAAGATGTCGATGGAACGGTCAGGCGTGCGGTCGTCAACGAACACGTATTCGATGTCGCCGTATGTCTGTCCGAACAGCGACTCGGCGCAACGCCCGATGTATTTCTCCACCCCGTAGACGGGGACAAGCACTGAAACCTTCATTGCAACCAACCGTTTTCCGTCATACGAGATAACCAACGAACAGAGTCAAGTTGTACGCCAAGAGCCAGCCCGTTATCACGGCGAGCAGCTGGCGCAGCCAAGTCTCGGCGCGGCTGCCCTGCGCCGCCTTGACGAGGAAGCCCATTGCGATGGGCAGGACGAACAGCCAGTGCGCCCCCATGATGTAGACTTCGTTGATGCCGAAGCCCAGGCCGAGGTGGAGCAGCATGTCGAAGGCGAAGCCGCAGAGCGCCATCCACATGAAGCGCGACCGCCGCCCGCACCATATTCCGCCGGCGAACAGCAGCACGACGACGGCTTCCACCACGTAATTGGCCACCCAGCGGTAAGGCACTATCACCGGACGGGAGCGCAGGGTGTCCTGGAGCAGGTAGTCCTTGTGCAGCTGGATAGACTCGCCGAAGAGGTTTTCAACCGCCGTCGAGACGCGCGACGTCGTGGCGTCGGTCCACTGCATGAACTCGCCTTTGGCTATCGGCTTGCCCGTGTGTTGGTTCCAGGGTTTCTTATGGTCTCTCACATACTTTGCCTTCGCCCGCCGTTGCATCTCCGCGTTGAAGGCTTTTTCAATCTCCGCGCTGTCTTTCAGCGACGTTGTGTCACGGAAAGCGTCAAACAACTTCTGGCGCGTTTCGGCCACTTTCTTCGCCCTAAGCTCGGCGCGCGCCTTCTCCTTGGGCAGCACGAAGGTGCGGTATTCCCAGCGTGCGAAGCCCCATATCAGCACCGCCGGCAGCAGCACGGCGAACAGGAAGTACTTGGGGCGGAAGAACTTGCGCCCGTTCGTGAACAGCGAATATATGTAAGTCTTGACGCCGTTGCTAAGTGTTACGCCCGCCGTGGCGAAGAACAGCACCACGGTCTGCCATATCTTGAACTGTGTGCCGGCCTGGAGCTTCAGCCCGGAGACGTAGACGGTGAACACGAGGAGGAACATCGAGACGCAGAAATGGTCGGGCACGACGGCCGACACCATTACGTAGGCGAAGGAGAAAAGCATCACCGAGAGCAGGGCGGAGTCGAACCGGCCCAGCCGCAGGATGTCCTTGAATATTCGGAGCATGAAGATGAACGTGTAAAAGGCGCACAGCAGCAGCGGCACGGCTACGAGGAACTGTACGATATTGACGCCCGTGGCGTCCATAACCCACTTGTCTATCTGTGACAGCGGCCACACGAAGAAGGCCAGGAAGGGGTGGCGGTAGACGTTGTAGTTGGCTTCCCAGTAGGTGATTATCGAATAAGTGATGGGGTCGAAGCCCGACACCGTGAAGTTGTTGATGAATATGTTCCAGTGGCCTTTGCCCGTCTGGGTGAACTGGCTGAAGTTGCGCGCTATCATGGCGGCGTGCAGCGCCAGCAGCATCAGCAGCATGACGGCGGCCTCGATGCGCTCGTCGCGCCTTACCTTGAACATTCTTAAGAGTTTCTTCATATCGTTTTTATTTTATGGGAAGACTGGGAGGGCTGTGAGATTTGGGAGGATTGTGAAGCCTGGCCTACGGCGTCTGCCCGATTATGAATTATGAAATGTGCATTATGAATTATGCGTCAGCGGAACGGTTTGTAATGGCTCTCGTCGGCGAAGTCGAGCAGTTCAGAGTCGCCCCGGCTGTCGCCGTAGGCCGTGAGGCGGTATTCGGTGCGTTCGGGGTAGAGCTGCAACAGGCGGTTCACCTTCTCCGGACCGTAGCAGTTGCGCGTGGCGAAGCGGCCCGTGAGCACGCCGTCGCGCACGCCTATCATCGTGCCGACCACGAAAACGCCGTCCATCCCCGTGAAGAACGGCTCCACCCAGTTGTTGACGCTTGCGCTCACAATGACCACCTTGCCGCCCCCGGCCAGCACGTCCCTCACTCGCTGCATCCCCTTCGGGCGCAACAGGCCGGCCTTTTCCTTGGCGAAGCGGGCGCAGAGGGCGTTGAAGTCGGCCTCGGCCATACCCTTGAAGCAATACGAGAACACACGCTGCTTGGCCTTCCAGTTGGGGTAAAGCCCCATCTTCATCATCACGAGCCACGGCGAGAAGCGCGCGAAGCACAGCAGGAAGGCCTTCGCGCCCTTGGCGTAGCGGATGAACTCAAGCAGCGTGTCGCGGCGCGTCAGCGTGCCGTCGAAGTCGAAGGCGTGGATTTCGCCTAACGGATATTTGCCGGTGTCGGTCATAATCGTTCTTTTTTATTTAATTATAAGGCAGATGAGCCATATTGGCCTAATGGGCCTGCTGCGCCGTAAGAGTATCGAATTCTTCGTTCTTAGTTCTTCACTCTTCGTTTAAATCACATATATCAGCACAAGGAACGTCAGCGCCCAGGCCACTACCACGAGCTGCGTGAACCTGTCGGTGAGCATCATCTTGGTAGGGTCGCCGCTCTTTTTGTCAACCACCGTTATCTGCATGTACCTCAAAAGGCCGAGCAATACGAACACGGAGGTGAGGTAAAGCATGTCTGAATGGAAGCGCGCCGTTACTTCGGGCGACACCGTGTACATGATGTAACACACCAGGGTGACGGCCGCCGTGACGGTGATAGCCTGGTTGATGAACGTCAGGTTGTAGCGTATCGTGTTCTTGCGGGGCGGCTCGCCGGTCTCGTTCATACGCACAACGTCGTCGCGCCGCTTGGCGAACGAGAGGAAGAGCGTCAGCAGGAAGGTCATCAGCACGAGCCATTTGCTCAGCACCACGTCAGTGGCGAAGCCCCCGGCCAGCACCCTCAGCACGAAGCCGAAGGCCACGATGCAGACGTCAACGATGGCGTATTGCTTCAGGCGGGCGCAGTAGGCGAGGTTCATCACGTAGTAAAACGCCAGCACTCCGCCCACCTTCATTGCGTGCGAGGCGTCGCCCACGAGGCTCACCGTGGCGGCGGCCAGGGCGAGCATCAGCGCCATCAGCAGCCACGCCGTGCGCACGGAGAGCGCGCCGGAGGCTATCGGGCGGTGGCACTTCACGGGGTGGCGGCGGTCGGCCTCAAGGTCGTTGATGTCGTTGAAGCAGTAGACCGACGACGCCGTGAAGCTGTAAGCCAGGAACGTCAGCAGCGAGGCGCGTATGTCGCCGGCGTCGAGCAGGCTGCCGCCGAAGAACATCGGCAGCAGCACGAACACGTTCTTGAGCCATTGTTGCGGGCGGATGAGGCGCAGGATACATCTTACACCCACCCCAGCCTTCCCTAAGGGAGGGAGCTTGGTATGCCGTGCTCCGTTGTCATCACCGTTGTTAGCGGTTGGTTGGGTATGTTCTTGGTTATGTTTCATTGTCATTTTATTTGTTCAGTGTGTCCCTTTTCTAATCAGCTGATTATCAGAGCCTTTCCCGTTTGCCGTCTTTCGCCTTGCAAGAGACGGTCTTTTGCCTTGTGTTTTGCGGCTTTTTGCAGGGCCGTTTGTGGCCTTTGGCCTGATAAGCCCAATGGGCCTGATGAGCCGAATGCGCCCTTGCCGAACCCTACAGGGCATTTTCGGCTCTCTCCCTTCGGGTAGGTTGGTGTGGGTGTCAGGGTAGGTTGGGGTGGGTGTCCGTCCTTTCACTTCACTATTTTCCCCACGGCCTTGTGCAGCAGCCAGGCCAAGATTATCGACACGGCAATCATAGTGAGTGCCGTGAGGCAGTAGCCGAGGTTGTAAGGCGTGATGTATTTCATTACGAACTGTATGTGTATGAGGTACAGCTCAAGGCTTATCGTGCCGATGAAGGCCAGCGCGCGGCGCACCGTCTGCGGCGTCTTGCGGAGCGCGAGGTTGAGCAGCACCACCATGGAGAGCGTCAGCGGGATGTAGACCATGCGCTCGATGAACAGCGGGAAGCGGCCACGCCACGACTCCTCGAACTCCACGCACATGGCCAGGCTCATCACGAAGGCTGCGATGACGAGCCAAAGGGCCTGGCCGTCGAGCGTGCGACCCTCCTTGACCCACGCGCCGAGGTTCACCCCGATGAGGAATATCGGCACGCGGCTGAAGAATATTTCAAGATGCCCCACGGCCTGGTGGACGGGCGGGTAATACTGCACCATCACGGCCAAGACCATCGCCACGACGGGCGTCCATCGGTAGGCGGGATGCTTGATGATGAGCTTCATGTAGGCCGGGGCTATGACATACAACGCCATTATCGCCGGCACGAACCAGAACGTGAGGTCGTCCACGCGCCAGAAGCTCCAGCCAACGAGGATGTTCGCTATTAAATTAGGTATGTCCGGGCTGTATCCGCCGCCCGGAGTGTTAAGATAGTTGGGTATGTAGAACAACGCCGCCATCACCACCCACGCCGGATAGATGCGCAGCAGGCGACGCCTGAAGAAGTGCTTCGCCGACGGCGTTTTCGTCCACGAGTACCACAGGCCCACTCCGCTGAGCAAAAGGAAGATGTCAACGCCCACGTTGCCGCAGCGCACAAGGCCGTACATGGGGTTGCTGCGCGGCATCCACACATGGAAAAGCATGACGAACAGCATCGCCAGCCCCATCAGTTCGCCGCGGTAGCGGCTGATGTCGGAGAGTTCTATCGGTCGTTTCATTGCTGCAATTTAGGTTTGGGCATGTATCTGAAAGCCAGCTTGAACAGCCACGCCAGCGCGATGCTGGCCGCTATGTAGAGGGCGAGGCCGGTGTAGACGTAGCCATGGTAGGAAATCCTTATTATCACCTCGCGCGTCAGCGGGTGGACAACGAACAGGGCGGAGGATATTGCCCCGAACCACACGCACGGCGCAAGGCCCCGCTCCGGGATGAGCTTCACCGTGGCCACGGCGCCCGTTACGACGAACAGCGGCACCCACAGCCACGACTGGAAGGCGAAGCTGCCGGCGAACACGGCCGCCGCCGACACCGCCGCTATGGCCGCGTAAGCCCACGCCTTGAGGCTGCGGCCGTGGCGGGCGTAGAGCACTCCCGCGCCGAAGGGCAGCATGCCGCCGATGAAGTTGTAGCGTATGCGGTTGAGGGCGTCAACGTCGGCCTCGGTCTCCGGCGCGAAGACGGCCTGCGCCAGCCAGCAAACGGCGATGAGGCCGACAGTGAGCCACGACGTGCGGCGGTAGAGCGCGAGGCGGTAGACGATGTAAAGCTGGAGCATGAGGCCGAAAAACCAGTAAGGCCCCGGCTTGATGATATGGTCTGGGTCGGGCAGGAGGTTGATGTACATCAGCAGCTGCGCCACCACGTTGCCAGCCGTATAGCCCCGGTAGCCGTGTGGCAGCAGGTAGCTCACGGCGGCGAACGCCACGTAGCCGAGCACCATCAGGCGCAGCAGTTTCAGGTAATGGTAGCCGATGAAGGGCAGCGGGCGCACCGGCTGAGGCGTCTTCTGCTCGTACTTCGCTACGAGTCCGAAGCCGCTGATGAACAGGAACACGGGCACGCCGTAATGCCCGAAGAACGACATCACATGGATGAACAGGTCGGGGTTGAGCGACGTAATCCTGTCGAGCAGCTGCATCGGCTTGGCCGCCGTGAACGTGTATTCGTTCTCCTTGACGGCGAAGCCGAGGAAGTGGCAGTAGTTGTGGAGGATTATTCCGAGTATGGCGATGCCGCGCAACGCCTTCGACTCGGCCAGTGAAAGTAATGGTTTGTGCATTGTTTCGTTGTTTAAACACCCGTCACGACCTATCTGACACCCGCCCCGGCCATTCCAAAGGGAGGGGGCTTGATATGCTTTCACGTGAGGCGTGGTGGTTGTTCGGATGCTTTATGGTTGTTATTTTTATGGTTGTTTATATGGCTTTGCTAAATCATTGATTGTCAAGCTGTTGCCAATATGTGCCCTTTTGTCGTGCAAGATACGCCCTTTCGCAGCCTGAAACACCGTCTTTCGCCTTCCGTTTTGCGGCCTTTTGCAGAGTGGGTGATTAAGCCCGATTGGCTTGATGAGCCGAATGCGCCCTTGCTTAACCCGACAAGGCATATTAAGCTCCCTCTCGTTGGGAGGGCTGGGGTGGGTGTCAGTTATTCCAAATTGTCGTAATCCGTGGTGTTCTTCAGTATCCTTGGCCGCCCCTCGTTGTATCCGGGGGCCAGGATGTTGAGGTCTTCGCGGTAGTGGGGCGAGCTTATCCCGCCGAGGTAAAGCAGCAGATGGGGCAGCGCGTCGGTCATGTATCGCCGGTCGCGCGCCTTGAGTATGTCGCCGTAAAGTGCGGGATTGTTCACCATGAAGTCGTGCGAGCACCATATCCAGAAGGGAATGTCAAACTCCTCGCGCGCCAGTCGGGCCGTTATCTCGGTAGAGTGCATGCGGCCGTAGAAGTGCACTCCCTCGCCGTAACACTCCTCGCCGTGGTCGGGCACGTAGACTATGACGGCCTCCTCGTCCTCGAAACGCTTGATGATTTCGTCCACGATGGAGTCGTTGTAGAGAATGGCGTTGTCATAGTCGGCCAGTATGCGCAGCTCCTTTTGCTTGAGGTCGGGGCGTTCGTAGTCGTCGGGGTTGAACTTGCGGCGGCTCAGCGGGAAGCGCGTGCGGTAGTCAACGTGCTGCCCCTTGAGGTGGAATATTATGAGGTTGTTCTCCCGGTTGTCCTTCTTCAGCCGGTCGTATTCCTTCAGCATGCCGTCGTCGTAGCGGTAAAGCCGCTCGTTGCGCGTGTCGAACATCGCCCGGCTAAGCTCCGGGTTGTTGAGGAAGAAGCCCCCGCTGAAGTCATACACGGCCTCCTTTGCCTGCGGCAGGAACTGGTTGGTGAGGAAAGTCACGTGGTAGCCCGCCTTCCGGAACAGTTCGGGGAACAGCGGATAGTCGCACCATTCGCCCTTGTCGCCCACGGCGTAGAGCGAAAACAGGTACTTGAAGACGAAGCTCGTAAGGTTCCACGGAGCCACGACGTCGCTGAAAGGCACCAGTCCACCGTGCTTGGCGCGCCACTCCTGGCGCGGCGTTGTCGGCAGTCCGTAGCCGTAGAGGCTTGCGTGGTGGCGGTTGTAGCTCTCTCCGATGATGAGCACCACGTTCTTCGTGCGCATCGAGCAGCTGTCAACCACGGCCTTGTCGATGTTCGCCACGAGCTTCTTCACCTGCTTGGCCGTCAGCCCGTTGGCGTAAACGCTGAACACAAGCCGGTAAACCGGGTGGTAGAGCACGGCGCAGTCTTTGCGCGTAAGCTCGTGTTCCACGTCGCCGATGTTGTCGTATGACATCAGGCGGACGAACGCCTCCTTGTTCTTCCAGCCCACGGCGGCGCAGTAGATGAAGGCGGCGAGGAGGGCAGCCCCTCCCAACCTCCCCAGTAGGGAGGAGCCGAGTATGCCTTTCACCTGCTCCAACCTCCTCCCCACCGGGGAGGTCGGGAGGGGCTTCTTGTGACTGGCCACCGTCCATGCCACGTGTGCGAGCAGCACGAGCAGCACCCTTCCGAGGCGGCTGAATACTACGTTCAGCGTGAGGTAAGACTCAAGGAACTCCGAGGCTTCCTCGCTGTTGGTCTCGCCTACGAGCAGAAGCATCGTGGGCGTGATGGTCGTGTCGAACTTGACGAAGCAGTACACATCGACTATCACCAGCGTGTAAGCCACCACGTACATCGCCCGCTTGAGCCAAAGGCCCACCCTGCGCGGCAACGCCCACAGCACAACGGCCAGCAGGCAGACGTCCAAGAACAGCTCTTGCGGGGCGAGCGAGTAGGCGTGGTAGCCCCGCTTGGCGGGCACCACGGCGTAAACGCACACCAATCCCAGCACGTACATGAACACCATGAACGCGCCGTAATCGCGCAAGGGCTTGAGCACGGACGTCAGCGCCAGCCCTATCTTGTCAACAAATTTCATCCTGTAATCCGCGAAATTTCCGGCAAAATTACATCTTTTTATTTCATTTGCAATAAATATATGTGAAAAAGTGGACTTTGCCTTGCGGCGCCTTGGGCAGCGATGTGTCGCGAAATCTGTTTCTTGTAAGTAACAAATTCGTAGAAAGTCGCAAATCTGTTACTTATAAGAAACAAAATTTGTTGGCGTCCGCGCCGGTTTAACGCCACTGCCGTTCTTATGTCTGCTCACCTGAAAAACTTCTCTTTCAGCCTGTTCCAGAGCGAAGTCTTCTTGTAAAGCGTGCGCAGCGAGAGGGCGAGGCTTAGGGCGAAGGCCGCCGCCCCGCCGCCGATGCGCAGCCAGGCGTCGGGGGCGCAGGTGGCCGCGAAGGCCGCCACGCCCACCGGGATGTGGACGGCGGCGCACGCCACTACCTGCCGCGACAGGCGGAAACCGTAGCGCACGCCGGCGTAGACGAGTATTACGGCCAGGTCGAGCGTGTTGGATATGAGTATCGCCGCGCCCGCGCCTGCCAGCCCCCACCGCCCGAAGCACGCCACTGTGGCCGCCACGAGCACCAAGGCCGACAGCCCCTCGGTAGCTATGTAAGCCCGCGAGTGGCCTTTGGCCAGCGTTATGTAAGCTATGGGTATCATGACCACGCGCACATACATCGACAGCACCGCAATCTGGGCCATGCCTACGACGGGGGCGAACTTGCCGCTGTAGAGCAGCGGAATGAGCAAGGGCAAGGCCAGCATCATAGCCGTTATCATGGGCGAGAGTATCAGCATCGACACCTCTATCTGCCTGTTGGCGGTGAAGGCCACGGCGGCGTTGTCGTGGTTGACGGCGGAGAGCCGCGGGAAATAGTCGGTCTCCATCGCCGAGAACACCATGCCCGCGTAAGTCACGGTGAGCATGAAGCCGGCGTTGTAAAGCCCCACGGCGTCGAGGTTGGCCGTGGTGTTGAGGTAAGAGCGCACCACCATCTCCGCGCCTACGCCGAAGATGCTCGACAGGATGAACGCCACGCCGAGCCTGATCATGCCCAGGCCCTCGCCGAGCGCGCCCGGTGCGCCGCCGAGGCGGAACGGAAACAGGCGGGCGGAATAGCGCAGGGTGAGCGCGGCGTTGGCCGCGGCGGTGAGCAGCAGCACGGGGATGATGCCGCTGGCGCGGAACTTCCAGTAGACCGGCACGGCTATCACAAGGGCCGCCAGCACCATCCACACCTGAGCGGCGGCCAGCTCGCGCAGCCGCCGCGCGCCCTTCAGGATGGCCGTCTCGCCGCTGGTGACGGCCATCAGGGCCACCATCGGCGCAAGGCACATCACCTCAAAGGCGTGGGCCTCGCCGTCAAAGACGTAAGAGCTGATGGCCGGGGCCGCCGCGATGCACGCCGCGGCGCCCAGCAGGGCGGCCACAAGGCTCCACGCGCGCACGGTAAGCACGAAGCGGCTGACGCGCTCGTTGTCGCCGGAGTCGAATATCTCGGATATGTGCCTTATCGCGCTGAACGAGATGCCGAAGCCCGTGCCCTGCGACACGAAGTTGGCTATCGTGTTGTAGAGCGACGCCAGGCCCATGCCCGCAGGCCCCAGGAGCAGGGCCACGGCCTTGTTGCGCACAAGGCCGATGAGTATGTTCAGCACCTGCACGCCGCCAAAGATGCCCGTGTATTTCAGCACGTGGCCGTAGCTGTTGTCGGCTTCGTTGTTGTTTTTCACTATTATAAATAACGGTTTTTCACTCGGAATATTATGTGCGTCATCACTGCTTCCGTAACCGCTTGACACCCAGCGTGTTGCGATTTGCCGTCATCCGCCGTGCGAAAAGCCGTCATTCGCCGCGCGTTTTACGGCAAACGGGAACGCAAGTGACGGCTTGCTGGGTTGTAGGTGTCAAAAAGGAGTTAATAGGAGTTAGACGCTTCGCGTCGGAGTTAACAGGAGTTAATTGACAAATGCTAAGTTGTTGTAAGATATGGTGTTGTCCGTTAACTCCGACGCAAAGCGTCTAACTCCTGTTTGCTCCATCCAACCTGATATAAAATGTACACAAAACCCGCTGTGTTCACGTAAATTTTTCGTACTTTTGTAGGTGAACATGATTTATTAAAAAAAACATACCTGTTGACATGAAACTACGAAACCTGTTATTATCTGTGATGATTGCAGCTGCGCTATGCGTTTCAGCCGCCGGGAACATTGACGACCTGAGGCAGAAGGCGGACGCGCTGCACGCCGCCGGCAAGAACGACTCGGCCATGATTGTGGCCGAAGAGGCGCTGCGGCTGGCTGAAAGCGACGGCGACACCACGGCCCTGATTGGCGTTAACTCGTCGATGGGCGTCTACCTGCGCACGCAGGGGAAGATCGAGGAAGCCCTCGAACGCTACAACGCCGCAATGAAGATGTGCACCACCGACGCCTTCAAGCGCAAGGCCGGCGAGGAGGCGAGGCAGGAGGCCGCCGTGCTCTACCTCAACCTCGCCACGCTGCACGTTGACATGAAGCATAAGAAGGAGGCCTTGTATTACGCCCGGCTGGCGGAGGAGTGGGGCGCGCGGTGCGCCGACAAGGAGCTGAAAAGCCAGCTCTTCGCCCAAGACGGGCTGATATTCATGATGTGCGGCGACGACATCGCGGCCGCGAGGCTGCTCTCGTCGGCCTACGCGCTGGCCGTCGAGGCGGGGCGCAGCGGGGCGGCGTTGAGCGCGGCTGCCTACATGGTGGCCGTGGCCGACCGCGCGGGCGACGCCAAGGCCGAGGCTCTCTGGCGCGGGCGGTGCGGGCTGCTTGAGGCGGAGGTGAAGGACACGATGATGCTGATGGCCTATTACCAGATACTCTGCGGCGTGGAGATGAACCACGGGCGGTGGCGCGCGGCGATAGGCCTGTTCGACAAAATCCTCGCCCTCGACGGCGTGGAGGATATGCCTTTCGTGGTTTACGACTGTTATAACAACATGCACGACGCCTGGGCGCACCTGGGCGAGTGGCGCAAGGCTTACGACTGCCTGGGCAAGGCCGTCGCGCTGAAGGACAGCCTTTACGAGAAGGAGAAGGCCGAGAGCCTGCGCGAGCTGACCGTGAAATACCAGACGAAGGAGAAGGAGCTGGCCCTCGCCCGCAGCGACGCCAAGCTGATGCGGACGCGGATGTACATGGCCGTGGCGGCCCTCGTCGTGCTCGTCTGCGCCGTGTTGGTGTCGCTCTACGTGCAGTCGCAACGCCGCAAGGCGAGGGAGCGCGAGGCGGAGTTCGCCCGGCTGAAGGCCGACACGGGCCGCCGACTGACGCAACGCTACATCGACGGGCTGGAGGCGGAGCGCGGACGCCTGGCCAAGGAGCTGCACGACGGCGTGTGCAACGACCTCTACACCGTGGAACTGTTGTTGGCGGCGAAGCCCCTCCCGACCTCCCCAACGGGGAGGAGCGTGGAGCAGTCAGAGGAGGTTGATGGCGATGGACGAAACTCCCTCCCCGATGGGGAGGGCCGGGGTGGGGCTTCGTCTGCTGAAAAACTCCTTTCCGCCTGCCGTGAGCAGGTGCGCCGCGTGTCGCACGAGCTGATGCCGCCGGAGTTCAAGTACGCCGACATCCGCGACGTGCTCGACGATTACGTGTCGCGCATGGAGGACGTGGCGGGCTGCGAGGTGGCGTTCGCCGCCACGCCCGACGATGCCGACTGGGGCGCAGTGCCCGACGCCGCCGCGCTTGAAATCTACCGCATAGCGCAGGAGGCCGTGGCCAACGCCGTGAAGCATTCGGGCGCGCGGCGCGTGGACGTGTCGCTTGTGAAGGCCGGCGGCGACGTTACCCTGACGGTGGCCGACGACGGCGAACCGCCCGCCACGAAGCGGGGCGCGGGCATAGGGCGGCGCACCATGCGGCAGCGCGCCGAGGCCGCAGGCGGCAAGCTCACCGTGGAGCGCAGGGACGGGAAAACCGTTGTTCAATTCATAATTCACAATTCATAATTCACAATTCACAATTCATAATTCATAATTGGGCGGACGCCTTGGCTTTTAGCTTATATATTTATTTTAGCTTATACATTTATTCATGTAATGCGCAAACGACCCAATTATGAATTAACAAAGGGGTCTGCCAAATTATGCATTATGAATTGAGAATGGCGTCCGCCCAATTATGAATTGTGAATTATGAATTAAATAAAAACCACGGATTTCCGTTATTGCAATTATGAACGTATGGTATAATTTTGCCCCGATGAATGAGGCACAAAAATACATATTGCAAGACCTGTCGCTTGCGATAGTGGACGACCATGCGTTGATACTTGAAGGTTTCAAGAGCCTGATGCAAGGTTGCGGGGCTTGCAATGTGGACACTTTCATACGTTCAGCCGACCTGATAAGCGTCTTGCCCAACAAGCGTTTCGACGTTTACGTCATCGACATCGGCATGCCCGACATCGACGGCTTCGAGCTTATCGACGCCATTCGCTCCTTTTACGCCGACGCCCGCATCATAGTCAACACCATCCACGAGGAGGTGTGGCTGCTGAGGAGGATGCTCGACAAGGGCGTCAACGCCATAATGTTCAAGTCAACCGACTTCATGCAGATGGTTGACGCCATAACGGCTGTGATGAACGGCGAACAATATTTCTGCCCCGGATTTAAGAAGAAGCTCGCCAACAGCAAGCTGCGCATAGAGCATCCGTCGGAGCGCGAGATAGAGATACTCAAGGCGTTGGCTGGCGGCCACACGTCGAAGGAGATAGCGGCCATGCTGTTCATATCGGAGAACACCGTGGAGACCCACCGCAAACGGCTGTTCACCAAGCTCGGCGCGCGCAACATGGCCGAGCTGATGGTTAAGGCCGTGGCGCGCGGATACATCAACGCCTCGGAGATTACCGGGGATAAGTAGATTTTTTTTAGGAGTAAGGGGGAAGGAGAGGAGGAGTAAAGGAGTAAGTAGATTTGCCTTGTATCTACAAAAACACTTGCAAGGCATTTATACTTACTCCCTTACTCCTTCTCTCCTTACTCCTTTACTCCTCCCTCCTTAATAATAAAAATATGTGAAATATTGTAGTATTAGAAAAGTTTAGCTTAATTTTGCACGGTCAACATCTTATTTTGGAAAGATGAGCATTACAAGCATAGCAAGAAACTTTTTCGTCACGAGGCAGAAAGAGCTTGAACGTTACGCCAACGACGGCGTGGCCATACAGGCCGAAGTGCTGAAATACCTCCTGGCGAACGCAAAAGATACAGAATACGGACGCCGGCACATCTTCGGCAACATCTCGTCGTATGACGCTTTCACTGCGAACGTGCCGCTGAACACCTATGACGGGCTGAAAGACTACATCGACCGCATGCGCCACGGCGAGGCCGACGTGCTGTGGCCGGGCACGGTGAAATGGTACGCCAAGTCGTCAGGCACCACCAACGACAAGAGCAAGTTCATACCCATCAGCCGCGAGGGGCTGAAGAACATCCACTACCAGGGAGGCAAGGACGCCGTGGCCATATACCTCGGCAACAACCCTGAAAGCCGCCTGTTTGACGGCAAGAGCCTGATACTCGGAGGAAGCCACTCGCCCAACTACAACGTGCATGACAGCCTCGTGGGAGACCTGAGCGCGATACTCATAGAGAACATCAACCCGCTGGTGAACCTCGTGCGCGTGCCGAAGAAACAGACCGCGCTGCTGAGCGACTTCGAGGTGAAGCGCGACCGCATAGCGCGGGAGACGATGACGAAGAACGTCACCAACCTGAGCGGCGTGCCCTCGTGGATGCTCTCGGTGCTGACGCGCGTCATGGAGCTTACCGGCAAGGCGCACCTTGAGGAGGTGTGGCCCAACCTGGAGGTGTTCTTCCACGGCGGAGTGGCCTTCACGCCTTACCGCAAGCAGTACCAGCAGCTCATCACGTCGCCGAAGATGCACTATATGGAAACCTACAACGCCAGCGAGGGCTTCTTCGGATTGCAGAGCAACCCCGCCGACCCGTCGATGCTCCTGATGCTCGACTACGGCGTTTATTACGAGTTCATACCGATGGACGAGTTCGGAAAGGAGCACCCCACGGTGGTTCCGCTCGAAGGCGTGAGCACCGGCGTAAACTATGCGATGGTGATTTCAACCTCGTGCGGGCTGTGGCGTTATATAATAGGTGACACGGTGAAGTTCACTTCCGTGAACCCGTACAAGTTCATAATAACAGGCCGAACGAAGAGTTTCATCAACGCCTTCGGCGAGGAACTCATCGTTGACAACGCCGAGCAAGGCCTCGCCGAGGCTTGCCGCAAGACCGGCGCCGAGGTTAGCGAATACACGGCCGCGCCCGTGTTCATGGACGGCGACGCCAAGTGCCGCCACCAGTGGCTCGTGGAGTTCGCCAAGGAGCCTGAAGACCTGGCCGCCTTCGCCTCCATACTTGACAAGAAACTGCAAGAGGTCAACAGCGACTACGAGGCCAAACGCTACAAGGACATCACCCTGCAACACCTCGAAATAGTGAAGGCAAGGCCGGGACTGTTCAACGACTGGCTGAAGTCGAAGGGCAAGCTGGGCGGCCAGCACAAGGTGCCGCGCCTCAACAACAACCGCGACATAATGGAGCAGTTGCTCAGGCTGAACATTGAAAAGGATGAGAATTAAGCAAGCGATAACGGCATATTTTGCCCATTTGGCAAATCAGGCTCATTGGGCTAATAAGCCTGATATGCCTGATAAGCCCAATAAGGGCGCGCTGTGGCTGGTGACCGCGGCGTGCTTGCTGGTGGCGTCGTGCGCCAAGATGGGCCAGCCTGACGGCGGATGGTATGACGAGACGCCGCCGCGCATCGTCCGCACCACGCCGCAAGACCAGGGCGTAAACGTGAAAAGCCGTAAAATCAGCATATATTTCGACGAATACATAAAGGTGGACAACCCCACGGAGAAGGTCGTAATATCGCCTCCGCAGATTGAACAGGCCGAGATACAGGCTGCCGGCAAGAAGATTGAGGTGGAGCTGAAAGACTCGCTGAAGCCGAATACAACGTACACTGTTGACTTCTCTGACGCCATCAGCGACAACAACGAGGGCAACCCCTTGGGCAATTACACCTACTCGTTCTCGACGGGCGACCACATCGACACGCTCGAAGTGGCCGGATATGTGCTCGACGCGCAGAACCTTGAGCCTATAAAAGGCATTCTCGTAGGACTGTACGCCGACCTTAGCGACACTGTTTTCACGAAGCAGCCAATGCTCCGAGTGTCGCGAACTGACAGCCGGGGCAAGTTTATCATAAAAGGTATAGCGCCCGGCGATTACCGCATTTACGCCCTGCAAGACGCCGACAACAACTATGTGTTCAACCAAAAGAGCGAGCAGATAGCCTTTACGCGCGACGTCATCACGCCGACTTTCAAGCCCGACATACGCCAAGACACCATCTGGCGCGACTCGCTTCACATCGATTCGATAGCCCGCGTGCCTTACACTCACTTCCTGCCGGACGACATCACGTTGCGCGCTTTCACCGAAACGCAGACCGACCGCTACCTGATAAAGACTGAAAGGGCGGAGCCAGACCACTTCACTCTGTTCTTCAGTTACGGCGACAGCCTGTTGCCGCAGATAAGAGGGCTTAACTTCGACGCCGAAGACGCCTTCATCGTGGAGACTTCGGAGAAGCGCGACACAATAACCTACTGGCTGGAAGACACCACGCTCGTGAACCAAGACACGCTGCGCATGGAGCTGAAGTACATGGCTACGGACACTCTCGGCGTGCTGCGCTTGCAGACCGACACTACGGAAATGCTGGCGAAAGTGCCTTACGAGAAGCGAATGAAGCAGAAGGCCGACAAGTATGAAGACTGGAAAAAGAAACAGGACAGGGCCAAGAAGCGCGGCAAGGAGTATGAGGAGACGTACCCCGTGGAGCTGCTTGAGCCTGAATATCACGCCCCGTCGGAGCCTGACCCTGACCAGAATGTCACCATCAAGATGCCCACGCCGCTGCTGAAAGCTGACACTTCGTGCATCCACCTTTACTCGAAGCACGACACGTTGTGGTACCGTTCGCCATTCGTCTTCAGACAAAAGGAGGATTGCAACCGCACTTACGAAATCCTTGGCGAGTGGCGTCCGGGCGTGGAGTACAGCCTTGAGATAGACACCCTTGCCTTCACCGACATCTACGGCAAGTCTACTGCGCCGTTCAAGCAGGGGTTCAAGGTCAAGAGTGAAGACTCCTACGCCTCGTTGTTGCTCGACATTACGGGCATGGCTGACACCACGATTGTCGTGCAGCTGCTCAATTCATCCGACCAACCGGTGAAAGAAACCATGACAGACAACGGCACGGCGGAGTTCTTTTACGTAAAGCCGGGCGTTTATTACGTGCGGATGTTCATAGACTCCAACCGCAACGGCGAGTGGGACACCGGCGACTACGCCGCCGACAGGCAGGCCGAGACCACGTATTACTACCCCGAAAAGATAGAATGCAAGGCCAAGTGGGACTTGACGCTGACGTGGAACCCCACGGCGCGCAGGCTCTATCAGCAGAAGCCTTTGGAGATAACCAAGCAGAAACCGGAAAAGGAAAAGACCATAAAGCGGCGCAACCTGGAGCGTGCCAGCAAGATGGGGATAACCTATCCGGGGGATTGATTTCCCTAATTTAAAGAAACACGCTTATGAGACATCTGAGGATTTTCATGCTGGCGGCTGTCCTGTTGGGCGCCGTCGGCGCGGCGAAAGCCCAGTGTGAGTTCAGGAACACGGCGTTCAAGTCGGGCGAGTTCCTTTCTTATAACTTGTATTTCAACTGGAAATTCGTATGGGTTAAGGTCGGCACGGCGTCGATGTACGTCGTGCAAAGCAAGTACGGCGGGCAGAATGCCTACCGTGCCAGCCTCACCACGAGGGGCAACAGCAAGATGGACAAAATCTTCGTGATGCGCGACACGCTGCTGTGCTACTCGTCGCTCAACCTCGCCCCGCTGTATTACCGCAAGGGCGCGCTTGAGGGCAAACGCTACACGGTCGATGAAGTGTGGTACAAATATCCGGGCGGCAAGTGCAGCATAACGCAAAGCCGGCTCTACAAGGACGGCAAGCGCAACCGCAGGACGCTGACTCCGGGGGAATGCGTCTACGACATGATGAACATCTTTTTGCGCGCCCGCAGCTTCGACCCCGCCAACTGGAAGAGCGGTTACGTGGTGAACTTCCGCATGGCCGACGGCAACAGCCTTAACCCGGCGAAGCTGAAGTTCCTCGGCAGGAAGACCGTCAAGGCCGACAACGGCGTCAAATACCGCTGCCTGGAACTGTCGTACACCGAGCTGGAGAAGGGCAAATGGCGCGAGATTGCGCGCTTTTTCGTCACCGACGACGCCAACCATGTGCCCGTAAGGCTCGACATGTTCCTCAAGTTCGGTTCGGCCAAGGCGTTCCTTACGAGCATGAAAGGCGTAAGGAACAAGGTTGCCTCACAAGTGAAATAAATGAAAAAAATCATCATCTTACTGCTCTTAGTGCCGTTTGCGCTCGCCGCGGCGGCGCAGGACGCCGAGAGCGAGATTGCCCGTATCATAGAAGGCAAGCCCGCCGAGGTGGGCGTGGCGTGGATAGCCGACGGCGAGGCGCACACCGTAAACAACGCCGGCGGCTACCCGCTGATGAGCGTCTTCAAGACCCACTGCGCCGTGGCCGCCCTCAGGCGGATGGAGCGGCGCGGCACGCCGACTGACACGCTGGTAAAAGTCAAGGCGCGGGAGATGCTCAAAGACACTTACAGCCCTCTGTTGAGGCTGCATCCTGACGAGGATTTCACAATACGTTTCGACAGCCTCCTCCATTACAGCGTGGCATTGAGCGACAACAACGCCTGCGACATCATCATACGCCTTGCGGGCGGCATCGGCGCCGTTGACGCCGAGATGCGCGCCATAGGGCTTACCGATTACCATCTTTCAGAGACCGAAGCCTCGATGGCCGCCGACCCTATGCGCTCTTACAACAACCGCTCCACGCCGCTGTCAGTGGCGGAGCTTTTCCGTAAAATTTATGAAGAGAACATCCTCGGCGAACCTTACGCCGGACTTCTGAAATCAATCCTTTTATCAACATCCACCGGACCGAACAAGCTCAAGGCCGCCCTCGGCCCCGGCATGACGCTCGCCCACAAGACGGGCACGGGCTTCACCCTGCCCTGCGGCACGCTTACCGCCGACAACGACGCCGGCGTGATAACCCTGCCCGGCGGCCGGCGGATATACATAGCCGTGCTGATTAAGGACACGAGTCTCGGCGGCGAGGCCAACGCAAGGCTGACGGCCGACATAGCGAGGGCGGTGATGGAAGAATAAGAATTTAGGGAAGTTACAGAAGTTACAGAAGTTAAAGCCATTGGCAACAGTGGCTTTCAACTATCAAACATTTGGCTTTAACTTCTGTAAATTCTCTAAGTTCTCTAAATTCAACAAGAAAATGAATATGAAAAAGCTATACATTGAAACTTACGGATGCCAGATGAACGTGGCAGACAGCGAGGTTGTCGCCTCGATAATGAAGATGGCGGGCTATGAAGCCTGCGACGACATCGACGAGGCCGACGCCGTGTTCCTAAACACTTGCAGCGTGCGCGACAACGCCGAGCAGAAGATACTCAACCGCCTCGAAGCCCTCAACGCCATGCGCCACGGCGGGCGGCGGCTCATCATCGGCGTGCTCGGCTGCATGGCGGAGCGCGTGAAGCAAGACCTCATCGACAACCACCACGCCGACCTCGTGGCCGGGCCTGACGCTTACCTGACGCTGCCCGACCTCATAGCGCAGGCCGAGACGGGCCACAAGGCCATAAACACCGAACTGTCCACCACCGAGACTTACCGCGACATCGTGCCCACCCGCATCTGCGGCACGCACGTGGGCGGCTTCGTCAGCATAATGCGCGGCTGCAACAACTTCTGCCATTACTGCATAGTGCCCTACACCCGTGGCCGCGAGCGCAGCCGCGACCCGGAGAGCATACTGCGCGAAGTGGCCGACCTGCACTCGCGCGGCTACAAGGAAGTGACGCTCCTGGGGCAGAACGTCAACTCGTACAGGAGCCCCCTCCTACTTCCCCGTGAGGGGGAGGGGCAAGCTACCTCTGAAAATAATCTTGACGAAACAAACCAAGCCCCCTCCCCACAGGGGAGGGATGGGGTGGGGCTTTTCCCCCGTCTGCTCGCCCTCGTGGCGGAGACGTTCCCCGACATGCGCGTGCGCTTCACCACGAGCCACCCCAAGGACATGAGCGACGAGACGCTGCGCGTGATAGCGGCCCACCCGAACATCTGCCGCCACATCCACCTGCCCGTGCAGAGCGGCTCTGACCGCATACTGAAACTGATGAACCGCAAGTACACCCGCGAATGGTACATGGGCCGCGTTGAGGCGATACGCCGCATAATCCCCGACTGCTCGATAACGACGGACATCTTCGTGGGCTACCACTCGGAGACCGAGGAAGACCACCAAATGTCGCTCTCGCTGATGAAGGAGGTGGGCTACGACTCCGCCTTCATGTTCAAGTACAGCGAACGCCCCGGCACCTACGCCTCGAAGCACCTGCCCGACGACGTGCCCGAAGAAGTGAAGCTGCGCCGCCTCTCGGAGATGATAGAGCTACAGACGCGCATATCGGCCGAGCGCAACGCCCGCGACGTGGGCAAGGAGTTCGACGTCCTCGTGGAAGGCTTCAGCAAGCGCAGCCGCGAACAGCTCTTCGGCCGCACCTCGCAGAACAAGGTGGTAGTGTTCGACAAGGGCGCGCACCGCATCGGCGACACCGTTCGCGTGAGGATAACAGGCAGTTCAAGCGCGACGCTCAAGGGAGTGTTGGTAGGCGATTAGGCAAATAAGCCAAATAGGCCAAATAAGTCCAATGAGCCAAATAGGCCAAATAAGGCAAATAGGGCCAATAAGCCAAATGAGCCAAATGAGCCAAATGAGCCAAATTAGCCCAATAAGGTCGTATTAGGCTTATTAGGCTCATTAGGCCCATAACTCCCATTTCTCCCATAAAATTAAAAAACTCTCGACCATGACAACACACCACTTATGGACCGATGAATGCTGGCTGCCGCTGATGAAGCTCTATCTCAGGCGGCCTGAGGGCGTCAAGCCCATGTACTCGCGCGGCATGGTGGAGCTTAGCCTTGAGCTGCACATCCCGCCGCAGGTGCTTTACGGCCAGATGTTCCGCCTGCGCCGCCCCGACACGCCGTGGCTGCGCCGCCTCGTTGAGCGTTACTCCGCCAACCCCAAGCGCCTCTCGCGCGATGTCAAGACCCTGCGGCGCATGCAGGGAATGGGCAGTGGCGGAGGCTTTTACGACGGTGTGGAGACCCACGAGACGTTCGAGCGCGACTTCCGTCCGCTGCCCGGCCTGCCGGGGGTGAAGCCCGTGATGCTCGTCATGGTGCTCGACCTCTATTTCCGCCTCACCCCCGCCACGATGGTCAGGGAGACGCCCGAAGTGGCCGAGCTGGCGCGCCTGATGCGCCTGAAGCCCGCCGAGGTGGTTGACGCCCTCGCCGCCTTCATGTCGTGCGACCCCTACCTCTCGCGCCCCGCCGCGCAGCCGTCGCCGCTGCTCGCCGCCTGCCGCGACGTGTGGCAGCGTTACGGCAACGGCGAGCCCCAAGAGCTTGCCTCCCTGGCGGCCCAGCTCCGCGAGTACTTCAGATAGGCTTCGCCGCGCGCGTTCAGCCCCGCGCCGTAACGCCTTGTCGTTCAACATATTACGAAAAGCCGTATCTTGCCCTGCAAGATACGGCTTTTTACTTTGCGTTTTGCGGCAAACGGGAGTGCCGTTTGCCGTCAGTCTCCCACGTGGTGGTTAAAAAGGTGTTAACTCCTGACAACTCCGAGGCGGAGCGTCTAACTCCTGTTAACTCCTTTTTTTGATACTGTCTTATTGTGCCAGGCAAGCTGTTTTAATAAACTTTAACTGGTAAAATAAGACACGGATGCTTGGAAAGAACTAATTCTACACCCGGATAATCGGAACATATATGACATTACGCGGAAAATAATGCGGATTTTTATCCATTACAATTTAACCAGCACAGCTAATTACGGATGTTGCGGCGGCGTGGCTTTTGCGTCGTGCGCTTCGTCGTGTTCCGACGTTTTGCCGAAAATCGCCGCAGACAGGCCTGCTTTTCCCTGTGACACCCTGAAATTCAAGGGGGTGGGGGATTTGCAAGGCAAATTAATCTCACGCGCTTAGAACGCAAAAACTATCTAACAAGTAATAAATGCCTGAAGACAGGACCGACGTGAACAACTTCTTCCTCTACCTCAAGGGCGAGGACGGAAAGGACGGCGCGACGATAGTGCTGGGCGCGCCCAACGTGATAATCCAGTACTACGGCGACCCTGACCTGAAAGAGTATGTTGACTGGGAGGACGGCTCCGTCACCTATAAGAT
>CALUGU010000028.1 GCA_944320255.1 uncultured Prevotella sp. | reverse complement strand
ATAATTGATAATAAGGAAGATAAATTCTTTTATTTTCCTATGATTTCTATGCCTTGTACCGGGTCTGGGTACTGAATTGGAGAAAGACGCTTGTCTTTCTCCTTTTTCTTTTTCATCCCCTCGTAACTCGTTGGTTTGCTGAAAGATAAGGTCAAGAACTTTGTTGTAAGAGTTGGTTCGATATTTTTCTCCGTCAAACTCGATTTTTTCAGGAAACATCGAACCAATCACTTTTATCTTCATTTTAACAGAGTCATCTCTTATAATGTTTGTTAAATTATTGATTATGTTCATGGAGTAGTCTATTTTCTTTTTCATTCCTTTCTTGTCGCAGGCCAATATCTCAACTTTTTGCTGCAAATCTTTTATTTCCTGCTTGTAGCGTTCCGATATTCTGTAATAATTATCATCCGAGATTGTGCCAGCACAATACTTTTCATTGAGGTTGTCAAGCATTTCCCTTTTCCTTTTTATTTTTCATTATTCATTTTCAATTACCATTGCCCAACAACGAAATAATATGTTCCCTACATTCATCCGTAGCTTTAACATACAGCGTTTCGGCACTTGGGTCATCACATTCATTTAATAAAATACATAATGCCTAAAACTTTCTACGTATCCGGAATGTTCATCCTAAGCATCGAAAAAAACTACAAATACATTTCATTATCATCCGACTTTTCCTTGCACCTCCCAAAAAACTCCTTGAAGGTTTCAAGTCTTGAAACCTATCATAAGCATTATAAATAAACGCCGACGGATATTCGGTAACAATTTGCCTGGCTTTGGGAAAAATCGAACGTGCCAATATTTCTAATCAAAGCCGCTTGCCGTTCCTTTTAAATAAGCGGACACTATGTAACCAGTTTCGTATTTGTCTTTATCAGACATAATAAACCGGGCGAAGACTCACCCCAATCAAAAACTATCTTACCGGATACAAACCTCCAACCTGGCATCCGGCCACATACTCATCGTTGACTATCGAAATTGCATACTTCCCGTTCCCATTAACGTTGCTCATCAAGTCTACGTTGCAGATGAAGTCATAACATGATTGGTCCAATTCAAAATCAAGCGTATCAACTTTTATCGAAACGCCGTTAATGTTTATCCTAAGGACATATGAATTATTTATTTCCATATTGCTCTTCTGTTTTACGTTGTATGCATAACGGACAACCGCGAGCCGTATTATTTTTTATCCACTCGCATTAGAACCTTTATATAATAGCAATTAATTATCTTGAACGAATAAAAGTCATTCACTTTTTACGATTAAGCAAAAGGCTGTCTGTTGCCATGTAAGAGGTAGCCTTTTGCCTCTTAACATACGGTCATTTGCACGCCCAAACACAACATACGATAAAAAGAAACGACGTATTTTTAACGTCACAATGTCACGATACGGCCTACACCCTTGGTTTGCAAGCAGTTACACGGTGACATCTGCTTGATTGCAACTTTCACACCGTCACATTCGGCAAACTATGACAATGGCGAAAATGGAGCACACGCTACCGTCACGGTGTAACAACTTGATTTACACTGGTTTACTCCTACCAGTGACATAGTGACATTTCAATTTGATAATATTACCAAATGTGTTATTTGCTCCTCTATATCTACCAGTCCGCAAAACGCCCTGGCGAATTCTCGCTTGCAAACTTAGTGTTAAGCACTATTCGATGTCTTCGACGCCGAACGTTCACAATAAATACGCGAATTCGGGATAAGAAACGTTAGAAAAGCTCCAGTTTGCCTTGTCCTTTCGATGTGTACAGGCAATGCCTCCGGCTTGTTGTCGAAGAAGCAATATGTCGTCAATGCGGAACAGATGTTCATGATGAAGTTGTGTACGGAACGGTGCCTTGAATGCACAAGGTTGACCTTGTTCTTGAGCAGCATTTTTCACTTGTTAATTCCGCATAGCGGACAAGGCGGAGAAAGACGTATTTAACCCCAATCGGTCATTAGAACGCTAATAATACATTACTGATTGATTGTCAGCTCTTCATCCATCTTCCGCACTGCCACCGCCATCTTGTTTTCCGTTTTTCCTCGATGTAGCCCGCCACATCTTCGATAAAAACGGAAAACAATCTGCCTGACAGCAGCACGAAATACGGATAAAGTCTAATGACCGATTTGGGTTGAACCGATAAAAAGCCATGGCTGACGGTGAGGTTTTCGCCGGAAGGCAAAAAAGAAGGATGCCCATCCTCACGGACGGGCACCCTTTAGAAGCTATGAAAAATAATATTATTGTTGCCTATGATTATTCAGCACGGAGCGTGAAACGCTTGAAAGCGACAATCGTAAGCTCCTTGTCGGCGGCGTGCAGATAGTCTGAAACGCTCATCTTGCTGTCCTGGATGAACTCCTGGTTGAGCAGGCAAGACTCCTTGAAGAACTTAGCCATACGGCCCTTGGCGATGTTCTGAACCATCTGTTCGGGCATATTGGCGGCTTTCTGCTCGGCTGTCTCTTTCTTAATACGGCGTATCTCGTCGGCCTGGGCCTCAGTGATGTTGCCCTTCATGATGCCTTCGTTGATGTGCTCTTCGTTCTCGGCGATGTAGAGGTTGAAGCCGGCCTTCTTCAGGGCGGCCTCTACGGCCTTGTTGATCTGCTCTTCCTTGGTCTTCTCGATGGCAACCTTCAGCTCGTTGTCCTTAACCTCCTGGGGTACGCTTGCCTCGTCGAGAGCCACCGGGTTCATGGCAGCCACCTGCATGGCGATGTTGTGAGCCTGCTCTTCGGCGGGCTTGTTGGTCTGCACCATGGTGCAGAGGAGGTGCTTGTTCATGTGGTCGTAAACCGAAACGTTGTCGCCTTCGAGGTAGAGGTAGCCGTCAAGCTCGGTCTTCTCGCCGGTGATGCCAGAACGGGCTACTACCTCGTCCTGCACCGTGCTGCCGTTCAGGGGCAGGGCCTTAACCTCGTCAAGGGTCTTGGCCTTAGCTTCGACGGCGGCGTCGAGGATGCTTTGCGTCAGGGCGATGAAGTCTGCGCCGTTGGCAACGAAGTCTGTTTCGCACTTCAAGGCAATCATTGCGGCGAAGCCGTCGGCGGCCTTTACCAGCACGCAACCGTTCGATGTCTCGCGGTCGCTGCGCTTTGCGGCGATTGCCTGTCCCTTCTCACGGATGATTTCTATCGCCTTGTCGAAGTCGCCGTCGCTCTCGGTGAGAGCCTTCTTGCAGTCTGCAAGTCCGGCACCCGTCATCTTGCGGATTTTCTGTATGTCAGCTATTGATACAGCCATAGTTGTATTTTCTGGAATTTTTAAATGTTATTTTCATGTCAAGCAGACAAGGCACAAGCCGCCAGTCAGCGCAAACGCAGGCTTGTCCGCTTGTGACTTGTCCGCCTGTCTGCTTCAAGTTAAGAAAAAATCAAGCCTCTGCGGGAGCTTCTTCAGCTGCTTCCTCGGCCTTGGGAGCTTCCTCGGCCTTGGGCGCGGCGTCCTTGCGGGCCTTGCGTGCGCGCTTGGGTTTGTCCTCCATAGCGGCAGCCTCGGCCTGCTCCTTGGCAGCTTTCTCGTCGGCCTTCTCTATCTTGCGCTCTTCGAGACCTTCGGCGATGGCGGCGCAGCAGGCGTTGAGGATTACCTCCACGCTGTCCTTTGCGTCGTCGTTGGCGGGTATCAGGAAGTCTATGTCGCGCGGGTTTGAGTTGGTGTCAACGATGGCGAACACGGGTATTCCGAGCCTCTTGGCCTCTTTCACGGCGATGGCTTCCTTCATGATGTCAACCACGAACAGTGCAGAAGGCAGGCGTGTGAGGTCTGCTATTGAGCCGAGGTTCTTCTCCAATTTGGCGCGCTGGCGTGTGATTTGGAGTATCTCGCGCTTTGAGAGGTTAGAGTATGTGCCGTCGTTCATCAGCTTGTCGATGGTTGCCATTTTCTTGACAGCCTTGCGGATGGTAGGGAAGTTGGTGAGCATGCCGCCCGGCCAACGCTCGATTACATACGGCATGTTTACCGAAGCAGCTTTTTCTGCTACGATGTCCTTGGCCTGTTTTTTAGTAGCCACAAACAGAATTTTCTTTCCCGACTTAGCTATCTGCTTCAGTGCGTCGGCTGCCTCGTCAATCTTAGCTACGGTCTTGTGGAGGTCGATGATGTGGATGCCGTTGCGCTCCATGAAGATGTAGGGAGCCATTGAGGGGTTCCATTTGCGTTTCAGGTGGCCGAAGTGGCAGCCAGCCTGCAATAACATATCAAAATTAGTTCTTGACATTTTGTTCTTTTGTTTAATTGTTGTTGTTTACTTTCCTTTTAGTTTTGTTAGAACCAGCCCGTAAGTAACCGTCGTTCAGGCTACAGCGCGGAGGCGTTCAGGCCGCCCTGCGCTCCCGATTACCGTCCGTCCGGCGGGTCTTAAGGGTTTGGATGCTAAACGCGAGGCTTGCGCTTCCACGGAGGGAAGCGTCGAGCCAAACATTAACGCTTGCTGAACTGGAAGCGCTTGCGTGCCTTGGGGCGTCCCGGCTTCTTGCGCTCTACCACGCGGGCGTCGCGTGTGAGGAAGCCGTGGTCTTTCAAGTTCTTCTTGTCCTCGGCGTTCACCTTTACGAGGGCGCGTGCTATCGCGAGGCGCAGGGCCTGGCTCTGGCCTGTGAAGCCGCCGCCGTCGAGGTTGGCCTTAATGTCGTATTTCTCAGCAACTTCGAGCAACTGGAGGGGCTGCTTAACTACGTACTGGAGTATGCTTGAGGGGAAATATTCCGTGATGTCCCTTTTATTTATAGTGATTTTGCCGGTGCCTTCGGTGAGGTAAACACGTGCCACAGCACTCTTGCGACGGCCTACTGCATTGATTTGTTCCATTGTCGCTTCAATTATTTGTACTGGTTAATATCTATTGCCTTGGGCTTCTGGGCCTGCATGTTGTGCTCAGTGCCGTCGAAAATCTTGAGGTTGTCCATCAGGCTGCGTCCGAGCGGGCCTTTGGGCAGCATACCCTTGACGGCGTGACGGATGATGCGGTCTGCGCCGAAGCTGCGTGTGCGCAACTGTGCGGGCGTGTTGAAGCGTTGTCCGCCGGGATAGCCGGTGTAGCGGGTGTACACCTTGTCGGTCTCCTTCTTGCCGGAGAACACCACCTTGGCGGCGTTGATGATGATTACGTTGTCACCGCAGTCTACGTGCGGGGTGAAGTTGGGCTTGTACTTTCCACGCAGGATTTTGGCTACCTTGGAGCAAAGACGGCCTACGATCTGGCCTGAAGCGTCGATTACGACCCACTCCTTATTTGCCGTTTCCTTGTTGGCGGAAATCGTCTTGTAACTTAAAGTGTTCATTTCTAATTTTAAAATTACTACTAAAAAACGTTTTTAATTCTCGTTGAACGGCGATTCACTAACCGTCGCACTCGGCCAAAAGTACGACTATTAACACTCCGTTCCAGGGGCTCTAAGCGTACCCCCGATAATAATCGGCGTGCAAAGGTACACATTTTTATTATATACGGGCAAGCAAGAGCCTTGCAACTAACGGAATATTATACATATTTAACATTATTTACAGCCGTCATACGCCGTCCGGGAGCATTGCCGTGAAAGAGAGGACGGCTATGACGCGCAATGCGCCTTGCCGGCGGGCGCGCTGCGACTCACGGCAAAACGCATTGCGAAAAGCCGTAAATCGGAGGCTGAAAGACGGCAAATCGCAACGCAAAAGACGGCAAATTGCAACACGTTGAATATCAATGCATTACGAAAGCCGTGGCAAACGGAGGCCGAAACGGGCGCAGAGCGCAGGGCCGCCGTAAGAAAGTTTTGTCGCCGCAAGGCTGCGAATACCGATAAAAATCTGTATTTTTGCATAAAACAAACATAGTATGCAGGCAATAATACTGGCGGCCGGCATGGGCCGCAGGCTTGGTCAGCTGACCAAGGAGAACACGAAGTGCATGGTGAAAGTAAACGGCACGAGGCTCATCGACCGCGTGTTAGGGCAGCTGTCGGGGCTGGGACTGAAGCGCATAGTCATCGTGACGGGCTACAAGGGCGCGGAGCTGAAGGCCCACGTGGCGTCAACCTACGGCGGGGAGACGCCGATAGAATATGTTGACAACCCCGTTTACGACCGCACGAACAACATTTACTCGCTGTGGCTGGCCAAGGAAAAGCTGCAGGAAGACGACACGCTGCTGATAGAGTCGGACTTGGTTTTCTCCGACCGGCTGCTGCCCATGATACTCGGCGACGCCCACCCGAACATCGCCTTGGTGGCGAAATACGAGTCGTGGATGGACGGCACGATGGTGCGCATCGACCGCGAGCGCAACATCGTGAACTTCGTGCCGAAGAAGGCGTTCCGCTTCGAGGACGCCGACAGGTATTACAAGACGGTGAACATCTACAAGTTCAGCCGTCCGTTCTCCGTCAGCAAGTACGTGCCTTTCCTCGACGCATACTGCAAGGCGCTGGGCAACAACGAGTATTACGAGCAGGTGTTGCGCGTCATCACGCTGCTCGACAACAGCGACTTGAAGGCTCTTCCCGTCGGCGACGAGAAGTGGTATGAGATTGACGACGTGCAAGACCTCGACATCGCGGAGACTCTTTTCGCCGAGGACGAGGAGATGCTGCGCCGCTACAACTACCGCTACGGCGGCCACTGGCGGTTCCCCAAGATGACAGACTTCTGCTATCTCGTCAACCCTTACTTCCCGACGGAGCAGATGAAGGCGGAGATGAAGGCCAACTTCGACACGCTGCTCACCGAGTATCCGTCTGGGATGTACGTCAACTCGCTGCTCGCGGGCAAGTGCTTCGGCGTAAACCGCCGCTACATCGTGGCCGGCAACGGCGCCGCGGAGCTGATAAAGAGCCTGATGGAGCACGCCGGGGGCAAGACGGGCGTGGTCTACCCCACTTTCGAGGAATACCCCAACCGCCTGCCCGCGGAGGCCATCGTGGCGTTCACACCTAAGCGCAACGACCTCGGCTACACCGCCGACGACCTGATGGAGCACTTCGAGGGCAAGGGCGTGAGCCGCCTGTTGCTCATCAATCCGGACAACCCTTCGGGCAACTTCATCCCCGCAGCCGACGTCATGAGGCTGTGCCGGTGGTGCGGCGAGCGCGGCGTCAGGCTGATAGTTGACGAGTCGTTCGTTGACTTCAGCGACGACTTCGAGCGCAACACGCTGCTCTCCGACGCCATTCTTGAGGCCAACCCCGGCCTCGTAGTGGTCAAGAGCATATCCAAGTCGTATGGAGTGCCGGGCCTGAGGCTCGGCATACTGGCGTCGGCCGACGTGGAAATGGTGGACAGGATAAAGAAAGACGTGAGCATCTGGAACATAAATTCGTTCGCCGAATTTTTTATGCAGATATATAATAAGTACCAGGCGGCCTACACGGAGGCCTGCCACAGGTTCACAGCCGAGCGCGCGCGGTTCCTCGCGCGGTTGCAGACGGTGGGCTGGCTGCGCGTGCTGCCGTCGCAGGCCAACTACTTCTGCTGCGAGATTAAAGGCAAGTACACGTCTCACGAGCTGGCGAAGGTGCTCTTGGCGAAGTTCAACATAATGATAAAAGACTGCGACTCGAAGACCGGTTTGGCCGGACGCAACTTCATCCGCGTGTCCGTCCGCGACACCGCCGACAACGACCGCCTCGTTGACGCGCTGCTTTCTCTTTGACAGCAGACAAGGAACGAGCAGACAAGGGACAAGGGACGAGCAGACAAGTGACGAGGGACGAGCAGACAAGCAAGCAGCGGCGAGCCGTCTGACGCCTGGTCTTATTCGGCCCATCCGGCTCATTAGTCCCATTATTTCACAACCTTTTTACCTTTAAGATATGAGGATTTGCATTTGCGGAGGAGGCAACTTGGGGCACGTCGTGGCGGGCTTCATCGCCTCGCACGGCGCCGACGAGGTGAGCGTACTCACCAGGCGATCCGCCCGTTGGTCTGAAACACTGACGATAGACACGCCCGGCGGCGGCGCGCTCCACGGCAAGCTGGCGCGCGTTTCGTCGAGTCCCGCTGACGCCGTAAGCGGTTGCCAGGCCGTCATATTGTGCCTTCCGGGATGGTCGATAGGCGCGACTTTAAGTGAGATAAGCCCGTTTTTGTCAAAAGACACGGCTGTTGGCAGCGTCGTGTCGAGCACCGGTTTCTACTTCGAGGCGCGCCGCAGGCTGCCCGCCGGCACGCCCTTGTTCGGCTTCCAGCGCGTCCCGTTCATCGCGAGGACTACCGAGTATGGCCACCGCGCGTCGCTTCTCGGCTATAAAAAGCAGCTCGTAATGGGCGTCGAGAACATTCCCGAAGCCGACGGCTTCAGGCTTGAGATGGAGCGGATGCTGGCCACTCCCGTGACGTTGGCCGGCAACATGTATGAAGTAAGCCTGACAAACAGCAACCCGCTGCTGCATCCCGCACGCCTCTACAGCCTCTGGCACGACTGGCATGAGGGGCTGGTCTACCCTCGTGTGCCTATGTTTTACGAGGAGTGGGACGACCTCGCGGCCAGCCTTTACATCGGCATGGACGGCGAATTGCAGGCTTTGCTCGGCGTGCTGCCTGTCTCGAAAGGGTGCATCCCGACAGTCCTCGACTACTACGAGAGCAGCGACGCGGCGACGCTTGCCGCCAAACTGCGCTCCATCGAGGCGTTCCGCGGCATACCCGCGCCGATGAGAGAGGTGGCGGGAGGCTACGTGCCCGACTTCACAAGCCGGTATTTCACCGAGGATTTCCCTTACGGACTGGCCATCGTCCACCGTCTCGCAAGGGAGAAAGGGATACCTACCCCTATAATAAATAAGGTGTATGAGTGGGGGCTTTTCAGCAGACAAGCAGACAAGTGACGAGCAAACAAGCCTGTTTGTTCAGCAAACAAGCAGACAAGTTTACAGTAACAAGCATACAAGTTTATAATAGCGAGGCATATTAGCTTGTCTGCTCGTCACTTGTCTGCTCGTCTGCTGAATTTACCCAGTAGGCCTCGAAGCTGTGCGTCACGCGCTTCTCGACGGGTGGCAGGGTCATATAGTCGCCGTAAGTGCGGGCCAGGTAGTCACGATAACCTATCATCGTCTTGTAGAGCTTGCCCTCGAAGAGGATGTCAACGCTGTCCTCAATGTCTTTCGCTGGCAGGCAGGCGTCGATGCCGGGACCGGCTTCAGTCATGTTGGCGACGGTGAACGTAGGCTCGCGCAACACCACCATGCGGCTTATCAGGCGGTCGAGCGCGCCGACGCTGACAGGCAACAAGCGGTAACACCAGTAGGCAAGAGCCGATTTCAGATAGTTCTTTTGTGAAATCTTGCACCTCCTTATCTTATACAGCAGCCGCTTGCGGCGGAACACGCGGCGGCGCACGCGCATGTCGTCGGTGACGTAATCCACGGGGAACACGTCAACGTAGACGCCTATGCGGTAGCCTTCGGTCTCGGTCTCAACGAGCAGCGTGCGCGTGTCAACCACCTTGGCGAAGGTATAAAAGTAACGTTCCTCCTTGTCAGGGTCGAGCACACGGCAGTGGCCCGACCGGCTTTCAAACTCGCTGAGGAAACGTTCGTAATCCTCGCGTGGCATATACAGGTCGAGGTCGTCGTCCCAAGGGATGTACCCCTTGTGGCGGACGGCGCCGATGAGCGTGCCGCACGAGAGGAAATAACGTATCCCCCGCTCCGTGCAGAAGTCGTGGATGTCGTCGAGGATGCCGAGCTGCACGCTGCGCAGCTCTTTTATGTCAGTAATACGTTTCATCTTTTTCAGTATTCGTAAAACGCCTCGTAGGCCTGCTGCATGCGGCGGATGCCGAACTTAGAGCGGGCGAAGGCGGCGGCCATCCGTCCGAGTTCGTCGCCCTGGGGGCGCTTTTCCAGTTTTTTGAATATGGCGGCATACTGCCCAAGGTCGTTTCCGCCGACCATGAGCGGCCACGCCGGAGGCAGGGTGTCGGCCAGTCCGGGGGCGCGGTTGGCTATCACGGGCAGTCCCGCGAGGCTCGCCTCGATGGACATTATGCTCAAGCCCTCGAACTCCGACGGCATCAGCATATAGTCGAACGACGAGAGGCAGGCCGCCAAGCCCTTGACGGGCGGGCCGAGCGTGACGTGCTCCAGGCCGCCCAGCTCGCGCTCCAAGGCCTGGCGGAAATGTCCGTCGCCGAAGATGTGGAAGTGGAACCGCCCGCCGTAATTCATCGTCTTGGCTATGGAGATGAGCGTGCCGATGCCCTTCTGCGGCTCCAGCCGCCCGGCGAACAGTATGTTCACCTTACCCTTCACAAGGCCGGCGTAAGGCCGTTGCGGCGTGTCCGCCACGCCGTTGAATATGATGGGAGGCCGCTGGCCGTAGGCATTCTCGTAACTGTCGCGCACCGACACGGATATTGCCACGTTCGAGTTGTTGCGCCTGAAGAAGCGTTCAACGCGCCGCCCCGTGGCCTCAAGGCCCGTCCAGAGCCGCGTGTTGTGTATCGTGCGCACCACTTTGCAGCCCACAAGCAGGCGCGGGAACAGCGTGAAAAACCACCACACGGCCAAGTCGGGCATCTCGGTGTGGCTGTGCACCACCGCCGGGCGGTGCTTCAGGAACAGCGGCAGGAACCACAGCGGGAACACAACGGCGGCCAGACGCTCGAAGACGTAATGCCAATGTACGTCGGGCACGCTGGCGCGGTGGTAGCGTATGCCCGACGCCTCAAGCTCGGCGACGAACTCGCGGCTGAACTGCGACCGCGCGCGGATAAGCTCGACCACGTGGTACTCGTAGCCGGCAGTCGGCGACTTGGCGATGTTCACCGCCACGCGCTCGGCTCCGCCGACGTCGAAATGCGACACTATATGGAATACTTTTTTCATCTTTCACTGCCGCCGGCGCCGCCTTCAGTTAACACTCCGGCAACCGCCCGCTGATTGCAAAGTTAGCAATAATAGCGTGAAACGGCAAATATCAGACGCATTTAAATCATTTTTAGCAAACGGGGACGTAAGCGGCGGGCTGGCGACTGACGGCAAACGGCGTTGCGATTTGCCGTGAATTGGCGTGCGATTTGCCGTCTTTTGCAAGCTAAAAGACGGCAAATCGCAGGGCTGTTTGTAAGCTGCTGAATACCAGAAGATTAGGCTAATGGGCCGAATAGGCTGGATAAGGTCTATAAGGCGGACGCCACAACAGGCGGCAACGGTAATCAAGCTCCCTCCCTTAGGAAGGGTCGGGGCGGCTGATTTTTCAATTTTTAATTTTTAATTTCTAATTTAATACGTTGGTGTTCGGGAGGATCGGGGCGGCTGATTTTTAATTTTTAATTTTTAATTTTTAATTTAATACACTACCTTTGCACCCGTATGGACTCACTGAAAGAAAAAACGGCGAAGGGGCTTGTGTGGAGCTTGATGAACAACGGCACCACGCAGCTGCTCAACCTCGTGTTCGGCATCTTCCTCGGACGGCTGCTGTCGCCCGCCGACTACGGCATGGTGGGCGTGCTGACGATATTCACCGCCATCGCCGGAAACCTGCAAAGCAGCGGTTTCACGCAGGCGTTGACTAACATGAAGCGCCCCACGGCCAACGACTATAACGCCGTGTTCTGGTTCAACGTCACGGTGAGCGTCACGGTCTACGCCGTGCTTTTCTTCTGCGCCCCGCTCATTGCGGCGTTCTTCAGGCAGCCGGAGCTTACTCGGCTGTCGCGCTTCGTGTTCCTGAGTTTCGTCATTGCGTCGCTCGGCATAGCCCACGGCGCGTATATGTTCAAGAACCTCATGGTGAAGCAAACCACGGTGATAGGCTTCGTTGCGCTGCTGGCGTCGGGCACGGCGGGCGTCGTGCTCGCCCTCAAGGGCTACTCTTACTGGAGCCTGGCGTGGCAGCAGGTGATTTACATCGCCGTGCTCAACATAGGCCGCTACGCCTGCACGCCGTGGCGTCCGTCGCTGCGCATCGACTTCAGCCCCGTGCGCCGCATGTTCGGTTTCAGCGTAAATATACTTTTCACGTCGATACTCAACACGCTCAACAGCAACCTGCTCGTGTTCATCTTCGGCCGCATGCTGCCCATCAGGACAGTGGGCAGCTTCACACAGGCCAACAAGTGGAACACGATGGCTTACTCGTTCCTCACGGGAACGTTGGCGCAGGTGGCGCAGCCGGTGATGGCCGAGGTGGGCGACGACGGCGAACGCGAACGCCGCGTGTTCCGCAAGATGGCGCGCTTCACGGCCATGCTGTCGTTCCCGGCGATGTTCGGGCTGGCCATGGTGGCCGAGGAGTTCATCCTCGTCACCATCCACGAGCAGTGGCTTAGCAGCGTGCCGCTGTTGAGGATACTGTGCGTCGGAGGCGCGTTCATGCCCTTCTACACCTTATACCAGAACCTCGTAATCAGCCGCGGGCGCGGCGACGTCTACCTGTGGTGCAACGTGGCGCAGATAGCGGCGCAACTTCTCGTGGTGCTTGCTTTCGCCCGGCAGGGCGTCACGGTGATGGTGGCCGCCTACACGGCTTACAACGTGCTGTTCCTCGGCGTGTGGCAATACTTCATGCACAGGCTTACGGGCTTGCGGGCCACCGACGTGCTGCGCGACGTTTGCCCGTTCATGCTGGCCGCCGCGGCCGTGATGTGCCTCGTGTGGCCGCTCACCGCGGGCATAGGCGACCTCTGGCTGCTGCTCGGCGTCCGCGTGGTGCTGGCCGCCGCGCTGTATTTCGCCGTGATGAAGCTCACCCACGCCCGCATACTCGACGAGTGCATAGAGTATGTCTTAAAAAAGAAAAAACGCTGAACAACGGCGGCGCAAGGCCTCAAGGCGCAGGAGACGGAGGACGGACGCGGAAATAAAACCACGAGGCAGGATAAACTTTCGGCCACGGCGGACGTCTATATATATAAAGGTGGGCCGCCGTCCGCGCCGGCGGAGACGGCCATCCGCATACGTAAAACGACTAAAACAAGTTGAAATGAACATCAAGGCATTAGCCGTGGCGGCGGTTTTCGCCCTCACGGGAACGCTTGCCGCACAGGCGCAAGACGGCGGCAAGGCGGGCAAGGAGAAGAAAAAAGTGAACTGGACGACTTACGCAAAGAAGGCCGACGACGCATTCCTCGCCACCGCCGAGGCGGCGCGCGTGGGCGACAACCTGCTGTTTTACCAGCACGAGAGCGGCGGATGGCCCAAGAACATGAGGCTGCAAGAACCGCTGACCGACGCCGTGCGCAAGAAGATTGAGAAGCTGAAGCAGGGCAAACGCTACGCCACGATAGACAACAAGGCCACGACCACGGAGATGATTTACCTGGCGCGGCTGTACAACACGACGAAAGACGAACGCTACCGGGAGGCCGTGCTGCGCGGCTTCGGCTACCTGTTCAAGGCCCAGTACGCCAATGGCGGCTGGCCGCAGTTCTTCCCCCTGTCTGAAGGATACTACACCCACATAACCTACAACGACGATGCGATGGTGAATGTGCTCAAGATAATGCGCGACGCAGCTAAGGGCAAGGCGCCCTTCACGTTCCTGCCCGACAGCGTGAAAGCCAAGGCCAAGGCCTCGCTCGACAAGGGCGTGGAGTGCATCTTGAAGACGCAGGTGGTGCAAGACGGGCGCAAGACCGTCTGGTGCGCGCAGTATGACGAGAACACTTTGCAGCCGGCCAACGCACGGGCTTACGAACTTGTGTCGCTCTCTGGCCAGGAGTCAGACAACATCGTGCTGTTCCTCATGTCGCTGTCGAAGCCCTCGCAGGAGGTGAGGCAGGCCGTAGAGGACGCCGTGGCGTGGTTTAAGAAGAGCCGGATTACGGGCTACCGCCTCGAAAGATACACCAACGCCGACGGCAAGAAGGACACGCGCTTGGCACCGTGCGCCCAGGACGACGCCGAATGCGAGCCGCTGTGGGCGCGCTTCTACACGATAGACGGCAACCGTCCCTTCTTCTGCGACCGCGACGGAGTGAAGCGTTACAGCCTAGACGAGATAGGTTACGAGCGCAGGAACGGCTACAGATGGTTCAACTCTGACGGCATCGACGTGTTCAAGAGATACGAGACGTGGAAGGAAAAGTATGGATTGAAGTAGTTTTATCATTAGGAGTTAAGGAGTTATGTAGTTAAGGAGTTAAGACAATAGCATTATAAAATATTATTGGATTTCCATTTACGAAGGTATTGTCTTAACTCCTTAACTACATAACTCCTTAACTCCTAAAACATAATTCTCAAATAAAAAACATGGAATATTTCATATATAAAGACAACAAACAGCAAGGGCCGTTCACCGTGGAGCAGCTTGCGGGGATGGGATTGAGGTCGGAAACGCTCGTCTGGCGTGAAGGTATGGAGCAGTGGACGCCTGCTTGGCAGGTGGAAGAGCTTAAGGATGTGCTGGCCGGCAAGGCGCAGTCGCGCCCCGTGCCGCCGCCAGTGCCGCCACAAGACGCGCCCCACGGCAACGAGGAAGCACCCTGCGGCGACCGTGGCGGACAGCCTGACGCCGAAGACGCAGCCGCCGCGCCGCCGGCGGACAAGCACAAGAGGCGCACCATGACATGGCTGGCCGTCGCCGCCGTGGCGTTCTTCGTGCTGCTGATGACCTGCCCCGACGAGCGCAAGCACCGCGAAACAGTCTCACGCGAGGTGGCCCAGGCCGTCAGGGACGAGATAGGAATGCCCGACACCGGCAGCGAGACGATAGACTTCCTGGGCGGAATGTTAGGCCATGCGATAGCGTCGAACATTGTTGACGCCGTAATAAATGAGTATGTAGTGGTAGACAAATACTTCATATTCTCCGTCGGCACGCTCCACTACGACGGCCATGACAAGACCGTTTCGTTCGGAATACTCGGCCATGTGTTCACCTTCAGCTCCGCCGACATACGCAAAGCCGTGCACAGCGACAGCCCCCTGCCCGGCACGATGGCTCTGTGACGGCGGTCAAGGGCGCAAAGGTAAAAAGATTAATTTAAGAAGTTATAGAATTTAGAGAAGTTAAAGAAGTTAGAGCCAATACCCGGTGCCCGGTAAGCAAGGCATTTGGCTTTAACTTCTAACGGAGCGTTAGCGAAGTGATAACTTCTGTTACTTCTTTAAATTCTCTATGAATGGGAGCTTTGCGGACATTCATAAAAAGATTAAAACAAGGATAACACACGATGAAAAAAAGTTTAGTAGCATTAGCGTTCGGCACCCTTGCGCTTGGGATTGCCGAGTTTGTGATGATGGGCATACTGCCCGACGTGGCGCAAAGCCTCGGCGTAAGCATACCGGAGGCCGGCCACCTGATTTCAGCCTACGCCCTGGGCGTATGCTGCGGCGCGCCCCTCTTGGTGGTGGTGCACAAGTATCCGCTGAAGGGTATACTGCTTGCCTTGGCCTGCCTGATACTTTTCGGGTCAACGCTGGCGGCCTTTTCCGTAAACTATTGGATGCTGCTTGTGGCACGCTTCATCTCCGGACTGCCCCACGGGGCTTACTTCGGAGTGGCCTCGATCGTCGCCGTCAGGCTTGCCGACGAGGGCCACAAGACGGGCGCCGTGTCGATAATGGTGGCCGGAATGACGGTTGCCAACCTCTTCGGAGTGCCTTTGGCCACGGGCCTGAGCTCCACGGTCTCATGGCGTTTCCCGTTCGTCTTGGTGATGTTCGTCAGCATAATAGTGATTTATTACATCTGGAAGTGGGTGCCGGGCGTGGGCGCGCTGCCCGACAAAGGCTTCCGCCATCAGTTCGCCTTCCTTAAAAGCGACGCCCCGTGGCTCATCCTCGCGGCCACGATGTTTGCCAACGGAGGCATCTTCTGCTGGTACAGCTACATCAGTCCGCTGCTCACCGACGGAGGCTTCAGCGCCGACGCGCTGCCCGCACTGATGATTGCCGCCGGCTTCGGCATGGTAGCCGGCAACATGATAAGCGGCCGCCTTTGCGACCGTCACCGCCCCGGCCACGTGGTAGCCGTGACGCAGTGCATCGCCATAGCCGCCCTGACGCTCACCTTCATACTTGCCGGCTACGGATGGATGTCGGCCGCCCTGATGGTGGTATGCACGGGATGCCTCTTCGCCGTAAGCAGTCCGCAACAGTTCCTGATACTGAAATACGCCCCCGGCGGCGAACTCCTCGGCGGCGCAAGCATACAGGTTGCCTTCAACTTAGGCAACGCCTTGGGAGCGTTTTGCGGCGGACTGCCCATCGCCGCAGGCCTGCCCGTGCGCTATGCGGCCCTCGTCGGCGTGCCGTTCGTGGGCCTCGGCCTGCTGTCGTTCATAATCTTTTGCAGGAAATACGAGAAGAGAGAACGTCAAAGCAGCCTGTGCGGACAAGGGTGTTAACTTCATCCTTCATAACCGCCTGACATCCAACGCATTACGAAATGCCGTCTTTTACACGCTAAAAGACGGCATTTTGCGTTGCGATTTACGGTCTCTTGCGGCGCAAAAGACCGTGAATTGGAAAACGCCTTGCCGCAAGGCTGTCGTAAAAAAGCGTTTGTCTTTAACTACTTTAACAACGCCTATCACCTTAACTACTTGAAAAACGCCTATCTTTGCACCCGTGGACAACTATTCATCATCACCCGTACAGGCTCTCATGCAGCACAAGCTGCTGCTTGAGATAGAATACAACTGCGAGAAGGAGGAGTACCGCCGGCAGGCCGAGGCCATGGGGTTGCAGCGCAAGGTGAAGCGCGGCGACGCGTGGTTCCCCGTCAGCGTGGGCAAGAGTTACTACAACTCGCTCAACCAGTTGGCCGTGGAGGTGTTCCGGACGCAGGACAACGAGATTGAGCACAACTTCGAGTTCGGCCGCCCCGTGGTGTTCTTCGTGCAAAAGAAAGCCCCCTCCCAACCTCCCCAAGGGGAGGGGACTGACAGGCAAGGCAAGCCCGGCTCCTCCCCGCGGGGAGGCAGGGAGGGGGCTTCTTTCCTCTTCACGGGCACGGTGAGCTACGTTGACGGCGACAGGATGGTGGTGACAGTGCCCGACAGCGCGCCGCTGTCAAAGCTGCAAACGGGCGGCGACGTGGGCGTGCAACTGTTCTTCGACAAGACGACTTACAAGCTGATGTTCGACGCCTTGGACCGTGTAATCAACGCCAAAGGCAACCGGCTGGCTTACCTGCGCGACCTTTTCGGCACGCGGCAGGAGGCCGGAGTGTTCTCGTTCGACCCCGTCCGCTTCCCTTGGTTGAACCCCGCGCAGGAACAGGCCGTGAACAGCGTGCTGCGGGCGAAGGACGTGGCCATAGTGCACGGGCCGCCGGGCACGGGCAAGACGACGACGCTCGTGGAAGCGATTTACGAGACGCTGCGGCGCGAAAACCAGGTGTTAGTGTGCGCGCAGAGCAACATGGCGGTGGACTGGATAAGCGAACGGCTCGTAGACCGCGGCGTCAACGTGCTACGCATAGGCAACCCCGTGAAGGTGAACGACAAGATGCTCTCGTTCACTTACGAACGGAGGTTCGCCGACCACCCTGATTACCCGCAGCTGTGGAGCATCCGCGAGGCCATAAGGAAACTGCGCAAAGACCGCAAACGGCGGCGGGGCGACGATTACCACCAGAAGCTCGACCGCCTGAAAAGCCGCGCCACGGAGCTTGAGATACGCATAAACGCCGAGCTGTTCGGCGAGGCGCGCGTCATAGCCTGCACCCTGACGGGCAGCGCCAACAGGCTGCTGGCCGGGCAGAAGTTCGGCACGCTGTTCATCGACGAGGCCGCGCAAGCCCTTGAGGCGGCGTGCTGGATAGCCATAAGGAAGGCCACGAGGGTGGTGCTTGCCGGCGACCACTGCCAGCTGCCGCCCACGGTGAAGAGCGTGGCGGCCATGCGCGGCGGGCTGGCTACGACGCTTATGGAGCGCATAGTCAGGCTGAAGCCCGGCGTGGTGACGCTGCTGAAGACGCAATACCGCATGAACGAGCGGATAATGCGCTTTTCGAGCGACTGGTTCTACGGCGGAATGGTGGAAGCTGCGCCGCAAATCAAGTTCCGCGGAATACTCGACTTGGACACTCCGATGACGTGGATCGACACGTCGGAAGTGGCCGGCGAGGAGGAGTTCGTGGGCGAGAGCTTCGGCCGCATCAACCGCGCCGAGGCCGACTTGACGCTCGGCGTGCTGCAAGATTACTTCACGAAGATAGGCAAAAGGCGCATACTTGAAGAGAGCATCGACGTAGGCGTAATATCGCCTTACCGTGCACAGGTGCAGCTGTTGCGCCGCCTCATCAGGAAAAAGGAGTTTTTCAAGCCTTACCGCAGCCTCGTAACGGTGAACACGGTGGACGGTTTCCAAGGGCAGGAGCGCGACGTCATCGTCATCTCCCTTGTCCGCGCCAACGCCGACGGGCAGATAGGCTTCCTCTCAGACCTGCGCCGAATGAACGTGGCCATCACCCGCGCACGCATGAAACTGATAATACTGGGCGACGTGGCGACGATGACCCGCCACCCGTTTTACAAGAAGTTGTATGAATATATAAATAACGACAGTCCCCTCCCAACCTCCCCAAGGGGAGGAGAACGGCAGCCAACAGCCCCCTCCCAACCTCCCCAAGGGGAGGAGAGCCGACGCCACAGTGATATTACTAACAACTAAATAACAACAATTAAATAATAACCTTTAAAAGTAATTACAGTCCCCTCCCCGCGGGGAGGCCGGGTGGGGGCTTCTATCTTATGCTCCAACGTGACTACATCCAGCGGCTGATACGAGAGTTTTTCGCCGCCTTGCACCGGTTGGTAGAGAAAAAAGAGGCGGGCGAAAGGCAGGCGGAAGTGCGCCGGCTGTTCGCCCAATACTTAGGCGGTTACGACCTTTACCACGCAGGGACGATGGACGACGTGATGCGTTCGTTCGAGAAATTCCCTGAGGAAGAGCGTCTTGAGCGCATGGAAATGCTGGCCGAACTTTACTACGCAGAGGCCGACTGGCTGAGCGAACCCATGCGCGGCGACATACTGGAACGGGCCTTCATGCTGTTCGACTTCATCGACCGCCACAGCCGGACGTATTCGCCCGAAAGGCTGAAGAAAATGAACGACATCAGCGCACGGCGCAAAGGCAATTCCGATTAACGCCCTTTCGCATTGCAAAAGGGCGCAAACGACACGCTAAAAGGGCACCTTTCACAGGCTGAAAGGTGCCCTTTTACAATACGCCCGGCAAGCACACGCCGAGGCCGCGGATATGAACGGCTTTACATATATCAAAAAATCAGGCTTTAAGAGCATAAATCCAAGTCTGCGGCACTATGCTAACGCTAAAAGCATTAACTTTGCCACGTCTTAGAAATTGTATCAATAACAACCATTCCAACAAAGGAGGCACAGTATGAGTCTGAACATCGAAAAAGGCGGCAAGAAGCGTGTCGTTATCGTAGGAGGCGGCTTCAGCGGGCTGAAAGTGGCCAACAAGCTGAAGCATTCAGGTCTGCAAGTGGTGCTGATCGACCGTAACAACTACCACCAGTTTCCCCCGTTGATCTACCAAGTGGCGTCGGCGGGCATGGAGCCAAGCTCAATATCCTTCCCGTTCAGGAAGATATTCCAGCACAGCAAGGACGTTTACTTCCGCATGGCGGAGCTTAGGGCCGTGTATCCGGACAAGAAAATCATACAGACTTCCATCGGGAAGGTGGACTATGACTACCTTGTGCTGGCCGCCGGCACCACCACCAACTTCTACGGCAACAAGAACGTGGAGGCCGAGGCCATGCCGATGAAGACCGTGGACGAGGCGATGGGGCTGCAAAACGCCATCCTGGCTAACATCGAGAGGGCCATAACCTGCGCCACAAAGGTGGAGCAACAGGAGCTGCTCAACGTCGTGATAGTGGGCGGCGGGGCCACGGGCGTGGAGGTGGCGGGCGTGCTTTCGGAGATGAAGCGCACCGTGCTGCCGCACGACTACCCCGACCTCGACCCAAGCCTGATGAACATCTACCTGATAGAAGCGGGCAACAGGCTGCTGTCGGGGATGTCGCCCGAATCATCGGCGGCCGTCGAGAAGTTCCTCCGCAACATGGGAGTCAACGTGCTGTTGAACAAGATGGTGACCGACTATCACGACCACAAGGTGGCCCTGGCGGACGGAAGCGAGATAGCCACGCGCACGTTCATCTGGGTGAGCGGCGTGGCAGGCAGCCCCGTGGGCAACCTCGACGAGGGGCTTCTCGGCCGCGGACGGAGAATAAAGGTTGACCGCTTCAACCGCGTGGAAGGCCTTGACTCGGTGTTCTGCATCGGCGACCAGTGCATCGTGGAGGGCGACGAGGACTTCCCCAACGGGCATCCGCAACTGGCGCAGGTGGCCATACAGCAGGGCAAGAACCTCGCGCGGAACATCAAGCGGGCTGAAAAGGGCAAGGACATGAAGCCCTTCAAATACAAGAACCTCGGCGCAATGGCCACCGTGGGGCGCAACAAGGCCGTGGCCGAGTTCGCCGGAGTGAAGATGAGCGGCTTCGTGGCGTGGGTGATGTGGCTCGTTGTCCACCTGCGCTCGATACTCGGCGTGAGGAACAAGTTGGTGGTGTTGCTCAACTGGATGTGGAACTACTTTAACTACAACCAGTCGCTGCGATTAATATTCTACCCCAAGAAAGCCAAGGAAATACAAGAGCGCGAGGCTCGCGAGGCCGTCACCCACTGGGGCGAAGACCTCAAGGCGGGGGAATGAACAGGGCCGCGCCGCGCCCAGCCGGCGCATGGCCGAGATGGCGTTTAGCCCAAAACTCAATATGAACATTTGTTAAATAACACCGAAATGCTCCAAGGCGTTCCTTACGCCGTCGTCGTCAACGCCCGTGGTGACATAATCGGCCACGGCCTTTACATCGTCGCCGGCGTTGCCCATGGCCACGCCGACACCAGCCGCACGGATGATGGTCTTGTCGTTTCCGCCGTCGCCGAAGGCCATGGTCTCCCCTACGCCTATGCCGAGACGGCCGGCCATCACCTTGAGGGCCGTGCCCTTGTCGGCTCCGCGCGCCGTGATGTCGGCGAAGTCGGGATACCAGCGCGCCGACACGCAGTGCTCCATCACGGGCATCAGCCGCCGCTCGGTGTCAAGGCTGATAATCGGCGTGAACTGTATTATGCCTTGGCGCAGCACGTCCTCTACGTTGACGCCCTCGCCGAGGTAATCCACGTTGAGCATCTGGCGGTAAAGCCTGTCAACGTCGGGCGTGGGGTTGATTACCGTGAGGTCGCTGACGCCTACGACAAGCGTGGCGAAGCCCATCTCGCCCGACATCCTCACGAGGGCGCGGGCCTCGTCGTCGGGTATCGTTAGGCAGCGCACCACGCTGCCACCGATGGTGCAATACGCGCCCGTGGCCGTGATGTAGCCGTCAATGAGGTGGCTTATAGCCCCAAGGTTGTTAATCAGCCTCATCGGCCTGCCCGTTGAAATATACACGCCCACGCCGCGACGCTTGGCCTCGGCGATGGCGTCCACGGCCGACTGCGGTATGCTGTGGGTCTTGAAACTGACGAGCGTCCCGTCTACGTCGAAGAACAATGCCTTTATCATCTCTCAACAGTTAAATTGCAAAATATTATTTCCTATGCCTGACGGAGCGCAAAATTACGGATTTTGCGCCTCATTCCCGCCGCGCCGGTGATAATAAATGTTTATTTCCACGACGCCGCGCAATTAATTGACTTGGCTCAAGGCTCACGCCCTACGCCTGCTCACCGCAGACGCATTCGTAACTCCCTGATATTCAACAATATGCCGTAATCCCGGCGAAAGACGGCAAACGGCACGCTGAAAAGCCGTCTCTTGCAAGGCAAAAGACGGCTTTTCAAAATGCGGATGGTAAAACCTGGGATTTTGAAGCGCCACCAAAGCCTGGCGCAATGGCTTATAACGAATTGTAACGGCTGATGAGTTTGCGGCGGAAGAAGCGGCCCACCTTCACGTCGGTGATGTTGTCGAACGGCGGGTAGAAGCGGCAGATGTTGTCGCGCACCTCAAGCAGGTAGTTGACGTTGATGATGCACTTCTGGCTCACCTGCACGAAACCGTCGTCTATCGCGAGGATGGCGTCCTTGTTGACGTTGCGCTTCAGGCGCAGCGGACGGTCGCAGCCGGCAGCCGTGACGGTCCACACGCGGGCGTCGTGGTCGTACTGGAACACGCAGATGTCGCGTATCTGCACGAGCCGGAAGTCAACGGCGTTGGTGTAAAACAACAGCTTACCGCCGTTGGCCTTCGCCGGTTCGGCGTCGCGCCGGGCGTCATTCCCTGCGGCGCGGTCGGCGTAAAAGCGGTTCATTATCGTGTCCAGCTCGTTGTCGTCGATAGGTTTCAGCAGGAAGTCGAACACCTTGTTCCTGAACGCCGGCAGCATATAGTCGTCGTAAGCGGTGTAAATCACCACGTAACACCAGTAATCCGACACCTCCTTGACACGCTCAAGGAAGCCTATGCCCGTCATGTCGGGCAGCTCCATGTCGAGGAACAGCAGCTCCGGCTTGTGCCTCAGCACCTTGTCTATGCCGTCCTCGCCGTTCATGGCCGTGGCGGCGAGCGTCACGCCCGGATACCTTTCCAGCTTAGCGGCGAGGCTGTCGATGGCCTCCTTGGTGTCGTCTACTATTATAACATTCATCCTTTTTCTCTTTATTTAAGGTTAACACGGCATCACGGGCTTCAGCCCCGGCGGCACGGTGAGCGTCACCTCGCAGCCCTCCACGGCGCCGCCCGCCCCGGCGATGTTGTTCACTTCAAGCCTTATCTTGCGCTTGTTGCCGTGGTTTATCATGGCTATGGTGTTCCTTATCACCTTCATTCCCGTCTTGGTCGATGACGGGTCGCTGCGCCGTATGTCGAAGCCCGCCCCGTTGTCGGCCACCGTTATGCGGCATCCGGCCGCATCCAAGGCCACGCTCACACGCAGCAGCTTGCGCCCCCGGTGCCCTTTCAGACCGTGCTTTATGGCATTCTCCACAAGTATCTGCACGAACATCGACGGCACCTGCACGCCATCGGCCACGCCGCCTGGCGGCACGTCCATCTCGAACGAGAAGTCGTCGCCGAGCGAGGCGCGCTCCACTTCCACGTAACTGCGCACGAAGTCAAGCTCCTCTTTCAGCGTAACGAAGTCTTTTCCCGACATTTTCAGGTTCGCCCTGATGAGCTTCACCAGCGCCATCAGCTCCGCCGCGCCCTCCTGCGAAGCCTCGGCCACGCGGCGGTTGAGCACGTTGAAGATGAAGTGCGGCGATATTCTCGACCTCACGTTGAGCAGTCTCAGCTGCATAAGCTGCATCCGCAGTTGCAGCCTTCGCTTCCGTGCGAACGTGTATCCGTAAAGTAACGTGAGGACAAGGGCGACAATCAGCAGCACGCCCACTGACATCCAAAGCCTCGCCGTGCGGATGTCGGCGTCCTTAGCCTGCATGTCCATCTCGTAGTTCAGCCTCAACGTGTCTTGCGAATAACGCATCATAATCTCCGAGGCGCGCATGTTCGCCACGTTGTGTTTCAGCGAATCGTTGCGCGCTATGCTGTCGCTGAGGTTGCGGTAGGCGGCCTCGTAGTCGCCCCGCCGCACGTAATAGTCGCGCAGGTAACGCTGGCGTATGTTCACAAGGTTGAAGTCTATGGGCGCCGTAAGCCGTTCGCCGGAGAGCATCTTGCCGACGGAGGCGGTGTCGCCGGCCTTCAGGGCGAGGCCCATCCGTATCGTGTGGGCGTAGTATATGGCCGTCTCGTCGCCAATCTTGGTGAAAAACGCCTCGGCCGGAGCAAGTGCGCGCCTCGCCTCTTGCGGCCTGTCGAGGTTCAGGTAGAGGTCGGCCATGTTGACGAGGCACAAGTATCTCTCATAGCTTTGCAGCATCCCGTTTTCCCTGACCAGGCGATCCATGCGCCGGAACACCTCCAGCGAGGCCGCGTAGTCGCCCGCGTAATAATAATAGTTGCCGTAATTTGTCAGGAAATAAAACTTCATGTTCAGCGGCATCAGCCCGAAGTTGCGGTCCGCCGTCTTGTAACATTGCAGCGCAGAGTCGAAGTCTCCAAGGTTAAGGTAAATCCTCCCAAGCCCCATGTAAAGGCTGACGTAATCCTCGGCGGGAAGTTCGAGCGAGTCGGCAAGCACCAAGGCGCGGCGGTACCAGTAAGCGGCGAGCGGCATGTCGTTGTCCGACACATACGCGTCTCCAAGGTTTGCGCACACGTCGGGCAGACGTTTCTCCGAGTCGCTGCCCTTCAGCCGCGAGTAGGCTTCGCTGTACGCGCTTATAGCCTTGGCCGGTTCCAGGTGGAGCTTGTAGTAATAACTGCCCTTGGTGTTAAGCAAGACGGCCATCATGCCGTCAACCCTCGGCGTGCGTTCCTGGCGCGAAAGGTAGTCGTAAGCGCGCCCCCAGCGCAGCTCCGAAGTGTCAGGCACCCCGCGCTGCACCTTGTAACGCATCATCCGCAGGTACCAGTCATAATACTCAAGACTGTCTGCGGCGTCGGCGATGCCGGCCTCAAGCATGGCGTAAGCATACGGAGAGTTGGCAGCCAACGAGTCGTCGGCTGCCGCCAATGCGGCCTCCAGCCTCACGCTGCGTTCTCCGCCGCGCCCGCCACCGCCGCCGCAAGCGGCCACAAGGCAGCACAGCGAGGCCACGACCGCAAGCGGAACAAGCCGCAGGGTGCGCTTCACAGCCACGCCGCCACGCCCATTACGAGATGGCGCCTCCATCCATTAAGACTATGACTCATCACCTTTGTCTACATCTTCAAACGGAAGACAAAGATACGAAAAAAGTCGGAAACCGCGCTATCGGCAAACGCCAAAATGAAGATTTACTGTCATTTTAAACCGCAATGCGGGCAAAGTGTAAACCAAAGATTTACAGTCTTGGCGGCAGACGGCCATAAGCCGCGCCGTCAACGGACGTCAAGCAGGCGGTTGATGATGCCGTCGCAGGCGTCCTCAATCAGGTCGAGGGCAAGCTCGAAAGCGTCGTCGCCGCCATAATACGGGTCGGGCACGGTGTCATATTGCGGGTGGCGGGCCATGAAGTCGGCTGCGCACATCACCTTGGAGCGTTCCTCTTCGGTGCGGGCAAGGCGGCGGAGGTCGGCCATGTTCTCGTGATCCATGCCGAAGATGTAGTCGAAGCGGGCGAAGTCTTCAGCCTTCACCTGCCTCGCGACGCTGCTAACGTCATAACCGCGGGCGGCGCCGTGGCGGCGCATGCGGCGGTCGGGCAGCTGTCCTTCGTGCCAAGAGCCGATGCCAGCGGAGTCAACCTCTACGCCGGCGCACAGCGGCCAACGGTCTTCCAGCTTCTTTTTCATCACCGCCTCGGCGGCCGGAGAGCGGCAAATATTTCCCAGACAGACAAAGAGGATGGACGTTTTTCCACCGCGACACCCTACCCCGCTTCCGCCATGCGGGGATGCTTGATTACCTTTAAGACTATTCATTGATGCACATTATATTAAGATCGGGCTACTTTCCTTATCACCTTGGCGGGGTTCCCCACGGCTACGGAGTCGTCGGGGATGTCTTTCACCACCACGCTGCCCGCCCCGATGATGCACCGCTTGCCTATGGTGACGCCGGGGCACACTATCACTCCGCCGCCGAGCCACGTGTCTTCGCCTATGGTCACGGGGTAAGCCGTCTCCACGGTCTTGCGCCGCAGCACGTGGTCTTCCGGGTGGTGGGGCGTGTATATCTGGCAGTGGGGGCCTATCTTAACGTTGTCTTCCAGGGTGACAAGGCCTCCGTCGAGCATCGTGCAGTTGTAGTTCACGAAGACGTTGCGGCCTATGCGGAGGCCGTTGCCGTGGTCGCAGTGGAACGGCGGGCAGATGGTGCTGTCCTCCGGGATGCCGGGTATGAGGTCTTCGATGGTTTCACGGTAGCCGTCGCTTGTCAGCGTCATCGTCTGCAACTTCGTGCAGGCTTCCTTGGCGTGCCTGAGGCTCGCGAGGATTTCCGGGTCTGAGAAGTCGTACAGCTCTTGGCTGCGCATTTTTTCAAATTCAGTCATTGTTTTTTCAGTGATTATGGAAGACATGGAGCCTATGGAAACAAGAGAGTCCATAGGGTATGTTGAATAAATAAAGTCACAGTTCTTCGCGCACCCTTACGCCGCCGCGCTTCACTATCACGGCCGGGTTGCCGGCCACGGTGCAGCCGGCGGGCACGTCCTTGGCCACCACCGCGCCGGCGGCTATCGTCGCGCCGTCGCCCACGGTGACTTTGCCGAACACCGTCGCGCCCGTGAATATCTTTACGTTGTCGCCTATCGTGGGGCGTCCGTCGCGCCCGTTGCCGAGGGTTACGAGGTGCAGGCAGTAGAAGCCGCGCCCTATCCTGTCGGCGTTGAGGTAGGTGGCGTAAGAGTGTTCGAGGTGGCATCCGGGGCCGATTTCGGGGCAGGTGATGTGCAGCGTGGGGTCGCCGGGCATGAGCCACTTGATGAACACCGAGCGGTATTCGCCCAGACGGTAGTAGAACAGGTTGCGGAACACCTTCTGCCTTGTGCACACCTTGATGAACGCCAGCAGCGAGCCGCGCCCTTCGCCGTAAGGCTCAAGGTCGGCGTCGATGGTCTTCTTGAAACGCAAGTACCACAGTATGTGGGGCAGCATCCTCAGAGTTGACGCTGAAAGCAGGGCGAACTGTGTGTATCTGTTCATTGGCGATGATGTTATTCCGCTGCAAATTTACTTAAAATCATCGTAAAAAACAAAAGAAACGGAATTTCTCGGCACGGCGGCTGACGGAAACGGACGCGACGCCGACCGCAAAGAAAAAGCCGTCTCCCGGCTTAACCCTGATCGGTTATTAGAACGCCAATCATACATTAATGATTGAATGTAATGACCGATTTGGGTTAAAGGGAGACGGCTCGTCGGTGATTTACTTCGGTTATGAAAATCAGACTTATTTCACTACGATGTCGCCGAACTGGCAGAACCAAGGTTCCTCGGCGCCGCCTGACTGCTTGACCATCGACACGCGCACGCTGACAACGTTCTTGAGGATGTCGTCGCCAATCTTGCCCTTGTTCGTAAGGTCTACCTTCAGGGTCTTCTTGGCGGTGATTTCCTTGCTCATCCGGCCGTAGAACGTCTGCGCCTTCACCTGCTGCGTCTTGCCGTCGGCGTCCTTGTAGCGCACGTTGAAGGTGAGGATTACGTTGCTCTTGAGGATGGTAGCCTCAAGGTTGGTGTGGCCAGTGAGGTCGCCGGAGAGTCCGGGCAGGTCGATCCAGCGGTCGTAGCCGCCCTTGAACGTGACCGTGCAGGTCTCGTCGTCATACGTGCAGTTGCCTCCGTGCTTGGTGACATATTCCATATCTACGATTTTCCAGGGTGCCTGTGCCAGTGAGTTGGTTGCGAACAGCGTGGTGCCGTCGGGCTTGTTGTCCACCTTGCGGATGGCCATGCGCGTCTTTCCGGCGGCCAGGTCGGTGTTCACCTGGAAGTAATTGACTTGCAAAAGACGGCAAAACGCCGTGCAATTTGCCGTCTTTCAGCGTGCGAAAAGCCGTGAATTGCAAGGCGAATGACGGTCTTTTGCCTGACGGGCAGATGCGACGCATTTTTCAGGAAAACCTCCCACGCAACTGAAACAGTGCCGGCGGCAAAGCCATTTGGATGTTATTTTTTACGCCAACCGCCCCGTATCTCCACTATTTTTCGTAATTTTGCAGCCGTTACATAATAATGTTTAAGGTAAAAGAAAATGAATATCGCAAATGAAATAAGCCGCGCGGCGATGGCCGCCGTGAAGGCTCTTTACGGGCAGGACGTGCCCGAAGCGATGATACAGGTGCAGAAAACGAAGCGCGAGTTTGAAGGACACTTGACGCTGGTGGTGTTCCCCCTGCTGCGCACTTCACGCAAGAAGCCGGAGGAAACGGCGGAGGACATAGGCCGCTGGCTCGTTGAGAACGAGCCGGCCGTGGCCTCGTACAACGTTGTCAAGGGCTTCCTCAACCTCACGGTGTCGCCGAAGGCGTGGCTCGCGCTGCTGGCCGACATCAACGCCGACGAGCATTACGGCGAGCGGAAGGCCAAGGACGACGCCCCGCTGGTGATGATTGAATACTCGTCGCCCAACACCAACAAGCCGCTTCACCTCGGCCACGTGCGCAACAACCTCTTAGGCTGGAGCCTGGCGCAGATAATGCAGGCCAACGGCAACCGCGTGGTGAAGACCAACATAGTGAACGACCGAGGCATACACATCTGCAAGTCGATGCTGGCCTGGCTGAAATACGGCAACGGGGAGACGCCCGAAACGAGCGGAAAGAAGGGCGACCACCTGATAGGCGACTATTACGTGGCCTTCGACAAGCACTACCGCGAGGAGGTGAAGGAGCTGAAAGCCAAATACATAGCCGACGGCATGGCCGACGAGGAGGCCGAGAAGCGCGCCAAGGACGAGGCTCCGCTCACCAAGGAAGCCCACGAAATGCTCGTCAAGTGGGAGCAGGGCGACCCTGAGGTGCGCGCCCTCTGGGAGAAGATGAACTCGTGGGTGTACGCCGGTTTCGACGAGACGTACAAGGCTCTCGGCGTAGGCTTCGACAAGATTTACTACGAATCGCAGACTTACTTGAAGGGTAAGGCCAAGGTGGAAGAGGGCTTGGAGAAGGGTCTTTTCTTCCGCAAGGACGACGGCAGCGTGTGGGCCGACCTCACGAATGAAGGTCTTGACCAGAAACTTTTGCTCCGCGCCGACGGCACTTCGGTGTACATGACGCAGGACATCGGCACCGCCGAGATGCGCTTCGCCGACTACCCGATAGACAAGATGATTTACGTCGTTGGCAACGAGCAGAACTATCACTTCCAGGTTCTTTCCATCCTGCTCGACCGCCTCGGCTTCAAGTGGGGCAAGGAGCTGGTGCACTTCTCTTACGGAATGGTGGAACTGCCCAACGGAAAGATGAAAAGCCGCGAGGGAACTGTGGTTGACGCCGACGACCTCATTGCCGAAATGATAAAGGACGCGCGCCAGACGAGCGAGGAGCTGGGCAAGTTCAGCGACATGACCGACGACGAACGGGCCAACGTGGCACGCATCGTGGGTATGGGCGCGCTCAAATATTTCATCCTGAAGGTTGACGCAAGGAAGAACATGTTGTTCAACCCGGAGGAGTCGATAGACTTCAACGGCAACACGGGTCCGTTCATCCAGTACACCTACGCACGCATACGCAGCATCATGCGCAAGGCCAAGGAGCAGGGCATCGACATCCCGACGACGCTCAGCGGCACGTATCCCGTGAACCAGAAGGAGACCGAACTCATACAGAAAATGGCCGAATACGGCGCCGCCGTGCGCCAGGCCGGCACGGACTACAGCCCCAGCGGCATAGCCAACTACTGCTACGAACTGACCAAGGAGTTCAACCAGTTCTACCACGACTACAGCATCCTCAACGCGGACAGCAACGAGGAGAAAGTTCTCCGCTTAGTTCTTGCGGCGAATGTGGCAAAGACATTGCGCAACGGCATGGCTTTGTTGGGTATCGAGATGCCGGAAAGGATGTAATGAAGCCCCCTCCCAACCTCCCCAAGGGGAGGAGATGGCAGACGCCGTAATAATTAAAAGTGAAGAGTCAAGGTTGCAACTTATCGGCGCATTAAGCCCATCCGGCTCATTGGGCATATATTCCAATCAACCTATGCAAAAAGAAATCGTCAATCCTCCCGACTACCGCAACGACACGGTATTGCCTCTTCCGCCCGAAGTTTCGGCCGACGCATGGGCCGTGGATGCGGCGTGCAGCGGCAATCCAGGCAAGATGGAGTACCGCGGAATAGACCTCGCCACGGGCGCGGTGGTGTTCCATTACGGCCCCGTCTTCGGCACGAACAACATCGGGGAGTTCCTCGCCATAGTGCACGCGCTGGCCCTGATGGAGCAGAAAGGGCTGCGCAAGACCATCTACAGCGACAGCTTCACGGCGATAACGTGGGTGAGGAAGATGCAGTGCAAGACCAAACTGGAACGCAACCAGAAGACGGCGCAACTACACGACGTCATCGCGCGCGCCGAGGCGTGGCTGCGGACGCACCCCTTCCGTGTACCCGTCATACAGTGGGACACGCGCAAATGGGGCGACATCCCCGCCGACTTCGGCAGGAAATGACCCGCCCGCGCACGGCAAGGCCGGGGCGGACATACGCTAAAAGGCGGCAAA